>NZ_JHBX01000106.1:0-182615 GCF_001273855.1 Leucobacter japonicus | reverse complement strand
TACCTGAAGCGTGACCTCGCACAGTGGGGCGCACGCGACATCGCGGAACTCACGAAAGCGTTCATGTCGATCACGCAAGACGGCATCGCAGTGACGGAGTTCTTCATCGAGAAGCCGGTGGAGATCGAATGATGTTCGATCCGCCGATATGGCATGACCGTTGCGAAGGCCGGGGATGGGTTACTGACCGCCCCGGCCTTACTCATGCGTGCACATGCCGAACACAACCAATAGAGGTGCCGTAATGACTGAAAGACTTCCCCTGACGATGTTCACGGACTGGCTCGCATCCGGGGAGCGGGGGATCTCGTCTGAGGCGATTGTCTCGCATCTCACCGGGCAGCGGGTGGGGAGGTATCGCCTACGCGACGACCACCCTTACGACGTGGGAGACCTCAACCGGTGCGTGAAGCTCCTAGATCAACATCCGGTAGCAAAGCTCGTTTTTCCAGAAATGGCGTCGCGATCATCGGAATGGGCTGCCCTTGTTGAAATTTGGGATGAGCTTGTGGCCCTTCTGCGGGAGGAATTGAAGGGGTGCATGGGTCGCGCTCCCCGAACCTATGTCCGGATGCGAGAAGTGCTCGACAGGGTACGCGATGGGTAAGCCAACCCCGAAGGCTGTCTTGCGCGCGATGACGGCTCGTGATGGGCATGTTTGTGTGTGGCATGGGGAGTCGTGTGGGACGGACACGCTGGTTCCGCAGCACCGTCAGGGAGGTATGGGTGGGCGGCGGAATAAGCATCGTCTGTCGAACGTGTTGTGGTTGTGCTCCATCACGAACGGACTCATCGAATCCGACTCCCAGATGGCGAGCGAAGCACGCGATCGGGGCATCAAGATCAGCCTCCACGCCAACCCCGAAACCATCCCCGTCCACTACCCGGACAAGCGCGTGTTCTATCTGAACGATGACGGCACACGCAGAGAAGTAGACACAACACCGTACTGAAAGGAGGTGCCACTTGGCCTGGTACAAAGTTGATGACCAGCTCCATGCGCACCCGAAGGCTCGCCGTGCTGGGCTGGAGGCCATGGGGCTGTGGACGCTCGCCGGGTCGCACGCAATGTCTTACCTGACTGATGGGTTCGTTGAGGCCTGGTTTGTTGAGTCGTGGCCGCATGGCTCTGACCTTGCTGGTGAGCTTGTCAGGGAGGGGTTGTGGCTCGAGGTTCCGGGCGGGTGGCAGTTTCATGACTGGGGGAAGTATCAGCCGACGCGAGAGAGCGTACTTGCGGATCGGGAGGCTGCTGCGGCCCGAATGAAGGCTGTTCGGGAGAACCGTAAGCGTCGTTCGCCCGAACGTTCGCCCGAACCAAGTCCGAACGTTCGGGATGAGTTCGGACTTGGTTCGGCTTCCCCGTCCCCGACCCCAGAACTATCTAAAGATAGTTCTTCCTCCGTCGAAGCGAAGTTGAAAGAGACTCGTCTTCCATCCGATTGGGTGCCGACGAAGAACCACTACGACATCGGCCGCGAGAAGGGTATCGATGTTGCTGCGGAGGCTGATGCGTTCCGGCTGCATGCGGAAACGCACGACCGGCACGCTGCCCGATGGAACGCCGCATTCACGACGTGGCTGAAGAGAGCGAAACCGAAGCCGCGTGCGAGTGGTGACGGTTGGATGAACAGGAGTACCGCATGACGGGCACCATCGCGGAACGAAACCTCCTGGCGTCGATCCTCGCCAACGGTCGTACGTACAAGATGACTGAGGATCTTGTGAACCGGGCCGACTTCACTGACGACCGGTTGGGCATCATCTACGAGCAGGTCGGCGGAATGCTGGCCAAGGGTGAGTCGGTTGGTGTGGTCGAAGTTGTTGACCGGTTCCCGGCATGGGGTGTGCGTGGGCTTGAGTTCGCGGATGTGATGTCGTGGGAGACGCCGGGCACGTACACGCATGGTGCGTCGTCGTATGCGAGAGCGGTCAGGACGGACGCTCTGCGCCGTTCCGCGTCTGAGGTTGGGCAACTGCTCATCTCGCAGGCTAGGGACACTGGGGTGGCCCCTGCTGAGCTTCTGACGACGGCACGCGGCATGATCGACGGTTCGATCGATGGTGCGTCGACGGGGAAGCTCGAAGCGAAACCGTTGGGTGACATCCTTCAGGGGTCGGACTCGTATGACTGGGTGATCCCGGATCTGCTCGAGCGGCAGGACCGACTGATCCTGACCGGTGCGGAGGGTGCGGGCAAGACGACCCTGGCCCGTCAGATTTGCGTGATGGCGGCGGCGGGCCTGCACCCGTTGATGCGTGATGTGGACATCAGCACGGGGCGGAAGTCTGCGTCGCTCATGCAGCCTGCCCGTGTGCTCGTGGTGGATGCGGAGAACACTGAGAAGCAGTGGCGGCGTGCGACCCGGTACACCGCGCGGCTTGCTGGCGAAGAGGGGGCGCTGAACCCTGCCGACGAAATGATGGTTGTCGCCGGCCACCGCATCGACGTCACCCGCGGCGTCCACCTGGGGGAGATTCACCGTCTGGTCGACCGGTACAAGCCGGACCTGCTATACATCGGCCCCTTGTACAAGATCACGCACGGTGCGATCCAAACCGATGACGACGCTGCACCCCTGTTGGTCGCGCTCGACTCGTTGCGGGAACGCGGCCTCGCGTTGCTGATGGAAGCGCACGCAGCGAAGGGTTCCGGTGATGGTGCCCGGGATCTTCGGCCGCGCGGGTCGGCAGCGCTCATGGGGTGGCCCGAGTTCGGGTTCGGATTGCATCCGCTCGATAACGGTGATGTCGAGTTGAAGCGGTGGCGTGGTGACCGTGATGAACGTAAGTGGCCGTCGTTTCTGACGCGCGGCATGGACTGGCCTTGGGAGAGCGCATGATCACGATCGGAGATGCAGTGGACGAACTCCTTGCTGGGCTCACGGGTTGGGAGGCTGAACGGTATCCGGTTCGGAACCGTGAAGAGCGGACCATCCTGGACCCGCAGATGTGGCATCTGCTGTTCGAGCGTGATGGGTCCCGATGTTGGATGTGTCACTGCCAGGTGGAGAGGGGCGCGGCCGAGATAGATCATCTCGTGCCGCGTTCGTCGTTTGTGCCAGCCAATGTTGGGATGGCGGATCGGTCCTGGAACCTGCGTGTAGCTTGCGTGGCCTGCAATCAGGCAAAGTCGAACTTCACGGTAAGCATGTTGCCGCGAACGGTCGGCGTGACGAAGTGCTGCTGGGACTGCAGCAACAACGAAGGCTCGACGGATCTCACCGAGCCCGCGTTCTGCGGACGCTGCGGCGTGGTCTCGCGTGTGCCGGATCGGAGCTGGATCTTATGACGAATCAACTTGCGGGGCCGAACGTGTCCCCGCTTTCACTGACTGTAGGGAGAACACCATGACGAACCACAACGCCTGCGAGCTTCCACGCAAGCTGACCTGTGATGAGCGCGACGCGATTCTTCATGCGGACGGCCGCTACGAGGGCTGGAGTGTTGCCGCGAGCCTCACCGATGCTTACGGAGAGTTCGGTGACCCTCGCATCGAGACGACCTGGGAGCGCGACGGTCGCCGGATCAAGGATGTTCGGCACCCGCACATGGGCAGTTATTCACCGCCCGACCGCAAGCCATGCGAGCACACCGAGCTCGAGCCCGAGATCGAGGAGGATGACGAATGACGAACCAGAAGACACCCGTGCAGGGTGGCGCGACCGAGGAACAGATCGAAGCCGTGGGTGAGACGGCACTGATCGCTGAACTCGTGACTGACCCCGAGATCGGCGAACGCGTGCAGACGATCCTGCGCGAGCTCGGGGTGCGCCGTTCGACCCCCACCGCGGCAGACCTTGCCGCCACCCCCACCGAACCGGGGCTGTATTGCGACCGGCTCGGGAACGTCTGGCACCGGTACGGCGATGGGGTGTTCTCTATGGCGAGTCGCATTCGCGCATCCGCCGAGTTCTACGCCCCATTCCGGCGGCTCGAGGTCGTGGGATCGTCAGCGCCTGCGTCCGCCGATCCAGCGGACGAGCACCACGATGCCGAGGAGCGTCAGGCCGAGGGTGAGGATCATGCGGCAACGGTAACAGGCGACCGCGAGAAGCTGATCGATGAGGCTCACGCGGAAGCGGAGCGCTACAAGTTGGGGCTGCAAGCGCTGTGCAATGGTGTCGAGTTCGACCCGGCGGAGTTGAAGCGGCGTGCGTTCGTGCACGGCGTCGAGTGGGCCGCTGACGCTCTCGCCGCCCCGTCCGACGTAGACGAAACGAAGCTCGCGGAGATGATCGCCGACGCCAACCGACTCGGATCGGGTTATGTGGGATGGACCTGCGATGGGAGCGCGTCGGTCTGCGACAAACGGGTCGACCTGATCGACCGTCTCGCGACGTTGCGAGGTGAGGGGTGATGAGTCAGCGAGCCTTGACCGGGAAAAGGAAGAGCCCAGCGACGCCTGCGGAACCGGCCATGATGATCGCCGACGTGAAGTTGTCGAACGAGAGCCATGCGATCGGCAGGATCATTCCGAACCCGATGAACGCGGCCCACCAGTTGAGTCGTTTCTTCTCGGTGTTGCTCATGTCCTACACGGTATGCGGGTGGTGGCGTGAGCACTTCCCCCGTGCGACGGAGATCCGAGGGTGTGAGGGGCGTGGGTAATCGTTCTGGCGTGCTCGATCGTGAGGATGGTGTGCGTCAGTTGTGGGCGTGGCGGTGGTCTGATCCTGCGATTGCTGACCGGCTTGGTTGCACTGATCGTACGGTGTCGCGTATTCGGCGGCGGCTGGGTTTGGGTGCGTGGCAGAAGGGCCAGCAGATGCACCAGTTGCGGAGGGTTCTGTGACTGAGCAGCGTTTGCAGGCTGTGACCCCTGTCGCGCGTGGCCTGATCGATGCGGTGCGGGATGGTGACCGTTCGTGGGTGGCTTCGGTGTGCCAGTCGGTTGAGTCGGGTGTTGTTGATTGGCGGGCGCTGTTGGTGGCGCTTGCAGGTGAGGCCGCATGGCCGGAAGGAGGAACCGAATGCAGGTGACTGTGTACGAGAAAGACCACTGTCAGCAGTGTGTGATGACGAAACGGAAACTCACTGATGTGGGTGTCGAGTTCGAAACGGCAAGCATCTTGGACCCGGTGAATTTGGAACTGGTGAAGGGGTTGGGGCACATGGCTGCCCCGGTGGTGGTTGCTGGTGGTGAGCATTGGTCCGGGTTCAGGCCGGACAAGATCCAGGAGCTCGTGAAACGACTCGAACAACAGGAGGAGGTGTCCTAGGTGGCTCAATCGCCAGAGACAGTGACGGTGACAAACGACTTCTTGGTCAAGGAGCTGCTCGACATCGGCAAAAAGATGATCGATCTCGGGATGCGTTTGCAACAGGGCTTCGAGGTGCCCGTCGAATACGTGAAGCAACAGGAGGAACAGTGAGCAAGGTCATCTTTGAGCAGGGGCATCAGTTCGCGGTCGAGAATCGCGACGATGAGGAGTACGCATGGACGCGAACCGGGTACTACGCGACCGAGAGTGAGGCGAGACGCGAGGCGGGCTCATCTGTGTGGCGGTATGCGCGCGTGATCGATTTGGAAGCAACAAAGGAGGGCAAGTAATGGCCGGCGAACCGCTGATCACTGTTGTAGGAAATCTGGTGGCGGACCCGGAGCCGCGTGTCAGCCAGGCGGGTAAGTCGTGGGTGACGTTCCGGATCGCGTCAACACCGCGCGTGCGTGACCGTCAGTCGGGTGACTGGTCGGACGGTGAAGCGCTGTTCCTAGGTTGCCGTGCGTACGGGGCGATCGCTGACAACATTGCGGTATCGCTGGTGAAGGGCACGTCGGTGATTGTGCAGGGCAGGCTCACGCAGCAGTCGTACGAGAAGGATGGCCAACAGCGCACCGGACTGAACCTTGAAGTGGAAGCAATCGGGCCGGAGCTGCGGTTCGCTACCGCGACCGCGCAGAAGGCTTCCAGCGGCGGCTCTGGCGGCGGTTCAGGTCATCCCGCGACCCGGCAGCCACAACAGGCATGGGGGACGCCACAGGGGAGCGCACAGGACGCGAGCGGATTCGGGGGAGGGTTCGATGAGCAACCCTTCTAACCCGCACCTGAGTAACACCAAGCCTCGCTAACCCGCGAGGCTTTCGTTTTGCCCGGAGGGGCTGGCTACGGCTGGCCCCTCACAACGAAAGGAGGACCGAATGGTGAACCAGGAAACCTTGCGGGAGCGCGTGATTGACGCGCTGAGCATGTCGCCACTCAGCGACTACGCGGGAACGAGTATGGGCCCCATCAATCGCACAGCAGACATGATCCTCGAAGTGCTCTCGACACCCGTGCAAGGGGGCGCGACCGAGGAACAGATCGAAGCCGCAGCACGCGCGATCTACGAGCTTGACCCTTGGGCTGCGGGTGGCGACAGGCAGTTCTCAGAGAATCCAATGCGGGCATGGGAGGAGCTGCTGCCCGGCGACAGGGCCGACTACGCGAGGGTCGCGACTGCTGCTCTCTCAGCGTCTGCGTCCGCCGATCCAGCGGACGAGCACCACGATGCCGAGGGCATAGTTGCGCAGATCAAGAACCGTAGAGCCTTCTCTGTCTACGGTGAGGGGCAGGCTAACGAAGACATTGGCGCCTTGCTCGCAATCGTTGACGGGCAGATCGGCAACGACCAATGAAGCCAAAGCTACTTGATCTGTTCTGCTGTCAGGGTGGCGCGTCTAGAGGATATGCAGATGCTGGGTTCGAGGTGTACGGCGTCGATATTGTGGCCCAGCCACGGTACCCGTTCGACTTCTTCACGGCCGATGCTGTCGCGTTCGCCAAGCACTACGGAAGCAAGTTCGATGCCATTCATGCGTCGCCGCCGTGCCAGGCTCACACGAACGCGCAGAAGATCATGGGGAACGATCACCCCGACTTGATCGAGCCGACGCGCGAAGTGCTGCGCGAGCTCGGCAAGCCGTTCGTGATCGAGAACGTGCCCGGTGCTCCACTCAACGATCCGGTCGAGCTATGCGGCACGATGTTCGGGCTCGAGACCTACCGGCACCGTCTGTTTGAAACGAACTGGGAGCTCACGGCACCTGAGCATCCGGTGCACGTCGCCCGGACAACGAAGATGGGGCGACCGCCGCAGCCTGGCGAGTTCATGCACATCGTCGGCAACTTCTCCGGAGTCGACCGCGGCCGAGAAGTCATGGGGATGCCCTGGGCGAACCGTGATGGGCTCCGTGAAGCGATCCCGCCGGCGTACACGCATTGGATCGGTGAACAGCTTCTTGCGCAGGTGGAACGGGCCGCGGCATGACCTGGCATCCGTGCCCTGTCCCGGGTTGTGCCCTAATCAGTGTCACTCAACCGGACGCCACCCAGCACGCGACGGATCACACGGACCCTGCATGGGTAGAGCGCATGTCGGGTTACCGGGTTGAGGCTGTTCGTGGGTGGGAGTTGTTGAAACAGAAACGAGGAAAGAAATGAGCGAATACACGCCGGACACTGAGTTCGTGCGGGACGCATACGTTGACGGGCAGGACGATTCCCACAACGACGGCAAATCGCGAGAACTCCATGCGGCACGCTTCGATGGCTGGCTTGCTGAGGTGGAGCGTGCAGCCGCCGAGAAAGCACTACTCGCAGTGTGCGAAAAGTTGAACGCTGCGGACGATGGCGGAAGGCGTGGAGTGAGCGCGCATTCAAAGTCGGCTGCGTCAGCGGGTGCGCACCGTCACGCAGTTTCGATCGTTCGTGATGCCGCCTCGAAGCTGACAGCTAAACACGTCAGTTCGCCCCAAACCTGACGCTTACACACGTCACCTATTCACGGCTCTCACCCTTATCCCGGGTGGGGGCCTTTCACGTACAAGGGAGGGAAACATGGCCCGTTGCGGGTGCGACCCCGGAAATCGCGAGAACGGATGGATGGAGACCAGATCGGAGAAGTGCATCGAAGCAGAGCGCAAGGCTTGGGTCGAAGCCCTGGAACGAAGCAAGACAGTAATCAGCCGGATCGTTGCCGAGGCGCGGCGATCGCAGAATCGGAGACGCAATGGAATCGACTGAGCGTGCTGTTACGCGCCTCACTGAACCACACACGGAACTCACCGAAGCCGGACCCGTGGAATGGCCCGCACTCATCGACTGGCTGAACGACGCGATCACGGAACAGGTGAAACGCGGACAAGCTGGTTCGGGCGGTACGGGGTCACCGATCGACATGGCCGCACTCGGGTTGCTGCAACGCATCGAGAAGGGTGTGAGGCAGCTCCGGGAAGCGCTCTACCTGCCGATCATGCGCGACGCGAAAGCGGCCCTGCGGGACGCGTGGGATGCCGCGAAAACACAACGCGCAACCGGCGACCTGGACGACGACCAGCAGTGGGAACGCATCACCGACGCGATCCCGGGATGGGTGCTCGAAATCGAACAGGAATGGGACGACCGCACGAGACGCATGGAACTCACCGTCCCGTGCCCGCGCTGCGGCGAGCGCTGGCTACTCGAACCAGTCGGGGATGGTGTGAGCGAACCCAAGCGACGTGCGGCGGTGTGGATCGAGTACGCCGACATGCGAGCACCCGTAGCGGAATGCCGAAACCCGGATTGTGCCGCGATCTGGGCGGGATGGGACGCCATCGCTCAGCTCGGATACACGGTCGGCGCGGACCAGAACGCGGAAGTGCTCGCCGCTTGCGGCATCGACTTGCGAGGGTTGCTTGCGTCGTAAGTTCTAAAGTGCTAACGTTGTTAGCAGGTCAGGGAGAAGTGTCCCTACTGACAAGTAGGCCGCTCATGTAGCGGCCTTTTTTGCGCCCGGATGGTCCACGTAACGGACCCGACTGGCCGCCGTAAGCGGCTCTTTCTATGCAAGAACCCCGCGCTGCGCTAACAGCCGGGGTTGCGGCCGAACTCTGGAGGTTCGACATGACGAAGACTAGCACGCCCAAAACACGGCCCCAGATAACGAGGGATGCAGGAATCTCGTTTTGGGGCTTAGTGAACAAGCGTGGTGGCACGGCTTATGTTGATGACCCGCTTACAAATGGAAGCGGCGTCGCTGGCGAATGTTGGTTATGGGTCGGGCCAGTCCATAGCGGCAAGCGGAACGGGTATGGGAAGTTCTCATGCAAGGGATCCACTTATACAGCACATCGCGTGTCCTACGAGCTAAGCGTGGGAGAGATCCCCGACGGGAATGTAGTTGATCATCTCTGCAGGGTTAAGGCTTGCGTAAATCCCTCACATCTCGAGGTTGTGACGAACTGGGAGAACCTGCAGCGTGGCCTTCTGATCGCGGCTAATCGACCTGGGCGAGTTGACCTTGATGGATCATTGCTCTGCCCTGCGGGCCATAAATTCACTCGCGAGAACACGTATATGCAGCGGAGTGGTGTGTCTGACACTCGAGTATGCAAGACGTGCCGAGCCAGACGCTTGCGGGAATGGCGCTTGCGGAAAAAATCTTCCCGCGCGTGACGGGAAACCACACCACAGGTTGCGGCATACCGGTCGCACTGTGGATGACTGGGTAGCGGTAACGCCAGAACGTGCCGCATCACGCCCCATCTTCTTGAGTATCCGCCCACCACCGGAGCACACAAGCGCTGTCAGACGCACACGCGGTCGAGTAGCGCGGATACCCAACACTCTCAGGAGGACTCATTGGCGAACCATCCTGGACAAATCGATGACAGCCGCGTGCCTGATCTCGTTGCGGCGCGGCTCTCGAACGTCGCAATCGCCAACGCTCTCGGATGTCACGAGTCTTCCGTTCGTCGCGCGAGGAAGCGCCTCGGGCTGGAAGACGTGAACGTAGAGCCTGATCAGATCGAGCAAGAAACCCCGCAAGCCGGCGAGTACAGCCTCACCGACTCGAACGGCGTCTCTAAGCACTCACGATCCTCCAACGAGCCATGGGGTCGCGAAGACTTCGAGCGCTTCCTCATCGAACGCGGCGAAGACCTCGACACCATCACCTTCGGGTACGGGTTCACCACGAACCCCGATGGTGGCGTGTGGAACAAGCTTTACGACGTGCGGCAGAAGCGGGGCAGCGAGAGCGGTCCTGAGTGGCCGGTCATCCAACCCGCAACACCCGTCTCGGTATCGGTGCCCAGCATCCCTACTGTGCCCGCTCGCAACGGCCTGACACTGTCACTGAAAGCCGGAGACACACAGATCGGGTTCCGGGCAGTAGGGGACACGTACGAAGCGTTCCACGACTGGTCAGCGATCAACGTGTTCATCGAAGTGTGCCGCCTCGAGCAACCCAACACGATCGTGATCCTCGGAGACTTCCTTGACCTTGCCGCGCAAGGCAAGTACGTGCAAGAAGCCGGGTTCGCACGCACCACGCAGATGGCGTTGAACGACGGACACAAGATGCTCGCCATGCTGCGAGCCGTCGCACCCAACTCACGCATCATCGTGATTGAAGGCAACCACGACAAGCGCATGCAATCGTTCATCGAAAGTAACGCGCTTGCAGCATTCGGTTTAAGGGTGGCGAACATGCCCGAAGCGTGGCCTGTTATGTCGCTCCCGAACCTGCTCCGCCTAGACGAACTCAACATCGAGTACATGGACGCCTACCCTGCAGCCGCTTACTGGGACGACGACATCACTCGCAACATTCACGGAACCCGCGCCAACAGCAAAGGCTCCACGATGTCGCAGTATGCCCACGAAGCACCCCACATCAACACGTGGGCGGGACACACGCACCGGCAAGAGATCATCTACCGAACCGTCATCGGACCCCGCGGTGAACCGATCGAATCGTATTCGGCGAACCCCGGCGCACTCTGCCACACGGACGGCCGAGTGCCCTCAGTGCACGGCGCACTCCATGCAGACGGCAGCAGCGCACGCGTGATCGAAGACTGGCAGCAAGGGTTCGGCTCACTCCTCCACGGTGAGGGGCAACACTGGCCCCAAGTGCACCGCATTCGCAACGGAGAAACGATCTACAACGGTCGGAGAATCGTCGCGCTTACCCAAGGGTAGGCGCACAACCTTGGGTATGGAGGCGGTCATGCAAACCCTGATCCGGATGCTCAACCAGCAAGCACCACCCGAAGATGAGGGCGCCTGGTTGCTGGAAGACGCCGACGACATCGGGAGCGACTGTGACTAAGTGCACCTACTGTGGGCGACCATACGAGTCACCCAGCGCAGCAAAGGTCGAAGATGACTGAACAACCAGCATGTGAATACTGCGGACGAACGTACGAAGGTTCGGCGATAGCTGCGGCCGCTTGCTGCCAAGATGAGCAATTCGAGCGCAGTAACAACTAGGAACACGAACTGCTCGCCCTGTCGGGGGTGAGTGCCCACGGACGGATTGATCCCCGTCGCGGTGGGCTTTTTCTGTACCCACCGACATGGGAGGCAAGAATGCCAAGACTCTGCACAATCGACCGTTGCGATCGCACGTACCGATCGAAAGGCCTGTGCTCCGTACATTATGCGCGGCTGCGTAAGCACGGCTCTCCCGGTGGATCTGAGCTTCTCAGGGACAGGCGAGGCGCAGCTTGCACAGTTGACGGTTGCGCTGAGCCAGTACGGTCACGACAGCTGTGTTCGGTTCATTACTCCAGGCTTCTCCAGACAGGCAGCACTGAACTTCGCGAGCGCCAGCAGCGATCATGTGAGGTTCCCAGCTGTGATGCGCCCTTTTACGCGAAAGAGCTTTGCGCTACTCACTACTCTCGGAAACTGAGGACTGGAAGCGTCGAAGCCACCGAGCCTCGCCGCAGGAAGGTATGCGCGGTCGACGGGTGTGACTCACCGGGCTGGTCTGGGCGGGGTTACTGCAACCTCCATTACAAGCGTTGGAAGAGCAACGGTGACCCGCTCATCCGGTTACATGGAGGCCGGCCAAAGGCCGCGATCATCGACCGCTTCTATACCAAGTTCACCCCGGCAGGAGACCAGGACTGCTGGAACTGGCAAGGAACCCTGAGTATCTACGGGTACGGCGTGCTTAGCGAACGGCACGGGCAAAAGAACGTTGAACACAAAGCCCACCGGATTTCTTACGAAACTTACCGAGGTGAGATCCCACCAGGCCTGATGATCTGCCACACGTGCGATAACCCCGCATGCGTGAACCCCAACCACCTCTATGCGGGCACTGCGCAGCAGAACATGGACGACAGGCTCTCTACCGAACCAACGCCGCGGAAGAATCCAGAGGGTTCAGTGATTTAAAAGTACTCGCCTGGGCGGACATTCGACCCTGTTGAGAGTGGCCCGACGAAGCGCCCCCGAAAACCAGGGGGGCAAAACCCCGGGGGAGCACATACCCGACCGGGGGCATCATGCCCAGGGGGTCAACCATTCCCGGGGGTGTACCCGAACCCGGGCCTCCCGGGGCACCCCGGGTAACAGCGCCCACTCGCAACCACGGGGCTCGTGCACGCCTGGCTAACGCGCTCTACGGACGGCTGAGCGCGTAAACGTGCGGCAACCAGAACACGCGACGCACACAAAGGAGTGCACAATGCGAGGACTAGACGACCGCACATACCGCAAACGAACCGCAGCGCTCAAAGCCCAACGCCACGACTGCTGGCTATGCCTCAAACCCATCGACTACACACTGCCATGGAAACACAAGGACGCATTCACCGCAGACCACGTCCAACCACGGGCCAACGGCGGACACCTATACGGCGAGATCCGAGCAGCACACCGCTCATGCAACAGCAGCCGATCAAACCGCGTCACAACAGTCACCCAAGCCCCAACCACCGCACTCAAATGGTGACCCAAGGCCCGAAAATACAAGATCCCTTAGCCCGGAACCCTGACACGGCCTAGTGGGGGGCCTCCCTCCCCCGCCCCGCACCGCCAGACCCGCGGCATACTGATTTTTTACACAGGGGCATGCTCCGGTCTGACACATGGGGTATGGCTCTGACATGGAGGTTGCTGTGGCTGCTCCTCTGAAGCCGTGTGGCACGTTGGCGGCGTATCGTCGGCATCTCCGAAATGGGGAATCGGCTTGTGCTGAGTGTCTGGCTGCTGTTGCTGCCGATAAGCAGCGGCGCTCGGATGAACGTCGTGCTGCGCAGGCTGCCCAGGTGAGAAGTGTGATGTCGATCGTCCCGGACGTACCTTCTGCGGACAGTCATATCGATGAGCTCGCTGAGGCCTACTCCACGCTGCAGTGGATCAAAGACCAAATGAATTCCGGTGTCGCGCAAGGTGCTGCGGCGTTGGCGAAGCAGCGCATGGAAATCGTTGCGTTGATCAAGAAGCTCGAGTCTGAGGGCAAGCCGGAGGTGAGCGCGCTTGACGAAATCGCTCGAAAGCGTGCGGCGAGGCTCGCAGCTTCCTCGAATTGAGTCGTACCCGCTGTTTCATACGTCGGCTGCTGATGATGCGGTCGACCTTGCGGCGGTCGCTGGGTTGGGGCTGTACCCCTGGCAAGAGCATGTTCTTCGTGGCTCTCTCGGTGAACGAGTTGATGGCCGGTGGTCTGCATTCCGTACTTGCTTGGTGGTGCCTCGTCAGAACGGCAAGAACGCGGTCCTTGAAGCGCGCGAGCTCGCCGGCTTGCTGCTGTTCAACGAGGGCGTCATCATCCACACGGCGCACGAGTTCAAGACGGCGAACAATTCGATGATCGCCCTGATGAACCGCATCAAGGCGTCGCCCCTGCTGGGCGAGGTCAAGGGCGGCGCGGGAATGGCGGCGAGCTCTGACATTCGAGACGTTGACGGGTTCCGTACCGGCAATCAGCCGTCGATCACGATGAAGAACGGAAACGTGCTGCAGTTCGCGGCGCGCTCGTCTGGCTCTGGTCGTGGCTTCACGGGTGATCTTGTGGTCCTCGATGAGGCCTACGCGCTGAAGGCGGCCGAGATGGATGCCTTGTTGCCGACGATGGCGGCGAAGTCGATCGAGGGCAACCCGCAGGTTTGGTTCACCTCGTCAGCGGGCATGCTGGACTCGGACCTCCTGGCTTCGCTGCGTGCACAGGCGCAGAAAGATGAGCCCGGCCGTCTGGCCTACTACGAGTGGTCTTCTGCGGACGACGCAGACCCGCTAGACCGGGACGCTTGGTACGAGGCGAACCCGAGCCTGGGCTACCGCATCTCAGAGGAGTTCGTTCAAGACGAGTACGACACCCTCGTGGGGGAGACGGGCAACGACGAAGGTTTCAAGCGCGAACGGTTGGGCATCTGGGCGAAGCTTGGCGGCGGCGGAATCATCCCTGCTGCGGCTTGGAACGATGCTGCTGGCGACCCGCTCGAGGTCGAGACGGAGACGCGCGAGGTTGGTCGTGTCGCGTTTGCGGTCGATATCCCGCGATCCCGTGATTCGGCATCCATTGTGATGGCCGGCGAGCTGGGGGACGGTCGCACGTCACTGGTTGTCATTGATCGCCGCGTCGGAACCGATTGGGTTGCTGAGCGTTTAGCTGAGCTAAAAGAGCAGTACAGCCCGGTCGCGATCGTGATCGATGAGCTCGCTGCTACGGGAACGATCCTTGGTGAGCTGAGACGACTCAGAATCCGGGTTTGGGCGGTGAAGTACCGCGAGTACCTGCGAGCGTGTGGGTCGCTCTTCGATTCGATATCTCAGGGCCGTGTGGTGCATACCTCGCAGCCGGAACTTAATGATGCGGTGGCTGGTGCTGGCCGTAAAGACGGGGAGTCCACGCTTTGGAAGTGGGCGGGCTCTTCGCATGTCGATATTTCTCCGTTGGTTGCAGCGACTCTGGCGTTTGCTGGTCTGCACCGACGATCCGCGAAGCCTGTTGAGGGTGGTCAGCGGAAGCTAATGGTGATGGGTCGGTGATCTCTTGCGCGAACTGACTGAGGATGAGCGGAAGACGTTCAATAAGCTGCACGATCAGTTGAATCGTGTGAAGCGTAGGAACGTGTTGCGCGACCGGTATGCGGATAGCAAGAAGACGTTGGATCAGGTGGGGTTTTCGATTCCTCCTCATATGGCGTCGTTTCAGGCTGTTCTGGGTTGGCCGGATAAGGCGTGCGCGGTCCTGACTCGCCGTCTGCGGCCGCAGCTCTTTGCGAGCACCACTGAGTCTGAGCTTCTGGATGAGGTCAACGAGCATTTCAAGACCGCAGACGTTCGCCTGGTCGAGCGCATGGCTTTGGAGTCGGCGGCACGGCATGGGGCGTCGTTCGTGTTCACCTCTGCGGGTGACACGAGTATCGGTGAGCCGGAAGTGCTGCACACAGTGTGCTCGGCGCTGACCGCAACTGCGATCCAAGACCCCCGTTCACGGCGGATTGTTGCCGCTCTGGAGCTGGTGTCTGGCGGATTCAATCTGAGCTTGCCAGGTGTGACGCTCGAGCTTGGGCGCTTGGGTAACTCTTGGGGCGTCATTGACGAGCACGCCGGCACGCCGGGCCGCGTCTTGTGTACCGCCTACGTGGTGGGCGGGCGTGTGGACCGTCCTTTCGGGAAGTCGCGCATCACTCGACCTGTGATGGCGTTGACCGACATGGCGGTGCGCGTGATGCTTCGCCAGGAAGTCTCGGCAGAGTTCTTCTCCTCACCGCAGCGCTACATGCTGGGCGCTACGGAGGACATGTTCACTGGCCCGAACGGTGAACCGCGTACCGGGTGGGAATCCGTTCTTGGTGGCCTTCTCGCGGTCCCGGATGACGAGGACAAGTACGAGAATCAGCGCGTCACGGTCGGCCAGTTCGCTCAGATGTCGATGCAGCCTCACTCGGATCATTTGCGGTCGGTCGCGATGATGTTCTCCGGAGAGACTTCGATCCCGGCGAGCTATCTCGGCATCCTCCATGACAACCCGTCTTCGGCGGAAGCGATCATTGCTCACGAGGCCGAATTGGTGTCGATCGCTGAGGACGAGATTTCGTGGCTGAGTGCGGCACGAGTGAGTCTGGCGACCAACACGGTAGCGGTCATGGCGGGGAGCGACTTCGGTGCGGCTGAGGCGCTCGAAGTGGCGTCGTTCACCCCACTATGGCGTGACCCGTCGACTCCGACGCGTGCCGCGATCGCGGATGCAATGTCGAAAGAGATCAGTGCGTTCCCGTGGATGGTTGATTCTGATGTCGCGCTTGAGGGCTTCGGGCATGATGGTCCGACTCTGGAGCGACTGAAAGCGGATCGCCGCAAGAGTGGAACTTCGGCGTTGGTGGCGACTTTGCGATCTCAGCAGGACGCACAAGGCGGCACAGCGGAGTAACCGGCATGGACATCGCATATCGAATGGTGGTGGTCGTTCATGTCGGTTGCTGCGCTTGAACAGCATCGTGCGGATCTTGGGCGGTTGTGGTCTGCAGCTTCCCGGGATCTGAACTCGGTGGTCTCTGCAATCCGCCAGTTGGACGTCGCTGAGGCGCGCGAAATGCTGAAGCTCGCGATCCCCGACCTGATGGACCCGTTCCTTGGCGCAGCATCAGACTTGTCGGCAGTCTTGCTTGAAGAGTTGTACGCGATCACAGCGAATGTGCCGGCCGCGACGTATCTTCCGGGTGCCGACAAGATCGATGGCATGGTTCGGTGGGCGGTCGCGCCGATGGCGGATTCGTCGTTGGATTCGACGGTTCTGACTCGTGTTTCCGGGGCGTCGGAGCGGATGATGTACGACGCTGCACGCCTGACGGTGGAGCGCGGCGTGATCTCGAACTTCCTGGCACGCAAGAACCGACGCTACGGGAACGTGACTCGTGACGAGGCTGGCAAGATCGTCAAGTTTCAGCGCTTCCCCCGGGCTGACGCGTGCGACTTCTGCAAAATGCTGGCCTCGCGCGGTGCCGTGTACAACACGGAAGCATCTGCAGGCGGCGTGGTTGGTCGCGGTTCGACACGGACCGGGCTTAGCGCCACTGGTGCTCGACTCTCTGGCGGCATCGGTGGAGGCGTCCAGGCGCGCGGTTCGCAGAAGCTCGGGTCGAACTATCACGACACATGCCGGTGCCTCGTGCAACCCGTCATCGCCGGAACAGAGGTCGCTTCGTATGCGGCCGAAGTGGAGAAGAAATACATGGCCGTCTACTCCGGTGCTTTCACTGATGCGGTCGGTACTGAACTCACTTCGGACGCCGACATTATGGCTCGATGGCGCGAACTCCAATCCCAAAAACTACCCGCGTAAAACGGGTCCAGCCTTCACCACGGTGGGGGCTTTTTTCATGCCCTCTTGGGCGCACGCTGAGCACTCGCGGCGGTCAACAGCGAGGTGAGAGAGAACAAGCAATGACTGAGCAGGATAACCCGGCAGGCGAAAACGGCGGCAACAATGCAGGGTTCACGCCACCCGCAACCCAGGAGGAGCTGAACGCGCTCATCGCTGGGCGTCTCGACCGGGAACGAAGCAAGTACGCCGGATTCGAAGAGCTCAAGGAGAAGGCTGCACGTCTCGATGAACTCGAGGAGCAGAACCGATCCGAGCTTGAAAAGGCTCAGGCTCGTGCCGAAGCCGCTGAGAAGGCGCTGTCTGAGAAGACTGCGGCTGAAGAAGCAGCAAAGGCAGAGGCCGAAGCCAAGGCTGAGCTCGCGAAGACCGCAACTGCGGTCGCGGAAGCCAAGGGCATTCCGGTTGCGCTGCTGCGCGGCGATTCGAAGGAAGCGCTCGAAGCTCACGCCGATGAACTCGCTGCTGCTCTCGGCAACGGCCCACGCCTGAACTACGTCCCGAACTCCGGTACAGGTGCAGGCAGCCAGTCAGCTACGAACTCTCTCGCTGCTGGACGGGAACGGGCAAAAGCCCGGTCCTCCAAGTAACCCACTCTGAAAGGAGATCCGCATGGATCTGACTCTGACTAAGGAAAGCTACGGCGGCTCGAAGCTGTCTTGGCTTGGGTCGCGTCACGGCGTCGACAACGCACGCACGGTGACGATTGACCGCACCAAGCTCTCGACCGCGACCGTCAACGCCGGCGTCGTGCCGGCAGGCACCCCACTCGCGAAGGAGGGCACCAAGGTTGCCCCGTACACCGCCGCTGAGGGGCAGGAGTTCGTTGGCTTCCTGCTGAC
This sequence comes from Leucobacter japonicus, assembly GCF_001273855.1. Classification (NCBI taxonomy): domain Bacteria; kingdom Bacillati; phylum Actinomycetota; class Actinomycetes; order Micrococcales; family Microbacteriaceae; genus Leucobacter; species Leucobacter japonicus. The sequence continues at coordinate 164,682 of NZ_JHBX01000106.1, read as the reverse complement.
CGACCAGGCCGTGAAGCCGGGCGGTGGCGACATCGTTGCACCGCTTCTCGATCACGGTCGAGTGATCGTGGCAAAGCTGCCGGTGGCATTCACCGCGCCCGATAACGCGACCTCGTTCGTGTTCGTTTAAGGAAGGGGACTGACACATGGCACTGTGGACTGATGTTGTTGAGCCCGCCGAGCTGACCGGGTACGCCCGTCAGACGCTCGAAGATTTCGAAGCCGCGAAGGGTTCCCTTTCGCGTTGGCTTCCGAACCGTACCGTCCCCGACATCGTGGCACGCTTCGTGCGCGGCGAGGGCGGCCTGACTGAGGTCGCTGAGTACCGCGCGTACGACGCGGAAACCTCGATCGGTGACGCACCGGGCGGTGAGCGTGTGACGCTCGAGCTTCCCCCGCTGGGCCGGAAGCTTCGCAACTCGGAGTACGACCAGCTCCGACGTAACGGGAACGTCACCGATGAGTCGGTGCGCCCCACGATCGAGAAGTACGCGGCTTCGGTTGCTCGCGCCGTCTCGGATCGCTTCGAGCTTGAGCGTGGCCGAGTTCTCGACACCGCGAAGGTCTCGATCAACGAGGGTGGATTCATCGCGACCGCTGACTTCCAGCGACGCGCCGACTTCACCGTGACGGCCGCGAACCTCTGGTCCGCGAACGACGCCGACCCGCTTCGCGACATCGAGGCATGGCGTGCAGCCTACGTCGCTGAGAACGGTGAAGAACCCGGAACGATCCTCACGTCGACCAAGGTGCTCAACGCGGCCCTGAAGTCGGCTGCGGTTCGCGCGCTGGTCGCCGGCAGCGGTCCTGCACCGACTGTCATCACGCGTGCAACGTTCAACACGATCCTCGAAGCGTTCGGCCTGCCGGCGTTCGAGATCTTCGATCGTCGCGTGAAGGTTGGTGGCGCGAATGTTCGCGTCACCCCGGACGACAAGGTGTACCTCCTGCCCGCGGCAACGGACCCGAACAACGCTGAGGGCACTGACCTGGGCGGCTCGTTCTGGGGCACCACGCTCGAGGCTTCCGAGCCTGAGTACGGTCTGCCCTCGGATGAGCAGGGCGGTCTCGTGGTCGGCGCGTACAAGACGCTCGACCCGATCGGTGTGTGGGTGCACGGTGCGGCTATCGGCCTGCCGGTGCTCACGAACCCGAACCTCTCGCTCGCTGCGAAGGTGCTGTAACTCGATGGTGTTGGTGGGGTCGTGATCCGGCCCCACCTTCGCCCCGATCTAGGGAGTGAAGATGGCGAAGATTCGTGAAGATCTTGTTGGTGCCGTCCACGTTGACGGCTACGTGCTGGTCGCGGGGGACGAGGTGCCGGATGGTGTGAGTGTTGGTGCTCACCTGACTGGCGAGGAAACCACGGAGGCTGCTGCGGAGGTCGCGGGGGACGAGGTGCCGGAGGAATTCGATCCACTGGCCGATGAACCCGAAGCGGCACCGACGAAGCCGCGCGGTCGCCCCCGGAAGACCCAGTAATGCCTTGGGCAACCCCGGCAGATGTTGAGGCCCGGTGGTTGCTTGAAGGGGAGATCCCGGCAACCCCGGAACAGCTTGCGGCACTGATCGAAGACGCTGAAGACACGATCGTGGCACGCGTGCCCGACGTACCTCAGCGCCTCTCATCTGGTTCGCTCCCGCAGGCCCGCGTCGTGAAGATCACGGTCGCGCTCGTCATCGAACGGTTGAAGAATCCGCGCGGTACCCGGCAGATGAATTCGACTGCTGGCCCGTTCACGGAGTCTGAGACTTTCGGTGGCAACAACCCGGGTTCGATGACGCTTTCGGATGAGCAGATCCGGGAGCTCACTGGCGGTGCGAAGCGGGCAGCGTTCACGGTGACCACTGTGCCGACAAGTTGGGTTGGTGGTTACGGACATGGCTAGGTTGTCGAGCATCCCGGAACCGCATTCGGTCATCCATGAGCCCATCGTGAGCGGTGCGGAAGATGCGCACGGAAACCCGGTGGAGTCGTGGGGGCCACCCGAAACCGTCGCAGTGTATGGGTGGGCCACGCCTGGTTCAGACCAGGAAACCCGACCGGAGCTCACCGGGGTGAAACGTGACCTCGACCTGTACTCCCGTACACCGTTCGCCGGACCCCGTGACCGTGTGACGGTCGCTGGGGAACTATTCGCAGTGGTCGGCTACCCGGAGAACTACAACTTTGGGCCGTTCCGGTTCACCCCCGGATGCCGCATCAATTTGCGTCGGGTTGAAGGGTGACTCGGTAGCGAGGCTTTTCCCCGTGGTGGCGACCTTCATGGCCGTTCTGGCGTTGGCACGGGTTGCCGAGGTGGGAGACAAACTCGCAGCGTTCGGTGACAGGGCCTCGGCGGGCTTGGCGGGCTGTGCTGTCTTGATCCCTGCGGCATTCCTTGCATCGGGAAACGCTGTAGGTGTTTTCCGGAGTGAGTTCGTGGCCGCGGGGGCAGTGCGTCTTTTGCTGGAGCGAGCGAAGCTTTGCCTCAGTTGCCTTGCCGGTTCTGCGGTTTGTCGCGTAACTCACGGCGTCGAGGTGTTCCGGGTTCACACACGAACGGTGTTGGCATTCGGAATTCCGATGACATGAGCCATCTGAATTGTGACACAGGTGGTCGATCACAAAGCCTATGGGGATGGGGCCTACGAGGAGCTCGTAGGCAGTTCGGTGGGCGCTCCGGAGTTTGTTGTCGTAACGGAACTGCCCGTAGCCGACCGAAGTTAGCCTTCCGTGCCATTGCCAGCATCCGCCTGGTTTCCGATCTGGGACGTGTGATTCCCAAGCTTCGAGGAGGGATTTGTGCATGTACTAAGCGTAGCAAAAAAACGTTGGCGGGTGGAGGGCTAATGGAGGCTTACGAGTTTCTTGATGTCGAAGCTGAGCTCGTTTCGCTGATTAAGGCGCGCGTGCGGGTTGCTGCTTCCACGATCCTCCCGAAAGCGAAGCCGACCGAACATGTGCTCGTGATTCGTGTCGGTGGTACGGCGAATCAGCTCACGGACCAGCCAATGGTGACGTTCATCGCGTCGTCGGATACGTGGCCGAAAGCTGCTGCGCTGGGGAAGCTGCTGCGTCAGCGCCTCATGTCGGTCACGAGGTTCGGTGAGCATCCGGTGTATCGGGTGCGGGAAGTCGGTGGGCTGTCGCGATCGCCAGATCCTGACACGGGCGACCCGAGGTATCAACTGACGGTCGAATTCAAACTACGAGGTTCAACGCCACCCGAATGATGGGTGGCTTTTCTATTTGAAAGGTGGCGGTGATGGCGAAGGTCGTTATTGCAAACCGGTACGTCGGCTCGGATGGTCGCGCGTACAAGGGCGGTGAGGTTGCTGAGGTCACTTCGGGTGAGGCTCGTGTCCTCATCGGGCAGGGCAAGGCTCGTCCTCATGTCGAGCAGGACAAGCCGGTACTGCCGGCGGTGAAGGAGGCCAAGAATGGCTAAGAATCGTGACAATGTTCGCGTTTATGGTGATCTCGAGTCTGAGGTGTTTCTTGCACCGAAGGGTTCGACGCTGCCGACCACGCTGACTGATCCGGAGACCCCGTTTGAGTCGCTGGGTTGGCTGTCTGAGGACGGCATCAGCCTGACGGTTTCGACGGATTCGGAGAAGTTCAAGGCGTGGCAGGGTGGTGCGACGCTTCGTGTGAAGGTGACTTCCACGGAGAAGACGATCACGTTCCAGGCGCTTGAGGAAACCCCGGGCGTGACGGAGCTTTACTACGATCACGCAGCCCCAGTGGTGACCACTGGTGTCGCGAAGATCGACCTGCCCGAGGGCATCGGCACGGTCGAGCGTGCGGCCGTGTTCAAGTTCGTTGACGGCGGCGTGACGAAGTTCCTGTGCTGCGAACTCATCCAGATCACGGAGCGCGGCGACCTGCCCCACACAAATTCAGATATGACGATGTATGAGTTCACGGCTGAGATCGTGGGCGATTCGTTCATTCTGACCAACGCTCCGTCTTACACGGAGTAACGAGACCGGGTGGGGCGCGTGGTGACTCCGCGCCCCACCCTCACCACCTCGAGTCACACAGTCTTTTAGAAATGGAGTCATCATGTCGGAAACCCGTGCCAAGAGCGCCAAGAAGCCCGAAGACCACAAGCCCGCCGCCGATGAGCAGGTCGAGTTCGAGTTCGAGGGCGTTACGGCCAAGATCTATGCGGATGCGTTCGAAGACCAGGAGGTGCTCCGCAACCTCCGCAACGGCTTGTTCCTCGACGTCGTTGAACAGATCCTCGAAGCGAAAGATGCCCGAGCGATCGTGGACGCTGTCCGTGAGAAGGACGCGCGAGGCCGCGTCATGAGCGAGCACTTCGGACCGTTCTTCGAAGCTGCCCAGGAAGCGGTTGGGTCAAAAAACTCCTAACCCTCGTCGGCCTCTTGCAAGACTGCCCTGACCGACTTACCGCTGACCTGCGGCGCTACTACGGGGTGAGTCTCGCGAGCATGTGGGCGGGCCATGAGTCGATTCGTGAGGTATCGGACATGGCCGCCCACTTGCCACGCGGAGGGGCTGTCGGGGAATGGTACGGCGGCATTCTCGCGGTGACTGCTGAGACCGAGGCGGTCTGGGAGAACACCTACGTGCTTTCGCAGGTGAACTCGAAGAAAAAGCTGAAGCCTCGCCCGATGCCTGAGGGCATTCGTGAGCAGAAGCGGAAGAGCGACCGCGCCGCTGTCATGGCTGCGAAGTACCGTCGCAAACGAGGATGATCGGAGGGCCGCATGGCTGACAAGGTCAAGCTGAACATGCGTGAGCTAAACAAGCTCATGCGGTCCCCGAAAGTCCAGTCCGAAGTGAATGCTAGAGCAGCCAGGATTTCGGCTGCGGCAGGGCCGAAGTACCGTATCGTTCCAAGTCCGCACCGCTACACCGCTCGTACATTCGTGGAGCCCGTGCCTGACACTCGGATCAGCGATGCTGACCAGTCGACGTTACTCCGCGCGTTCGATTCAGGGCGTGCTTAGGCAGCGATCTTGTTGACTGCTGCGGCGAATTGTCGCATTTTAGTTTCGTCCTTGACGGGGCCTTCAAGGATTGCGGTGTCACCGTCAGTAAACACGACGGTGACGTAGCACTTCTTCTTATTTTTTCGGAACATGCCACCGACGATCGCACCTGCTGGTCCGGCGATGATCGCACCCGCACCGATGCGGGTGAGCGTCGGGCGTGACTGATCAGCCCCGGATTCGAACGTGGCCACTGCCCCCTCGATGTCTTTCTTCGATGCGATGAAGCTCTTTGGGGCTTTGAAGTGGTAGTAACCGCCGGCAACGCGATGGTCGCCGTATGACGCAATAGCTTGCGATCGAGCTTTCTGAGCTGCGGCTTCAGCTTTCTGAGCGCTCTCCAACTCGAGAGATGCTCGATCCGCTTCAGAACGGCTTTCGATTTGCGCCTCTACAGATTTTCTAAGCACCTGCATGGCCTCGTTCTGGGCCCTAGTGAAGAACACCTGCCCTGTGCCAGCCGCCAAGGTCTCCGGTGTCACGAACCGGATCGTGCCATTTGCCAGGGCAGTCGGCTCAACAACTTCGACCCGGATCACCTGTGATGTGTCGTACTTCGAACTTTTCCCCATGTGACCAATGGCCCCGAGCAGACCCTTTCGCGTGACAACGATCTCTTCACCGTCGAATGAGATCTGTCCGCCGTGTCCTTCTGCATAAATGCGCCCTGTGTCGCTCATGCGCTGATTCTACCGATCAAAGGAGACCCAATGGCAGCGACCGGCACGGAGATAGCCCACGGTTTTATCGCCCTCACTGTGAAGGCCCCCGGGATCAAGCGCGACATCGCGAAAGAGCTGGGTGCTGTCGACACTACCGGCGCGGGCCAGCAGATCGGCAACAAGCTAGCCGACAGCATGAAGAAGACGTTGCAGATCGCGAGCGTCGGGGTCGCAGGCGTTCTGGGGACGGCTCTTGTGAAGGGCTTCGGGCGTTTGAAAGCGATCGAGACCGCTCAAGCGAAAATGCGTGGACTTGGTAACGACGCAGACACTGTGGCGAAGGCTATGGACAACAGCCTCGCAGCGGTTAAGGGGACCGCGTTCGGGCTCGGTGACGCTGCGACTGCAGCCGGACAGCTCATGGCGGCGAACATCAAACCGGGCAAGGAACTCGAAGGGGTACTGAAGACGGTCGGCAATAACGCTGCCGCGGCGGGTGTCGGATTCGATGAGATGGGTTCCATCTTCGCGAAGGCCGCATCACAAGCGAACGGTATCCAGAACGACATCCTGGCGCAGCTCGCTGACAAGGGCATCCCGATCTACCAGGCTCTGGCCGATCAGATGGGCGTTACCGCTGGCGAAGTTTTCAAGCTTGCGTCTTCCGGAAAGATCAACTTCGAAACCTTCCAAGCAGCAGCAACCGCAGCAGCCGGAACGGTCGCTGACGAGATGGGTAAAACCACCACCGGCTCGTTCGACAACATGATGGCCGCAATGGGCCGCTTCGGTGCGACGCTACTTGAAGACGTTTACCCACTTATCGGCCCAATCTTCCAAAGCCTCACGGGATGGTTGGATGAGGCCGCGAAGAAGGTCGAACCTTTTCTGTCTGGAATCAAAGGCGTCGTTGACCTTTTGGCAACTGGGAACTTCACAGCGACACTGCGTGAAGCATTTGGGTGGGAAGAGGATTCCGGACCGGTCACATTCCTCCTTGGTCTGCGTGACACGGCGATCACGGTATTCGCAGAGGTTTCCGGTGGTGTGCGAGCGATGGTTGCCGCGTTTGAAAATGGCGGAACCGACGTGACCTCGAGCGGTTTCGCGGGGTTCCTGGAGCGAGTTGGCCTCGCTGCCCGAGCCTTGGCCGACTTCGTCGCACAGAAGCTCATACCGGGCTTTGTCACCTTCGGGCAGTGGGTAGTCCAGAACAAGGACTGGCTCGCAGCTATCGCGTTGACAGTCGGCGGAGTAGTACTCGGCATGAAAGCCTGGACGGTTGCGACTACCGCTTGGGCTGCAGTTACTAAGGGTGCCGCAGTTGTGCAAACTGCTTACACGGCAGCAACGGTCGCGTATTCGACGGCAACAACTACGGCAGGACGTGCGCAAGCAATCTTCAACGCTGTACTTGGGGCTAACCCAATCGTGAAGATTGTGACGCTCGTCATGGCGCTCGTGGGAGCCCTCGTCTACTTCTTCTCGAGTACGGAAACAGGCAAGAAGATCTGGGCCGGCTTCATGGGCTTCCTGCAAGACGCATGGGCGAACATTTCCCAGTTCTTCCAGGACACGTGGAACAACGTTCTCAAGCCGGTCTTCGAGGGCATCGGGCAGGTTCTCTCGTTCGTGTGGAACTCGATCCTGAAGCCCGTTTTTGACGGAATCGCTGCGGTTGTCGGTTGGGTGTTTAACAACATCCTCGTGCCGCTGTTCAAGGCGGCGCAGTTTCAGTTCGCAATCATGGCTGGCATCTTCCAGGGCATTTGGGACTTCATCTTGAAGCCCGTATTTGATGCGATCGGTGCGGTGTTCAAGTGGCTGTGGGACACGATCATTTCGGTGATCATCGGCTACATCAAGATCAATATTCAGGTTCTTGGTGCTGTGTTCTCGTGGCTGTGGACGAACGCTATCAAGCCCGCTATTGATGCGATCAGTAAGGCGTTTAGCTGGCTGTGGGCGAATGTGATCCAGCCGGTCGCGAATTGGATTTCAGAGAAGTGGCGCATTCTCGGGCTCGCAACACAGCTCATGTGGACGACGTATATTCAGCCGGCGTTCACAGCGATCGGTGACGCCTTGAACTGGGTGTGGGTGAACATCATCTCCCCGGTTGTTGAGTGGATTCGTCAGAAGTGGGAGATCCTCGGACTCGCGACTCGGATCATGTACGAGCAGTACATCAAGCCGGCGTGGGACAAAGTGGCGTCGGTGATTTCCTCGGTGTGGAACACCGTCAAGGGCGTCATCGAAACCATGGTGCGCGTCATCCAGTCAGACCCGAAGAAAGCGTTCGAGGCAGCTCGAGACGCGATCGGTAAGGCGTGGGCTGGCATTCAGGATCTCGCGAAGAAGCCGGTTCGGTTCGTCATCGAGACGGTGATCAACGGGCTTATCGGGACGGTGAACAAGATCCTGCCTGAGGGGATGAAGATCCCCGAGGTGCCGCTCCCCAAGGGCTTCTCCGATGGTGGCTACACCGGCAACATGGCACGTGACGCTGTGGCCGGTGTCGTGCACGGTGATGAGCATGTGATTCGTGCTTCGAGTCGACGTGCGATTGAGTCTCGTCATCCTGGCCTGTTGGATCACATGAATCAGCATGGGTCGATTCCGGGCTACCGTTCGGGTGGTCTGGTTGATCCGTTGCCGCAGGGTTCGTTTTCGGTGTCGCAACCGTATAAGGGTGCGGCGCATAACGGTATCGACCTTGCTGCTGCTGCGGGCACGAAGGTGTACGCGGCCGCGGATGGTGTGGTGGGTCTTGCTGGCTCGGTGAACATGGGCGGCAATGAGGTCTACGTTCAGCACGCCAACGGTCTTGGCACTCGGTATTCGCACTTGTCGCGGTTTGGCACGTCTGCAGGTCAGTCGGTGAAGGCTGGCAACGTTATCGGCTACGTCGGATCGACCGGTATGTCGACCGGACCTCACCTTCACTACATGGTGCAGAGTCCCGGCCTTGGTGCTGGGAACTACTCGAACCATGTGAACCCGGCAGCGTTCATGGGTAGCGCGGCGAAGGATCTCGGAGAGGGCGGCGGTGCCGCTTCCATCCTTGACGGGCTCGTGGACTGGGCTATCGGGCAGATCAAGTCCACGTTCCCCGGTGGCGGCATGTGGGTTGATGTCGCCACCGGTCTGGCGAAGCAGGCGGCGGGGATGATGGCGAAAGCCTTCAACCCGTTCGCTGCTTCTGACGGTCACACGATGCTGTACGACAACGGTGGCTGGCTGCCTCCGGGAAAGTCGCTTGTTGAGAACAAGTCGGGTCGGCCTGAACCGATCCTGACCTCATCGCAGTGGGATGACTTGCTCGATTCCAAGTCGGGAAGCGGCCTTGATGGGTCGCGGTTGCGTCTCGTCGTTGATGGGCGCGAGTTCGACGCGTATGTCGATGACCGTGCAGATGGTGCCGTGTATCGCGGGTTTGGTGAGTTGTCTGATGCGACTCGTCGGGCTTCATATGTTGGTTAGGAGTGCGAATGAGTTCGCTGTCTAGTGGTGCGCTCACGTATCGGGGGGTGTCGTTCCTGTTCGGGGACGGCACCCCTTACCCGTTGACGGGGTTCCAGCGTGGGGTTTCGTCGTATCGGGTTGAGGATCGTGAATTGCCGCGCGGTGACGGTCGCGCGTTCGGTCGAGATTACAAATCGGGGCCGACGCATGAGCTGTCGTTGCTGCTGCAGGGCGAGGGCGCATCGAGGTCGGTTCGTGAGTATGACGTGAAAGCTCAGCTCGGGAGACTGGCTGGACTGTGGTCTGCTGACACGTTGCGGGCAACAGGTGGTGAGCTCGCGCAGCTCATGATCGGTGACCGTGCAACCTTCGGCCGACCCCGGGAATTCACTCCAGACGATGGAGGGATTTGGGACGGCGTAGCCCAGCCCACCCTCCAGTTCGTCGCGGCAAATGACCTTTGGTATGGGGCCGAAGAGCAAACACAGATCCGATTCACGATCGCTGCAGGCGGTGGACTCCGGTTCCCTGCCCGCGAGCCTTTCCGCTTCACGAGCGAGGGGCCGACCCGGAACGCTGCAGTCGTGGTCGGTGGTGACGTTGCAACGTGGCCGGTCTTCGAGATCCATGGGCCGGTCACGAACCCTGAGATCGAGGTGCAGGGAGTTGGGCGGCTGCAGTTCCGGGCGAATCTGCCTTACGACAAGTTCATTCGCGTGGACACGCGGCCCTGGGCTCGATGGGTACAGACAGGGTTCAAGAACAACCCGGAAGTGCTCTCTCCGATTCCTGGGGTGTTGTCACCTTCAGGAGCACGACTTTCTGACATGGCGTTGCGTCCGGGCAGTTACACGGTGCTGCTGCGTGGTTTTGATTCGACAGGGACGGCTGAGATGCGAACTTCGGTTTGGCCGGCCTACACAAGTTTTTAGGGGCACATGATGGCATTTGTTGATCCTCCGTACGCGGTTGCGAAAACGGATCATTCGGCTCGCCTGTTCCGGCGACAGTTTCAGCAGTCTGTGGGTGAAGGGTCGGGGATCTCTCGTCCTGGCGACCTGAAGGTGCAGGCGTTGAATGTCCCGGGCAACGGTTTCCGGGTCGCACCTGGTGGTGGCATCGCACAGTCTCGAGACACCTCTACAACGGTTCGCGAGTCTTATGGCCCCGTGAATAACGAGGAGATCGTGGTTACGGATGTCCCGGGGACGGGGTCTGGCGGGACTCGACGGGATCTTGTGATTGTAGAGATCACGGACCCTGCGATGCAGTCGGTCACGTATCCGTCCCCAGCAGACCCTGACTACACGGGCGCGTGGCTCCTGGGAAGCACGTTCACGAAGATCACGGTCATCCAGGGCGTCGCGGCCGGCGTGAAGTCTCTCGACCAGATCACGACTGGCCCGTATGCGAATGTGACGGGTGTGACGTTGGCGGCGATCAATTGGCCGGTGTCGACGGCAACGATCACGAGCGCAATGATTGAGGATCTGCGCACGGTCCAGAGCCCACGAAGCGTTCGAATTCTGCGAACTTGGGCGGCACCTTCCGGGTTTTCGAGCCAGATCACCAACACTTCGGCGTGGCCTGCTGGTGGTGATTGGTGGCCGTCCGAATTCGTTGATGACGTGGTCGGCGCGATCGATATCCCAGCATGGGCGCAGCGCGCACGCATCGTCATGACGTGGGGCGGCGTGAAGCTTCCCGCAGGTGCCGCGTACGGTGCGACGTGGGTGCAGATCGGGTTGAACAGTGACCCTAACCGGGTGAATTGCCCGAACACGGCATACCAAACCCCGGGGGCCACAACGTTGGGGAAAACGACGATGCTCGCCGCCTGTGACATCGCCCTTCCAGCGGCGATGCGCGGCACATCGAAGAAGTTCCTCCCGAAAGCAAACCGAACCGGGGGGACCGCTGCAGCGGCACCAATCCTGGATGCGGGTTCATCGCTGGTCATTGACGTCGAGTTCTATGAGACGGCGGTCTAATTAGGGGGCTTGATGCTTCGCTACATTGTTGAACGCATATCGGATGGGGAGTTCCTGGAATTGGAGCTCCCCATCAACGTTTCAAGCGCGGGGAAACGACTCTCCGGCCCTGGACCGTTCGGCGGGACTATCGCACCCGACGTGGGCGGGCTGCGTGCAGCTTCAGGTGACCTGTTGATCGACCAGTACGCGACGTTCATCCATGAGGAAGCAGATGGTGTCATTCGTGGCACTTGGCTCGTCGTCCGATCTTCATTTGATGCTGAATGGAAGATCGACGGGACGGGTTTCTCCGCCTACTTGAATGGCCTTCCGTACGAGGGCGAGTACCGGGGGATTGCTGTCGACATGGCGGATGTGATTCGTCACTTGTGGGCGCACGCGCAACGATTCACGCGTACGAATATCGGCGTGACCGTGACTGGGATGACAGGTGTTGTCCGCGGCACTGACTCGGATGTGAAAGCTGATGCGGCGAAAGCGCAATACGAAGCGAAGAAAGCCACGCTCAAAGTTGCATCCGACAATCGGAAAGCTAAGTCGGCGCAGATCAAGAAAGCTGCGGCTCCATTCGATGCGCAGATCAAGGTTCTGCTCGAGCAGCAGAAGCCGTTGAAAGCTGCGTATCAGGCGCTCATTGACGCACGAAAGCCACTCATCGACGCCCATCGGGCTTTGACGAAGCAGCGGTCTACTCGGACTGAGGTGTACAAGGCGTTGGTGGAGCAGAAGAGCCCTCCGGCGACACCTGCGGAGATCGCTGCGGCTAAAGCTGCGGTGGATGCTTTGGCGCAGCCAATCGTGGACGCTGCGGCGGCGGTGAACGCCCGAAAAGCTCCGATCGAGGCGGCGAAGGTCCCTTTGGATGCGAAGAACTCGCAGCTCCGTGTGGTGCGCGCAAACAGGACGCTCGCGCTGGAACCGCTTCAGCTTGAGTATGAGGCGTTGAAGCTTGTTGAGGAGCCGTTGAAGCAGCCTACGGAAGACGCGAAAGATGCGTGGGAAGCTGCGAAAGAGAAGCAGTCTGCTGATGGGGGCGCATGGAAAATCCTCTGGTGGGATACCCCAGATTGCGGCACCGAAGTTCAGAACTGTCTCGATGAGGCGGGGTGGGAGTTTGTCGAGTGGTCGGGGTGGAACTCTGATCGCACGAAGATTCTCAAGCAGATCCGGTTGCAGCAGCGGGTCGGGAGAACGCAATCGGCGTTGCAGTTCGTTGAGGGTGACAACATCATCGAGAAGGTCGTGGTTGAGACCCCTGCAACTGACTACGCGAACGCCGTTCTTGCTATCGGCGCTGGCGAGGGTAAGAGAGCTCTCCGGTCGACCGCTGAAGTCTCGGACGGGCGACGCCGGCGCGTGCATGTTTTGGATGCGAAGAACGTCACGAAGCTGTCTGTTCTGAAAGTCCTGGCAGAACGCGAACTTGCGTGGCGGTCGCGTCCCTTGCGCGTCACTGATGTGCGCGTAGATGCTCGGCATCCGAACGCGCCCCGGGGAACATTCGACGTGGGGGACACGATCCTCATCGACTGTGAGGTGTCGTGGATTGGTCGTCAACGTCTGCTGCACCGCATCGAAGAGATCGAGTGGGTCGATGACTACGTTGCCGATTTGAAATTGGGGGTGAGCGCATGATTCCTCTCGCTGCGAAGCGTGTGTTGCAGGATCAGGCGGCGGCTGCGGTTGCTGCTCGTAGGGCGACTTCTGGTCTTGCACGCACGGGGCAGGTTGCTCGGTCAACGGTCGCCGTTGGCGATGACGATGTGCTGTTGGATGACGTTCTCGTTGGGGCGGTTGATACGTCTCTCGAGACGGAAGCTCAGTCGGAGGACATCGCGTTTCTGGATGAAGACCAGGTTGACAGTTTCGATGCCGTAATTAGCGCTGGGGATACTCCTGATGTGGACTTCGTGCTCGACGCGCAGGAAGCCGACCCAGACCTTGGGGACGAATGGGAAGCGTCCGCTGCTGCGAACGACGAAGCTCACGGCGGGCGAATGTCTGGAATCGAAGCGAATGCTGCCGCTGTGCTGGCTGCGGCAAACGCGGACAGAGCCATTTTGGATGCGTCGCAGGCAACTGAGACAGCGCTCGGCAATGCGCGGTATCGACAGGTCGACGGCGGCGCGATCACGCCACCGATGCCTGAAGGCGGGTTCCGAGTAGGGGCCGAACTCGTGCGCCTGAAAATCGGCGGTACCCCGTATCAAGTCGATGTGTGGAACGGCACCGATTGGAACCGTGCGCAGGTTCTCGCTGATCAGATACTCGTGCCCGGTGAGAACGGCACGATCGCGATCGGTGACGCGCAGATCTACTCGCCGACAATCATCGGCGGGGAGTTCTATGGCAATACGTTCGAGGGTGGGCTGTTTGACGGAGGCAAGTTCGTCTTGCGATCAGCCAAAGTTCTCTCGACGCTTGCGAACGACACGTTCGAGAGCACGAACCCGTGGGATGGCACACTTTCCACGGCGCAGAAGCATAGCGGCGCTCGTTCAATTCTCGCCCCGGTGAGGGCGTTGTTGCGCCGTGCGGAACGAACTGGTCTGGTCATGCCGGCGAACACGGAGACCGTGCGCATGAGCGCATGGGTCTATTCGGCTGTAGCGGGAGATGTGTCTATCACCGCAAGGTACGCAGATTCCCTGACGGCTAATTTCGCGGCGCGCATCGTTGCCGCGAACACGTGGACACAAATCACCGGGTTCTATGATGCTGCCGCATCTGCGACTGGAGAGATTGTTTTCGGTGTTCGCGGCGTACCGACCTCGACGGCCGCACTGTACGTCGATGATGTTGTTATCGAGGCACTCGACGCAGCAGGCGACACACTCACCATTGAAAGGACGATTCAGACTGGGGAAGCAGAGTTCCGCGTATTTAAGGAGAGCGGTCAGGGCGTCTCGGTTGGGTCGCGCGGGATACTGCTCGACAACGGCGCGGGAAAACTCGGCACGATCCAAAACGATCCGTTTAGTGCTGCGTTGGCGATCACCGCGTATCAAACTCGTGTCGATATAGCTGGTACCGAGATTCGTCTTCGAAGCCCCGTCTTGTTCGAGTCGACAGCGAAGTTCCAGGGCGATACCGCGTGGGTGGCTCTGACGCTCACTGGCGCGACGGGGACGATGGAGTGGAAGCGTTCGAATAACCGGATCATGCTGCGTGGCGCTATCCAGCTCACTGCGCTTTTGAACCCGGGCGGTTCTCAGAACCCGGTTGCGTCGCTCCCGGTTGCTGCCCGTCCTGACGCGAACGTGCCGTTGTTGGTGAAGGCAACGACCACGACTTCGATCGTTGAGGGTCTCGCGCTGCCTACGGGAAACATCGTGCTGCACAACATGTCGGCTTCGTCTACGGCGATCAGTACGACTCAGATCATCAGTTATGTGGGCGAGTGGGATGCGCCCGGAACGTGAGGGGGAGTAATGGCTTATATGGGTCAAGCTCAGATCGCGAATGAGCAGAAGATTCTTCTCCGGGTTCAGGCGTGTGCCGCGAATCTGGGGGAGGAGCAGCCGGGTGCGTGGGCTCCGCAACAGATGTGGAAGTTGGCGATCACTCCGGGCTGGGATACCGCGTTTGAGACGAAGGGTGCGGAGGGGATCACGGATGCGATGATTCTCGCCGCGGTGCAGGAACTCCGGGAGGTTTCTGATGGCGTATAAGCAGCTCGTCACACCGAATTGGTGGGCGCAGGAACAGGCCGGCAATTGTTTGCCGCTCGCGCAGAAAGTTGTAGGTGCGGGTGGTGGGCCGGTGTCGGCGACGCAGGCAGCGAACGAAACCCGCTTCCGTCACTACAACCGTGACTTCCCGAACGATGCGGTCGTGGTCGTGTGGCTGTCTCATTACGGGACGTACACGAACTACATCACCGGCCGTCTCGAGTACGGCGACTGGGGCCATGTTGTGCTGCGTGACCCGAACCACTTCGGGCAGGGAATCCCGGGCTACTACAGCTCGCCACGCAACGGGTACGGCGGCGAATGGTTCCGCACGATCGCGGAAGTCGAAGCGGCGTTCGCAGCGTCGTACCGGTTCTGGTCTGAAGACCTCAATGGGGTGCGCGTGAGCGCGCCTCTCACGAACACTGCTGCGGGCGCGAAGCACGCGGCTAAGCGAAGGAGAAAGAGTATGTCGACTGTTTACTACCAAACCCGTAACGACAAGCGTGCAGGGCAGGGTGGCACTGGCCTCGAGTGGGCGCTTGCGGGTGACAGCCCGGGCACGGATGCGAACTGGCTGACGACCACGCTGCAGGAGGTCGCGAACGATTGGGCTGAGTCGCACGGCAATGCGGTGTTCCTTGCACGGAAGTCGTTCAAGGCCTACTCCGAGTGGTACAAGCAGCCCGTCCGTACGCGATGAACCCGTTCCTGTTCGTGGGCACGGCCGTGGGGTGGGATTTCATGCTGCTCTGGGGCGTGCTCTCGTACGGGGCGTGGCTCGAGAGGAGACCATATGATCCGGAAGATTAGGCGGTGGCGCATCCCGGAGCCGAAGCACATCAGCATCATCATGGGCATCGCTTACATCGTGTTCGTGCTCACGGGCTTCGCGACGCTCGTAACACCGCCCCGGTCGATCGTGGGACAGTTCGGGGAAGTGACGATGTTGCTCGTGGGCGTGTTCTTCGTACTCGGAGGCAGTGTCGGCATGTTGGCCGGCGCACTCGAATGGTGGGAGCTTGAACGGTTCGCCGTGGTCACTATGGGGATGGGGCTCGCCACCTACGCATACATCGTGACAACCCTGCACTTCACCACCGAGGGTTCACGCCTCACACAGTTGGGCGTCATCACGATCGCAACCTGTTTACTGGCGCTCCGTGGGGCGATGATCTGGCGGTACGACTTTAAGCCACGGGGGTGATCGGATGACACCGATTACCTCTCTCGACGCACTCCTGTACACGGTGCTTGGTGCTGCTCTGCTCTGGTTGGGGCGCATCATCACGCGGTGGATTGATAAGTCCACTGCGGAGAGGCGTTTGCGGACTGATCGGGCCGCAAAGGTGGAAGCGAAGAACCGTCTGTTGACGGAGTCGTTGCATGACCACCGGAATGAAATGTTGAAGTCGGGGCAGTGGACGAGAGATACGCTGCCCCCGTTTATCCGGAAGGAAGAACTCTGATGTTCCGAAACATGAAGGCGGTTCGCGTCGCCATTTACCTCATCGGTGTCGCCGCGCAGGTCGCATCGTTCTTCGTCACGATCTACTCGCCCGAGCTCGCTCAGGCGTTCTCGCAGACCTCTGACGTGCTGGGTACGCTCGCGCTTGGTACTGCGTTGACGAATCTCTCCGACTTCGGTTCGGGAGATGCGGCCGGCGATCACGCCGCCTGAGTCAAAACGAATCAAAACGAAACACAATATTTTGTTTCAAGCCCCCATCTGGCCTTCGGGCTGGGTGGGGGCTTTTCGTCGTGCGTCTGCACGTTTCCGGTCTGGTGATCCTGGCGGGTACCCGTTGCCGTCCATGCCGGAGCGTCGTCGGTACGCGTTGATTGCTTCCTGATTGCCGCCGTCCGGCCGTGGTGGCACGGCCGGGTTACGTGACGGCCACGGCACCGCTTTCTCGGCGGCTTCTTTCGTGTCGAACAGCCCCATCATGTGCTGCTTGTGCCGGATAGGATGCCACGAGCACAGAATGAACCGCGCCTCACCCGACGCATCACGCATACCCCGGATGATCGCTTTCGGGTACTGCGCGAACTCACGCATCACCACCCATTCATCGGACGCGATCTGAATCAGGTTCGACCTTTGCACCATTCACCACCATTCGAAAGTATGTTCGAACAGTTTACGTATGTGGCGAACCATGCCGCACGACCGCACTGCAAAATCGACAACACAACGGCCTGCAAATTAGGCCGCCTAAATACCCGCTAACATCGCAAAACATAACTTCTTATTGCTTAAAACGACATTCAAGTGGTAAGTTTTGTTTGTTGCTCCCCGCCCTCCGTTTTCGGACTGGCGGGGTTTCTTTTTACGCGAGGGTGCTGTGACGACTGTAGAGCTGTTCATCGATTACCAGAACTTGCACCACTCGGCGCACGAGTCATTTTGCAGATCCGACGATGATGTGCGCGACTGCTTGATCCACCCGATGAAGTTTGCAATCGAAGTACTGAAGAAGCGTACGAACGAAACGGGGCAACAGGGCCTATCGATTCAAGCGGTCAATTTGTACCGTGGAATGCCAAACCCCCGCAAGGAGCCGCGTTTGGCGTCAGCGGCATCGAAGCAGCATTCTGCATGGGGTCGCTACGATCCACGAATCAAGGTGCACACGCGCTCGTTGAGGTACCCGGAAGAGTGGCCCGATGCGAAGGCAGAGGAAAAGGGTGTCGACGTGTTGCTAGCCGTGCAGCTTGCGCAGGCAGCGATAGCGAAGAGGGCCGATCTATTCATCGTCGTTACTCGAGATACAGACCTCATCCCAGCGGTCGAACTTGCGCGAGATGTGACGCCCGGATGTGTCGAAGTCGCCACATGGTATGGCCAATCCAAGCTTCGAATTAGTGGCGTCAAATCATTGATCCTCGGAGACGCTGCGTTCCGGGCTAGTCGCGACACAACGAAGTATTGGGACGATTTCACTCCTAGTTACTGAGTGTTCGAGGAAGCGAGATCAGCCCTGACACTTCTCTACACGCCTGTGCATAGAAGTGTTACCTAAACCGCACCCCATCGACGCCCCTATTCCCAGGGCATCTGTTCGGGGAGCGCTGGGAGTATCCGCACCACCCCGCGCTCATTGTTGACGCAGTGCACGGTGTCATCGATGCGTTCCGCACGACCACCACACGCGATACAGACGAACATACGTGTGAGGGTAGCCTCACAGTATGCTCATCGCCACTATCCGCAAGCTCGAAACCGTGACTGTTGAAGTGGCGGGTGAAGGACTCCCCGAGATCCAGGAGTTGTTGGAGCAGCATCGGCCTGAAGGGTTCGACCTCACCTCCGCACCCGTCGCCATGCTGAAAGGGCAGACCGCGATCACAGCAACCGGCACGTACTCGAAACGCGACGGGCTGCAAGAGATCGAAGGCGCGGACCTTGCTGACGTGCGATCCAAAGTGCCAGACGGGTGGCAGATCTTGAACGTGCGCAGCGCGTGACTGCGGCGAGCGCTGTCACATGCGCTCAGTAGCGAGCGGTTTCTGGTTCTCATCTAGGAGGATCACGCGGTAGCTCGTGCGCGACCCGGGAACCATCGGGTAATGGAATGAAGCACTGTAATGCTCCATGCTCAGCAGGCTCGTGATGTGTGCCGTGAACAGTGTCTCGTTGGTGTCGATCTGCTTGCGCTTGTTTGTGTCCCAGCATGTGGCGGAGACGATGAGCATGTCGACGCCCGGATCTGTTTCGCCGTTCTCGTCAATGGCGGTGAAGAGGTGCGACGCGGATTGTCGGCTGATGCAGAGCTTGATCATGATGTGCGGTTGCATCGGGTGAAGCCCCTGCACTTTGCGGGCTTCCTCGCCGCGGGTCGTGGGGTCGGTGGCTACGTTCTTCCAAATGGTGACGGTCTCGTTATGCTCGATCTTGTTCATGCCGGGAGGCTAAAACGGGCCACCGACATTCACGACAAGAGACCGGACAGTGCTTCCATCGCGGATGTCAGGCGCGGGTCGGAGCGGCGCACCTTGTAGGCGCGTGACTGCATCCGCGTTGAATGGCCCACGATCTCGATAATGAGATCCTCCGGCACGTGTGCTTCGTAGAGCAGGTCTACGGTCGTGTGGCGGAGATCGTGCAGGCGTACGTGTTTATCCGTGATGCCGGATCTCGTGAGCCAACGCTGCCATCCCACGGTGACGCTGTCGGGATCGATCGGGGAGCCGTCTTCGTGGCAGAACACGAGGCCATGGCGAGACACTCCCGCGCGCTCGGAGTGGATAGCAAGCATCGACTTCAGTGGGTCAACGAGGGGCAGCACTCGATTACCTGCCTGAGTCTTCGTCTCGACCAGATAGAAGTTGCCCGACAAATGCTGCGTCGAGTAATCGGCCGGCGCTGACTCGACATCTCGGATGCGTTGCAACTGCACGTTCACATCAATGTACGTCGACAGCCGGTCGTACTGCAGCCCCAAAGCTTCCCCGCGACGGTTTGCCGTAAGCAGGTAGTAGGCGTAGAGCATGGGCATGGGGTCGTATTCACCAGGCGCATCGAGCGCTACAGCCGCCGCTCGCAGCACTTGCTTGGCTTCCGTAACGTCCAAGACCTCGAGCTGCGGTTTCCGCTTCCTGGGGGCATCCATGAGGTCGCACGGATTCCGCCCAAGCTTGCCCTCCCGCTCGGCGATCTTGAGCGCTCGCGCCATGACCCGGTGAGCGTTCAGTGCGTAACTAGTTGACAGCTTCGGCCCATCAGGATCAGAAGACTTCTTCGGGGTGGACAGGATGCGATCGTGCACTTGCCGGATATCGTCCGGGGTGAGCTTCGCCAGCTTCTTCTTCCCGATCGCCGGAACGATGTGATTGCGAACCACAGACTCGTACCCGACCAGCGTGTTCGGGCGAATGGTCGCTGGTGCCACTTGCTTGATCCAGTAGTTGAACCACCATGCAACGGTGGGGGAGGAAGTCGGCAAGTCGCCGCGATCCTCGAGCACGCGCCGCTCTACTTTGAGCTTCTGCTTCACTGCACTCTGAGATGAGGCGTACAGAAGTCTGCGGCGACGCTTGCCTGCGCGCGTGGGGAGTTCGAGAACAGCTACCCACATCCCATCTGCACGTTGGTAGATGGATTCCTGTTTTGACCTAGGCAAGATGCCTCCTGTAGCCGCTTACTGTAGCCAGCGGTATTTGCGAATGTGGCTCATATTAGCAAACAAGATGGCCGATTGACCAGAAAAGCTCATCTTTTGGCCGCTAAGAATAGGCTGAAAATCGAAAGGTCACCGGATCGATGCCGGTCGGAGCCACTGTGGGAGTATTACGCCCACTCCGAACCCTCGCAAGGCTTCTACTTGCGGGGGTTCTTTTTATATGTCGGTTGTGCGTGTCTTCTTAAGCGCACCCGCTGTTAGGCTCCGATCGTGGAGTTCGAAACCTACGCCCGCAGGTTTGCCGCGGCAGTCGTGTGCGAAGGCAACGATTCCGAGGGCTACACGATTGAGGCGATCGCATGGGCGCCGTCGGACTTCATCATTGTGACCTACCTCTGGGGTGCAGGATCCCGCGTGTACGGCGGCATCTTCAGTAAACGCGAGTACGACGAAAACTTCGATGCGCGGCCCGACGCCCCCGAGGCGTACGCCAGCATCGTTTCGACGATGGACATCCAGTCACCCACGGGGCCTGGTGTCGCGCACTCCTTCCCGTGGGAGAGCGTGCTGCAGGTTTCGAATGGGCCGGTGTATTGGTGTGAACTGAGGTGGAGACTCCCGGAGTTGCTGCCCACGCTGCTCTATCACCGGCTGCACGACCCACGTGAGTGGCAATAAACGCGTCGAACTAGGCTTGAACACAATGTCTCTCGAACTTCCCATCAGCACTGACCGGCTCGTGCTCCGTGCGTATCGCACTGAAGATACTGGCGCTTTCCACGCGATCTACTCGCAGCCGGAGGTTGCAAAGTACCTGCTTGATGAGCCGTGGACGCCTGAGGTCGCTCAGGCGAAGATTGCCGAGCGGATCCTGCGCACTGGTCTCGACAGCGACGCCCACATGCTCGGTCTGGTCATTGAGTTCGACGGAACCGCGATCGGCGATGTCATGATCTGGCTCACCGACATCGAGCGCGGTGTCGCCGAGATTGGCTGGGCGCTTGATCCGGCGTTCGGTGGGAATGGGTACGCGCGTGAAGCTGCGGCAGCGCTGCTCGACGTGGCATTCGATGTGTACGAGCTGCACCGAGTCGCGGCCCAGCTGGATCCGCGCAATGTCGCCTCAGCGAAACTCGCAGAGGGTCTCGGCATGCGTCGAGAAGCGCACCTGCGCCAGAACTGGTGGAGCAAGGGCGAATGGACGGACACGGTGGTCTACGGGCTCCTCGCGAGCGACCGTGAAATTGGGTCGCGTGCGCAGTAATCAAGGCTGCCTGTAACGCGGCGTCACATTCGCCGAAGGTGACACCGCGCAATCCCTACGATAAGTATTTGTTGCGATTCGCGATCAGCGTTGGTGATGCGAGGTGCCTGTTCGGGCGCCCGAGTCTCGGTCGCTCAGAATGCAAGGCAGGGCAGATGACGGCGGAGAGCCTGGACGTTTCGCGCCCGGCGAGCGACCTTCGGCAGCCGGTTCGGGGCGACGCTCCGACGACGCCCGAATCGCGTGCACCCGAGGCGCGCGCACGCGCCAGAACCCGCAAGCGCTTCCCGATCGGCTGGATCCTGCCGGTCGCCATCGTGCTCGTCTGGTTCGCGGCCTACCAGTTCCAGTGGATCAACCCGGTGCTGTTCTCGTCTCCGGTCGAGGTCGCCAAGGCCTTCTGGAGCGCGGTGCTCGACGGATCTTTCGTCACCAACCTCAGCGCGAGTGTCGGCCGCTGGCTGCTCGGTTTCGCGATCGGCGGTGCGCTGGGCCTCGCCGCCGGTGCGCTGACCGGGCTGTCGAAGGTATCGGAGCGGCTGCTCGATCCGTCATTCCAGATGCTCCGTACCGTGCCGATCATGGGCCTGGTGCCGCTGTTCATTCTCTGGTTCGGCCTGGGCGAGCCGCCGAAGGTGATCCTCATCGCCGTCGCGACCTTCTTCCAGATGTACATCCAGGTCTTCGCGGGCATCCGCAGCATCGACCGCAAACTGCTCGAAGTCGGCCGAGTCTACGAACTCTCCACGTGGCAGACCCTGCGCCGCATCATCATCCCGGGGGCGATGCCGAGCATCCTCCAGGGCGTGCGGCTCGGGCTCGGGATCGCCTGGCTCGCACTGGTCATCGCCGAGCTCACGGGCGCGAACACCGGCATCGGCTACTGGATGCAGACCGGTCGCGAGTACGTGCGCGTGGACATCGTGCTCGCCGCGCTGATCGTCTTCGCCGCGGTCGGCAAGATCGTCGACTCGCTCGTGCGGCTGCTCGAGCGTCGTCTACTCGGCTGGCGCGACAACATCGAGAAAGACATGAACGCATGAGCAAGCAACTGCGCATCGAGCACGTATCGCGCGTGTTCGCAGGCACGAGCAGCGACGTCGTCGCGCTCTCGGACGTCGACTTCACCGTCGATGCGGGGGAGTTCGTCGCACTCGTCGGGCCCTCCGGCTGCGGCAAGTCGACCCTGCTGCGCGGCATCGCGGGGCTCGATACCGGGTTCACGGGCGCAATCCATGTGGGGGAGCGACGCGTCGTGGCCCCCAGCGTGGAGTGCGGCGTCGTCTTCCAAGAGCACCGGCTGCTGCCGTGGCTCAACGTGCGCGACAACATCCTGTTCGGCGTCACCGAGGGCCGCGAGGCCAAGAATGCGCGCGCTGATGAATTGCTCGCGCTCATGCACCTCGAAGCCTTCGCCGACGCCTACCCGCATCAGCTCTCGGGCGGTATGGCGCAGCGCACCGCGATCGCTCGCGCCCTCGCACCTCGCCCCGAGGTGCTGCTGCTCGACGAGCCGTTCGGGGCGCTCGATGCGTTCACGCGCGTCGAGATGCAGGAGGCGCTGCGCGAAGTGTGGCGCACGCAGAACACCACCGCGGTGCTCGTGACGCACGACATCGAAGAGGCCGTGGTGCTCGCGGATCGCGTGGTCGTCATGGCGCCTCGCCCCGGCCGCGTGCAGCACATCGAACAGATCGACCTGCCGCACCCTCGGGTGCGGGCGAATGCCGAGTTCGGTGCCTACCGTGCCGGTCTGCTCGCGCAGTTCGACCTCGTGCACTGAACCTCCCCCAGACCCACCACCCCAGTTCGAAGGAACCACTGATGCAGACCTCCTCACGCATGCGCTTCGGTATGCTCGCCGCAGCCGCAGCGCTTGCCACCCTGCTTTCGGGCTGCGCCGGCGCAGCATCCGGCAGCAACGCCTCGGGCGATGACGCGAGCTCGGTCGATTTGCCGCGTGTCTCGACCGTCGCTTCGTACCCCACGCTGCCGTCAGGCCTGAAGCAGGGCCTCTTCGACGATGCGTTCGGCGCAGACGCTTCGGGCATGCAGATCGATTACGTCGCTTCGGGCCCTGACGGGGTGCAGGCGCTCACCGGCGGCCACACCGACATCGTGATCGGCGGCTACGACCCGGGTGTGCTGCTCACCGGCGACGTGCGCATCCTCGCGCTCACCGAGGCGAGCCCCGAAACCCACGCGGTGCTCGTCAAGCCGGGCTCGGACATCGCGAGCGTCGACGACCTGAAGGGCAAGACGGTCGGCGGGTTCCAGGCGACGCTGCCGCCGTTCCTGTCGCTGATGCTGGAGAAGGACGGACGCGATCCTGACTTCATCAATTACATTCAGGTGCCCAACGACGGTGGGCTCGCGGCGCTGACCTCGGGCGCGATCGACGCCTGGTACACCTGGGATCCGTTCTTCGCTCAGGCGGAGCTGCAGGATCTCGCGAAGCCGATCGTCACGGGCGACGACTTCTTCCTGAACCCAATCGTCATGCAGACGACCCAGAAGTACCTCGATGAGCACCCCGAATCGATCAAGGCGTTCATCGAGGGCTACATCGCCTCCACCGACTGGATCAACGCGAATCCCGACGAGGCGCGTGACTACATGGCCGAGGCGACGGGCATGACGAAGGAGGCGGCCGAGATCACCATCGACCGTCGCCACTACGAAGTGACGGTGCCCTCGGACACCGACATCGACTGGATGAACCGAGTCGGTGAGCTGCAGCATGATTCGGGCCTCATCACGGGTGTGCCGGATCTCACCACCGTCATCACCTCTGACGTCACGGCCGAGGCGCTCGCCGCGCAGCAGGGCTGACGTCGCGATGACCGGCCTCGACGGCCTCGCCCGCCTCGAACGCGTGGTCGCGGATGACGCCGCAATGGTGGCGTATCCGTCGACCACGTGGACGCGTGCGGCGACGCAGCACGCGGCCGACGTGAGTCGCGACATGGGGGCGCATGCGGTGCACGCCGCGCGCGCAGCCGACGATGCGTCACTGTTCGTGGCCGACGACGTCGACGTCGTGATCATCGGGGCCGGTCAGGCCGGGCTCACCACCGCGGCGAAGCTGCGCCGCGAGGGTGTGGAGCGCGTGGTGCTGGTCGACCGCGCTCCCGAGGGGTTCGAAGGTCCGTGGGCGACGTGGGCGCGGATGCGCACACTGCGCACCGCGAAAGAACTGCACGGACCCGACACCGGCATTCCCTCGGCGACTTTCCATAGCTGGTATCGCGCGCAGTACGGCGAACCCGAGTGGGATCATCTCGACCTCATTCCGCGTGAGCTCTGGATGGCCTACCTGCGCTGGATCACTCGCGTCTTCGATCTCACCGTGCGCAGTGGAACCGAAGTCACCGACGTCGTGCCGACTGCGAGCGGTCTGGCGGTGCACCTCGACGATGGGGGCACACGGTCGTCGGTCACCGCTCGCCGCGTCGTGGTTTGCACCGGCACCGACGGTATCGGTGGCCCGGTGCTGCCCGAGTGGACGCGCACGCTCTCGCCGGAGCTCTGGCGCCACTCGTCGCACGATCTGCCGCTCGACCGGCTGAGCGGCGCCCGCGTGGCGGTGCTCGGCGCGGGGGCGAGCGCCTTCGACAACGCTGCGACCGCCCTCGAAGCCGGCGCGCAAGTCACGCAGTTCGTGCGCCGCGATCACCTGCCCACGGTCAATGGCCTGCGGTCGCTCGAGAATCGCGGCATCTTTCGTCATTTCGACGCGCTGCCCGATGCCGACCGTATCGCGATCGGGCGTCGCACCCTGTCGCTCTCGGTACCGCCGCCGCAGCACTCCGTGGCGCGCTGCACCGACTTCGATACCTTCGACCTGCGCTTCGGGTCTGCTTGGGCGTCGGTGCACGAGCGCGGAGGCCGCGCCGTCGTCACCCTGTCGAGCGGCGCTGAAGAGGAGTTCGACCTGCTGATCGCCGGCACCGGCTTCACCGTCGACCTGACCCGCGTGCCGTGGCTCGCGTCGCTGCGCGACGGCATCGCGACCTGGGCGGATCGCGCCGACCTCGGCAGCGATCCGGCTGATGCGCGGCTCAGCCGGTACCCTTACCTCGCTCGAGGAATGACCGCGACTCCCCGAACACCCGAAGCCGAGAGCTGGGCGCACCGCGTGCACTTCCTCAACCAAGCCGCATTTATCAGCGCGGGCCCGGCCGCGGTGGGAATCAATGCGCTGCCCGCCGGCAGCGACCATCTCGTCGCGGAGCTCTGCCGCTCGCTCGTCGCGGAGGATGCCGAGCGGTTCACGCAGGGGTTTCTGGACGACACCGTCGAACGTGTCGCGTTGACCACGGTGTAGCTCGCACGACTACTCGGCTGCCGCGCCACCGATCTCGGTGGTGCAGTCGACGAATCCGGTGTCACTCGACCGCTCGATGACGACGGAGCCGTCGACCGACACACGGCACGACACGGTGCGGTTGTCGATCGCCAAAGCGGGCAGCTGCACGATCAGCTGCACATGGTCGACATCGGAGCGGCGCTCCTCGGTGAACACGCGCTCGGCCGTTTCGGTGACGTCGTCATCGCCGACGATGTATCGCACGCTCACCGATTCGGCGGAGGCCGTCTGCGCCTCGAGCACGAGGTCGCGCTGCGCCGATGAGGAATCTGCGGGGCCGCCGAACGCCCCGAACGCCCAGACCAGAAGCCAGACGGCGGCGATCACTGCAGCGGCTGCAAAAGCCCAGTCTCGTGGCCTGCGTACGAAAGGAACGGGGAAGGGCTGCGACTGCTGCGCCATGGATTTCCCCTCGAACGATTGAAACGCGATATCTCCAGCATTCCTGGTATGCCGGGGAGTGAGCAACCCCGCTGGCGGGTCGGCCCGAGAGGCGCGCATGACCTCGACGGCATCAGCGCAACCCCGAGCGGCAGCGGTCGCCCGAACCCTACGATTGACGCATGACGGCTCTGATCTGGTTCCGAGATGATTTGCGCCTCGCCGACCACGCGGCACTCAGCGCGCTCGCCGATGACCCGGAGGGCGTGGTCGCGCTGTTCGTGCTCGACGAAGAGTCGGATGAGACGCGCGCCCTCGGTGGCGCGACGAAGTGGTGGCTGCACCATTCGCTGACCCGGCTGCAGGCGTCACTCGAGCAACACGGTGTGCCGCTGGTGTTGCGGCGCGGCCGCGCGGAAGAGATCGTGCCGGCCGTGGTGTGCGAAGCAGGGGCGGATCGCGTGGCCTGGAATCGCCGCTACGGCTCCGAGCGGCACATCGATGCCCGCATCAAGGAGCAGCTGCGCGCGGACGGAGTCGACGCGCACTCGTACCCGGGTGGGCTGCTGTTCGAGCCGTGGACGATCGAGACCCAGACCGGCGGGCACTACCGCGTGTACTCGCCGTTCTGGCGCGCGTGCCTGGGGATGCCGGCGCCGCCCGCACCGCTGCCGCGCCCGCGCGCGCTGCGCGGCGTCGCCGAGCCCCCGGCATCGGACGCACTCGACGACTGGGGCCTGCTGCCGACGACTCCCGATTGGTCGGGCGGGATCGCCGAGACGTGGACCCCGGGCGAGCGTGCGGCATCGCTGCGCCTCACCAAGTTTTTGGACGGCCCCACAAGCGAGTACGCGACGCAGCGCGACTTCCCGTCCGAAGACGTCACCTCGGGGCTCTCGCCGTACCTCCGGTGGGGCGAGATCAGCCCGCGCACCATCTGGCACCGGGCGCTCGAATCGGGCAAAGACGTGGGCACATTTTTGTCAGAGCTCGGTTGGCGCGAGTTCGCCTGGCACACGACCTTCCACAACCCCCCCGCTGCACCTGCACGGCCTGAACGCACAGTTCGACGACTTCCCGTGGAAGGAGCCCGACCATGAACAGCTCCAGGCCTGGCAAATGGGCACAACCGGCTACGGTCTCGTCGACGCAGGTATGCGCGAGCTGTGGCACACCGGATACATGCACAACCGGGTGCGCATGGTGACGGCGTCGTTTCTCACCAAGAATCTGCTCACGGACTGGCGGATCGGTGAGGCGTGGTTCTGGGACACCCTCGTCGACGCCGATGAGGCCAGCAACCCGTTCAACTGGCAGTGGGTCGCGGGGTGCGGAGCCGACGCGGCCCCCTACTTCCGCATCTTCAACCCGGCGACACAGCAGAAGAAGTTCGACCCCGATGGGCACTACGTGAATCTCTGGGCGTCAGACAGTGTGATGTACCCCGAGATCGTCGACCTCCGCGCGACGCGCGCACGGGCGCTCGCCGCCTACGATCAGGTGCGTAACGGCGGGTGACTATTTGCTCGGGTTCGAGAACGCCACCCCGAAGCAGATGCCCAGCGAGAGCCCCATGGTGATCCAGAGCCCGATGTTGTCGGTGAGCACGCCGATGACGACGCCCGCCAGCGCGCCGAACACGAGCCCGTAGGCGAGCCGGCGGTTCGGGCCAGCACTGGGGTCGTCGTCAGACGGCTCGCGCTGCTCCGGCGGTGTCGGTCGTTGCGTGCTCATAGGGCGAACCTACGTGCCAGGATGCCTGCGCACATCCCCCTTGCGGGGGAGAACCAGGGTACGCGAGTGCCGATGCCGAGTACGCTGACCCTGAGGCCACAGTCGAGAGGAGTGCGGGTGCGCCCCTCAACGAATCGAGCGTTCACGTGGATCGCGGTGACCCTGATCGTCGTCGGTGGACCGCTCGTGCTCGTGCTGGGACTCGCCGCGACCGGGGTCGATGTCGAACTCTCGCTCGGGGCCGGGCTCGCGGTCTTGGGCATCGTCATGTTCGTGTGGCTGGTCGCCGCGCCGATCCTCGTGCTCATCACCGTGGTCATCGCGGTGCGGGATTCCATTCGCGTCATCGCGGCGAACCCGTCGGGCGAGGTGCGGAGTCGCTATCAGCGCACCTGGGCGATCGCGTCGGGGATCGCGGTCGCGGTGGCGATCCCGATCGTGATCGTCTACGCCGGGCTCAGCGGCATCGCGTTTCTGGCGACGCTGTTGAGCGCTGCCGTCGTGTGCGGGGCCGCGGTCGTTTTCTGGGTGTCGCTCGATCGGCCAGTAGCCCCGGGTCAAGCCCCTGGCGGTGCGCAGCCGGGGCGCGGACGCGCGACCCGCTGGTCGATCGTCGCGGTCGCGGCCCTGGCCATCTTCGCGGTGGGAGCGACGGCCGTGCAGGGGGCGCGGGTGAGCGCGTACCACGATGCGGTCGACCGCACGCTCGCACTCGATCGCGAGAACGCGGCCACCGAGTCTTCGCGCGATGTGGTCTTCGCGCGCATCTGTCTCGGGGCCGGCGATATCGACCAGCGATTCCAGAATCTCGAGTCCATCGTCACGGCTGAACCTCCCGTGCTGCCCGACTTCCGGCGAGCACGACTGCAGGCGGAGATCGACGCGGCTCGTACCCAGCGCGCCGAAGTCGACCGGTCGTTCTGCGCCGACGTCGCCCCGTCGCTCGAACGTCGCATCGAGCAGCACGGTGGCGACGTGGACAGCATCGACTGGTCGGATACCGCGTACGACGCTCCGCTGACCGAGTACCTGCGTCTCGACGTCGCCGCGCCGCAGGTACGGTCATTCTTCACGGTCACCCCGCTTGCTGCGCGCGAGGCAGAGGCGGCCCGGCATGCGGCGCTGGATCGCAAATCGGCACTGCGAGACGCGAGCTCCGGTGAGCGGACGCTGGAAGTCAACGCACTCGGCGTGTATCGGATCCCTGATGCCGCAACCCTGCGGGAGCTCGAACCCCACGCTGATGACCTCCCGGCCATCGCCCGTCTGCTCGACCGAGCACCATGAGGCTGTTCGCGCGCTGAGACGCCCACAGCCGAATCTCACCCACCCCAATTACACGCGAAGGAGTGCACCATGACACCGAAAGCACCGAAAGAACCGGCAATGTCGCCCTCCGATGCTCCCGTCGACGAGGTGCTCGCGAAGGCGAGCGGACCGCGGCGCGCGGAGGTCGACGAACTCCTCGAACTGCACCGTGCCGTGAGCGGAGAGCAGCCCGTGGTGTGGGCCGGCCGCATCATCGGGTTCGGTGAGATCGGGTACACCTATGACACGGGCCACTCCGGTCGCATGCCGGTGCTCGCATTCGCCCCCGGCGCATCGAAGCACACCATCTACCTCACCTCGGGGTTTGCCGAGCGCTGGCCCGACCTGCTCGAACGCCTCGGCCCCCATCGCGCCAGTGTGGCGTGCCTGTACCTCACTCGGCTCGCACCAATCGACCGAGATGTGCTCCGTGAATTGCTCGAGCGCACCCGCGACGATGCAGTGAATTCGGCGTCGTGAAGTGGGGCGAACCTGAGTGCGAGGAGTCAAACGGCTGAGCATGCGCCCGGCAGCGCCGTCGATGCAGGTTCGTGCATGGCCCGACCGCTAGCGTGGGCGTAGCGATCGGCACCCGCCCATGGCTGACCAGAGTCGATGCGAATCGGCTCGGAACGGAATCGGTGCTGATCATGGCGGCTGAACTCACGCGTACCCTCGAAGGCCTTGGCCCGTTGCGACCGACGCGCTCGGGTACCGCTGACTTCCCGCCGATCGCCAAGGCCTACACGAGCGTGTCGCAGGTGGTGCGCGAGTCGGGGCTGCTGCGGCGGGCGCCGTGGTTCTACTCGCTGGTCGGCTCGGCGATCGTGCTCGCCTTCGGCGGTGCCGTTACCGGATTCATCTTGCTCGGCGACAGCTGGTTCCAGCTGCTCATCGCCGGTGCGCTCGGCATCATCTTCACGCAGACGGCGTTTCTCGCCCACGAGGCAGCCCACCGTCAGATCCTCTCCACCGGGCCCGCGAACGATCGACTCGCCCGCTGGTTGTCAGGCGCAATCGGCATGAGCTATTCGTGGTGGGATTCGAAGCACACCCGCCACCACGCGAACCCCAACAAGGTGGGCAAAGACCCCGACATCGAGGTCGACACGATCTCTTTCATCGAAGAAGACGCGGTTGAGGCGCGCGGCCTGCGTCGCGCCATCACGAAGCGGCAGGGGTGGTTCTTCTTCCCGCTGCTCACACTGGAGGGCGCGAACCTGCATCTGCACAGCTTCAAGTATCTCTTCAGCCGGGGCCCAGTCTCGGGGCGGTGGACGGAATTGTCGATCATCGCCGCGCGTTTCGCGCTGATCTTGGTGCCGGTGTTCTTGCTG
This sequence comes from Leucobacter japonicus, assembly GCF_001273855.1. Lineage (NCBI taxonomy): Bacteria > Bacillati > Actinomycetota > Actinomycetes > Micrococcales > Microbacteriaceae > Leucobacter > Leucobacter japonicus. The sequence goes on along the minus strand of NZ_JHBX01000106.1, from coordinate 134,370 downwards.
CTGCCGGTCGGCATGGCATTCGCGTTCGTCGGGGTGCAGCTGGCGGTCTTCGGCGTTTACATGGGCGCCTCCTTTGCACCGAACCACAAGGGCATGCCCGTCATCGCGCACGATGCGAAGCTCGACTTCTTCTCGAAACAGGTGCGCACGTCGCGCAACATTCGCGGTGGCTGGTGGGCGACGTGGCTCATGGGTGGGCTGAACTACCAGGTGGAGCATCACCTGTTCCCGAGCATGGCTCGGCCGCATCTCGCTCGTGCTCGCGCGATCGTGCGCGAGCACTGCCGCACGCTCGACGTTCCGTACACCGAGACCTCGCTGTGGCGCTCGTACGCCATTGTCATCGACTACTTGAACCGCGTCGGCCTCGCCGCACGCGACCCCTTCGACTGCCCGATCACGGCGCAGTACCGTCGCGCGTAACTCCCGCGGTCGCCGGTCAGTCGGCGTCAGGTGACGCCGCGCGAGCGGCCTGCTCAGCGTCGTACTCGGTTTCGCGCCGAGTACGACGCGGGGTCGTGGTCGCTTTCACGAACAGGCGAACGAGGGCGCGCTTCTTCACAAAGTAGGCATGCCGAGTGAGCTCACCGCTCGCATATTGCTCGTCGAGCTCTCTGAGCGTCTCCTCCGCGGTTGCCGCGTCGAAGCGCGAGCTGCCATTCGCGAGCGTGTGTTCTTCTCGGATGCCCAAATCGACGCTCCTCTCGTACGAGCGATGCTACGCGCCGCCGCCGACATCGGGATCAATGGGCAGGCCGGGTTGACATTGCACCGTGGTGCAGGGAAGACACTTGCGGCATGTCACTCACCACGGCACTCCGCATCGTCCGCGTTTCCGCCATTTACGACCTCATTGTCACCGCGGGCTTCGCCTTCCCCTTCTCAGCTCCGCTGATCTTTGCCGGGGTCGCCGCGCTGCAAACGTCGTTCGGCGTGAGTGGATCTCTGCCTAACGCCGGGGATGCCTCCACCGTGATGTTTGCGAACCTCATGGGCGGTCTCGTCACCGTCTGGGCGCTCTTCCGCATCGTGCGGCCATCGCTACTCGCGGGGGCCGCCGACACACTGGGCCGAGCATTCTTCAGCATGGGCATGATTGCCGCGCTGCTCGCGGGCGCATCGCCGGTGATCTGGATCATGCTCGTGCTCGAACTGGCATGGGGTGTCGTGCAGGGGTGGGCCGTCGTCGCGGCCTGGCGCCGCGCACGCGTCGCCACCGCGTAGAGTCCCAGACATGCAGATCACTGAGCTGGCGCGCCGCGCGGGTGTCAAGGTGTCCACGATCCGGTTCTATGAGCGCAGCGGTGTGCTCGCCGAGCCGAAACGCACGAGCAACGGGTACCGCGCCTACGACGGCGATGACGCGGTGTTCGTGCGCTTTCTGCGGCGCGGGCAGGAGCTCGGCTTCACCCTGGCGGAGCTCTCGGCATTCGTCGATCTATCGGTGCGCGCACGATCGGGAGTGGCGTCCGCCGACGAGGTCGCTCAGGCAGCGGAGAGCAAGGTCGCCGAGATCGAAGACCGCATCGCAGCTCTTGAGCGCACGCGCGCTGCGATCACCGGCATGCTCGACGCGCAGTGCGTGGAGGCTGACGCGCCCTGCCCGATCGTGCAGGCGCTCGGCGCGGAGCCCGCACCGGCACCGCGTCGCGCCGGCTAGCACGTTCGCGCATCGAGCGTCACCCCGTGGCGCCTCCGCATCGCAGCACCTAGCGTGGAGATCCCATTGGGAAGGAGCACCTCATGACCGAATCACACCCCCACCCCCACCCCGCCAATGAGCACGAAGCGTCGAACGGCGGCGGTACCGTCCACGATTTCGGCTCGGGTGAGACGCTCGACCACCCGGTGCTCGACGGCTCGACCGAAGACTACGGCTCGGAGGGGCAAGAGAAGAATCCGCGCTACGGACAAGAGAATCCTGAACTGATTCGGCATCCCGAGACCGGTGAAGAGACCCCGACGCCCGACGAGAGCGCCTGACGGGTTGTGGTGTGCGGCGCGTCAGCGATCTGCTGCGAGGGTGCGGCCAGGGTGCACGCCGAACTCGATGCGGTACGCCGTCGAGAACCGTGACACGTTCGAGAACCCCCAGCGCCGTGCGATGCTCGCGACGGAGTCATTGGGGAGCGCGTCGAGCAGATCGTGGTGGGCTCCGGCCAAGCGGGCGCGGCGCAGATACTCGCTCGGAGTGAGTTCCATCGACCGCCGAAACGCGTACTGCAGCCCGCGCGTCGAGATGTGCGCGGCCGCGGCGACATCATCGATGGTGATCGCGTCTTGGGCGTGGGCGTCGATGTAGGCGAGCGCGCGGCGCACCGTATCGGGGGCCGCCGTGCGCTGCGGCGCACTCTCCCAGAAATCGGTGAATGTCGTCGAGAAGGTCGTGAGAATCGTCCACAGGGCGTGTCGTTGCAGGCCGGCACCGACCGCGGTCTCGGGGTCGAGCGTGGCGTCGCCCGACAGCACCGCCGCAGTGAGATAGGTGAAGGTGCGTTCCCACTGCGCGGCTTCGGCGTCGCCGACGGCCTCGGGCTTTTTCAATTGGATCGTGAGCGCATCGTCACCGATCATCTGTCGCGCCAGTCGTTGCGCGTGACCGCGATCGAAGACCATGGCGTGCACAATGGCCGAGTCTTCCCATTGCGCGCGCACGGGGCGGCCGTGCGAGGCCCAGGGGCGCCCATGCGGCAGTGGGCGTCGATCAGTCTCGGCGCCGCCGCGGGGCGAGTGCACACTGCACGTAAAGAGCTGGTCTTCGGGGGCGATTGACGACTCCACCTGCGCCGAGAGCTCGTACCGCACGAGTGAGAATCCGGTTGCAGCGGCGGAGAACCACTCGAGCTTGCTGCGATCGTCGTCGATGCTGACGAGCTGCGAGCTGGGGGCGAATTCTGCCCAGGTCTCCGCAACGGTGGTCGCATCAGTGGAGCGAAAGCGACGAATCTCGGTCGGTGGCACGGGTGTCGAACGATCCTTTCGCGCTGCGCGGTGACGCGCGAAGGTGCACGTGTGGTCGAGCGTATTGAGTGCAATAAAGCTCTCGGCAGGGGTGGTCAAACGAAGCAGAATATGCAATGCATTTCGGTGCGCGTTATGCCGCATACTGGCGCGGTTTCGCGTGCGGGGGCGAAGAGTTCTTGCGTCTTCTGTACCGCTCTGCGTGGCGAGGCACGAGAGACGCAGTTTGCAACCGACCGACTGACACACTGGGCGGCATGGGGTTTTTGATACACGGGGGCACTGAGTACGAGTTCGAGGATCGCCTGCTGGCGCATCTCAAGATGGTCATCGGGCAGAAGCTGAAGAAGCAGGAATGCTTTTTCGTGAGCTGGACGAAGTCGGCGGAAGAAGGCAGTGGACGCGTTTCGGTCTGGTTGTCTCCCTATACGACCGTGGCGTTTCGGTTTGCGGGAAGCCGCCCGCCCGAACTGAATCCTGCATGGGTAAAAGTGCTCATTGCGCTCTCGCACTCCAACCGGGGCCTGGTGGTCATCTCGGAAGACGACGCCGTACGCTACGCGCAGAAGAACCCCGACCTCATATAAGCCCGCCTTGCGCGTGACTAAGGCCCCGGATACGGTCGAACGGGGAACGAGTCGTGCGAATGGGGGTTCGCAATGCACGATGATTCGCGCGCGTGGCCATCACGATGGCGCTGGAGTCGCACTGCTTCGGGTGCGCTCACGGTGATGATGATCGCTGCGGCGAGCTGCGGAGCGGTCATCGGAATTGCCGCGCCTGCGCCGGCCTCCGCTGCGGCACCGCACCCGACCTCGTGCGTCGTGCCGGATGCCCCTCGCGGAGAACCCGGAGTCGCGGGCGAACCCGGGGCGCAGGGTGATCCCGGTCGACAGGGGCCCACCGGGGAGCCTGGGCCGCGCGGCCCTTCGGCCGAGACGAGCGCGAACGCGGTGCGCAGTGCGTTGGTCGCACCGGCGACGACTCTGTTCTCGGTGCGCAGCGAGGGTGCTGCGCCCAACTGCGCCGATGTTGCCGAGGTATGCGTCGTGCTGTTGCCCGGAGCGCAGGGGCAGCAGGGGGAGCCGGGTATCAAGGGTGCTCCTGGCCCGACGGGTGAACCCGGGGTTCCCGGTCCGCCGGGCCCGCCCGGAACCCCGAATACTGATGCGGCGCGATCGCTCACGCACCATGAGCCGACGCGGGCAGCCGTTGCCGCGGCCGCGGTAACTGTCGTGAGGCATGCCGAGTCGCCGGCGCAGCGGGCACCCGCATGCCCCGGTATCGACACCGCGTGCACCGTGACGGTGGTCGGCCCAGTCGGGCTCGCGGGCGAACCCGGCACCCCCGGCGAGGTCGGCGTACCCGGTCCGCGGGGGCTCCCCGGAGAGCAGGGGGAGCCCGGTGCGCCGGGGACGCCGAGTGCGCCGCAGGACCCCAGCTCGCTGGGAACGCCGAGTCGAGACCGTGACAGTGGAGTGACCGCCCGCGCCGCGAGCTCGGCCAGCACGGTGCGCCCCGCCGCGATCACGCTGGAGAACGGCTCGTCGTTCGCGATTCCGTCCACCTGCTTCGACGATGAGGGTGCCAGCAAGGCAGAGTCGAGCGACGGAGGCGCGACGGCAGGCAGAGACGGAGGCAGAGATGCCGATGGCGATCAGGGAACCAGCACCCAGCCCGTGAGCCCGCGGCCCGGAGAGACCCCGGCCGAGCCTGCGACGGGGGCGAACGCGACATCGGGCACGGACACACAATCGCCGGGCGGGCACGCAGCGCGGCCGCCCGCTGAATCTGCGGAGCGCCCTTCGTCGCCGGCGCCCGAGGGCGCCGAGTTGTCGAGCGCCGACGACGCCCTTCCCGGCACCGGTGCGTCCATTGCGAGTGGCGCGCTCGCCGCAGCGCTGATCGGGTGCACCACGCTGCTCGGTCTCGGTGCGTTGGTCGCGGCGCGTCGATCGCGCCGGTGAACGTTTCGAAAACCCTCGACGAACGCTCGGAGGCCGCGGGGGCGTGCGGCGAGGGCGCCTGTGCCGCGAGGGGGCTTCGTGGCTGAAGCGGCGCGGATAGGGGGCGCCGGATGTCAAGCCCTCGGGTGTGAACGGTTGGTGCTGACGAGAAAATTCCCAGTTCACGCGCTCATACACTCGGTGTGGTGAATGAGGTTCAGGCCGCAGCGCAGCAGAAGACCGGGGCGATCTCGGGCTCCGATCGCCCGGAGTCGCGCCTCCGTGCCGAAAATGAGATTCCGCGTGGGGCCCGATCTCCCGAGTACCGCTTCTTCGAGATGCTGCCCGCAATGCTCAGCATCGGCGTGCCCGTCGTCGCGGTGGTGCTCTCGCTCATCGACCTGCGCGCCGGCATGGGGTTCGTCATGCTGTTCATCGCGATGACGCTGGTGCGCGCGGTGCGCGGCGGCGTCGACGCCCTTCGCGGATTTCGGCGGCTGAAGACCGCTGAATCGCTCGACTGGTCGGCGATCCTGCGCGACACGGAAACCGAGATCGTGCGCGCCCGAACCGGCATCGCGCCGACGTCACCGGCCCCCGCGATTGCATCGCTGCCGCGGCCGTTCAGCTCGGCGCATCACCGTTTCCGCGCCGACCTCGCGGCCGACCCCGCGTCGTTCCCGCTGCCCTCGGAGCTGCTGCACGCCGTCATCGTCGCCGCCTACAACGAACCGTACGATGTGATCGAGCCGAGCATTCGTTCGCTCGTCCGCTCGACGACCGACGGGCAGCAACTCGTCGTTGTTTTCGCTCACGAGGAGCGCGGTGGGCCGGCGATGCGGGCGACGGTTGAGCGACTACGGCGAAACTTCGGCCACGAGTTCCGTGCGTTTCTCACCGTGGAGCACCCGGCGGGCCTCCCTGACGAGTTCCCCGGCAAGGGCGCGAACATCACGTGGGCCGGTCGGGCGCTCGAGCGCTGGCTGCGGGGAGCCGGCATCGACGCCGAGCGGGTGCTGGTGACGACGCTCGACTGCGACAACCGCGTGCACCCCCAGTACTTCGACAACGTCAGCTACACGTTCACGTGCGCACCCGATCGCGCCCGTCGGTCGTATCAGCCGATCTCGACCTTCGTGAACAACCTCTGGCACGCGCCTGCCCCCACCCGAGTGATCGCGGCGGGCAACACGCTCTGGAACCTCATTTCGACCGTGCGCCCCGGCACCCTGCGCAACTTCGCGTCGCACACCCAGCCGATGCGGGCGCTCATCGACATGGATTTCTGGAGCCGGCGCACCATCGTCGAAGACGGTCATCAGTACTGGCGCAGCTACTTCCACTTCGACGGCGCCTACGAGGTGTCGGCGATCCATGTACCGATCAGTCAAGACGCGGTGCTCGGAGAAACGCTCGGTCGCACACTGCGGGCCCAGTTCACGCAGCTGTGCCGGTGGGCGTACGGCGCATCCGATATCGCGTTCGTCGGCTCACGGCTTGTCGCTCCGGATCGCCGGGCCCCGTTCGGCCGCACGCTCTGGCGCTTCATCACGCTGCTCGACTCCCACGTCACGCTGGCGACGGTCGCGCCGATGGTGGCGTTCGGCGCCTGGATACCGATCATCGTCGGCAGCCTGTCGGGCGGTGTGGGCACGCCCATCGCGATCCTCTTCCGGGAGGCGGCCGGCGCGAGCGCGTCGGTGCTCGACGGCGTCTCGCAGGTGCTCGGATTGCCCCTCTCCGCGGGCATTCCGGCCCTTGCCGCGTCGACCGGATCGATTCCGACGCCGTTCGCGCACGCGCTCGTCGCACCCCCGTTCTCGGTCGCGCAGTTCGCCGCCGATCTGCCGGGCATGATCGGTGGCGTGCAGCGATTCGCGCTCGTCGGCGTGTGCATCACCATCGTGCTGACCCTGCTGCTCACCCCCACGCGACCCGACGGAGTGCCGAGGCGACGCTCGCTCGGCATGCTCGTGCAGTGGATTCTGCTGCCGGTGACGCTGCTCTGCTACAACACGATGAGCGCCATCGTCGCGCAATCGCGGTTGTTCGTCGGCGCATACCGCGAGGAATTCGATGTCACCGAGAAGCGGGCGGCGGTGCCGGTGATCACCGGCGCGATTCCCGTGCCGGTCGTCGATCGATCGGAGTGGCGTTAGTCTGCCGCTGTGCCGTTGCAGATCGCGATGGCGTGACCTCGATCTCGCGCGCCGATCTTCGCGAATGCCGTATTGATATACGACTTCACGGTCGCGATCGAGAGGTGCAGTGCCGCGGCGATCTCGGGGTTGCTGCGCCCGACGGTCATCTGCGCGAGCACGTCGATCTCGCGCGGGGTCAGCGCGGGGAATCGCTCGCCCACGGGCGCCGGCGGCGCGAAGCTGCGCGTGAGCAGCGCTCCGACTTCGCCTGAGAACGTCGACTGACCGGCGACGGTGGTGCGAATCGCCGCCGCGATGTCGCCGCGGCGGGAGCCTTTCACGAGATACCCGCGCGCACCCGCGGCGAGCGCTCGAGCGATGGTCGCGTCGTCGGCGTAGGTCGTGAGCACGAGTACCGGGATCGCCGGGAGTTCTCGCGCGAGAAGCGCCGTGGCGGCGACGCCGTCGAGCACGGGCATGCGCAGGTCCATGAGCACGATGTCGGGCCGTGTCTCGCGTGCGAGTTCGACCGCTCGGCGTCCGTCTGCGGCGGTGCCGACCACGGTGATGTCGGGCATGAGGGAGAGCACGGTGCTCAGGCCGTCGCGCACATCGTCTTGGTCGTCAGCGATGAGCACTCGAATGGGCGCGGTCATACGGGAACCTCGATCTCGAGGGTGAACGCTGCGCCATCGGCGACGCGAAGCGAACCGCCGAGGCGCTCAATGCGTTCGCGCATTCCGGTGAGGCCGTGCCCGCCGCCGACGGACGCTGAGCGGGCTCCGGGAGCGTGCGCAGTGCTCGATCGCAGCACCAGGCGATCAGCAGTCTGAGGGTTCGGAGTAGTCACGGAACTCGCGTCGGCATTCGTGTCGCGCGCTGACCCGCTTCGGGAGACCGTGACCGTCGTTGCGCTGCCCGGAGCGTGCCTGCGGGCGTTCGTGAGCGCCTCGCGGCAGGCGGCGGCCAGTGCGTCGGCGACGTCGGGGGAGACCTCGCCGAGGTCCGCGATCTCGAGCGTGGCAGCACCGCCGAGCTCGCGGTGCTGATCGACGAGGTAGGCGAGCGCTCGCGGCAGGGCGGTCGGCGCCGCGCGCAGCGATGCGACCGCCTCGCGTGCTTCGTCGAGCCCGCGTGCGGCGAGCGCATGCGCCGAGCGCACGCGATCCTGCGCCGCCTCGATGGCACCGGCCTCGAGTTCGGCATCGACGGCATCGAGTTGCAGCGTCAGGCCGCCGAGCGTGTGCGCGAGGATGTCATGGAGGTCGCGGGCGATGCGGGCTCGCTCCTCCGACGCCGCGGTGTCGGCCCGGGCCTGCGACGCCGCCACCTGGTCGACGAGGGCCTGGCGCTGCGCTCGGACGAGCGTGCGAGACTGGCGGCGCAGCAGTGCGAACAGTGTGGTGAGCGCGAGCGTGCCCGTGCAGCCGATGACCAGCTCGAAGGGGCTCACGCCGATCGCGCCGAGCCCCAGTGTGATGGCGAGCGCCACCGTCACGGCGGAGACGCCCTGCCACCACGGCCGCTCGATCTGCGAGAGCGCGGTCATCGTGCCGGCGATGGCACCGGCAAAACCGAGGAACTGGGTGCCCGGTGCCGAGAGCGATCCGCACACGACCATGACCGCGATGAGTGCGAGGTCGAACGGGGTGTTGGGGCGGTGGGTGAGGGCGCGCACCACCCATGCGGCGAGTGCGATGATGCCGACGATCGAGGGGAGCAGCGCAGCGCCGTCGGCGGCGTTGGCGATGATGCCCACGGTCATCCCGGCCGCCACCAAGCACGGCAGGATCACCTGCGCAAGTGCGCGGCGGTCGTCGGGGGTTTCGGGCACGCCCTATTCTCCCGCGGTGCCCGGTGTCTGAGCCACCGCAGTGCCCCCGACTGGAGCGTGCGTCAGGCCGTTGTCGCTGCGCACGCCGCGGTCGCGCTCGGTGCGGCGCGAAGCCCGGACGAGCAGCACACTGGCCCGGGCGCCGCGGTTCATTGCGATCGTGAGCAGCGCACCGCCCGTCGAGAAGGCGCCCACGGTGCCGGTGCCACGATGCTCGATCACCGCGACGAGAATGCGCACGGCGATCACCACGGCCCACAGGGCGATGCCCCAGCCGCCGGTGCGCGTGTCGAACGCTGCGGCGAGCGCCGACGGCGTCGCGCGGGGGCGCGATCGAGGCGGGATCTCGCTCGGGCGGAAGTGCGCGATGGCGCCCATGGCCACACCGGTCACCGCGGCGATGGCCATCGTGATCAGCGTGATCCAGATGATCGGCATCACCTGGTCGGCGGCGACACCGCCTTGCAGGCCTGAGCCGATGCTGGCGATGCCGGCGAGCGCGAGGATCGCGGGTGTGCGCCAGATGCGCGCGGGCTCGAGTCGACGCCACGTGGTCTGTCGGTACACCACCCATCCGATGACGGCGATGCCGCAGACGATGGAGGGGAGCTGTGCGAGAAGTGTGTCGGTGTGCATGTCTTCAGCTTCGTCGCCGTCGGTGATCGGCCGTACCACCCTGGGGTGGGATTCCTTGCGCGTTCGCGGAGCCGACAGGTGACCCGCGCGACGACGTGTGCGAGGATGCCCGCATGGGGTATCTCGTGCATGGACGCAATGAGTACGCGTTCGACGATCGCGTTCTCGCGCATCTGAAGCTGGCGATCGCGCAGAAGCTGCGGCAGCAGGAATCGTTCTTCGTGAGCTGGGCGGTTCGCCCGGAAGAGGGAAGCGGCCGTGTCTCGCTCTGGCTGTCGCCTTCGGCCGATCTCGCATTCCATTTCTTCGGGAGCAAGCCTCCGGAGATCAACGTCGCGTGGGTGAAAGCGCTCGCCGCGACGTCGCACTCGGTGCAGGGGATCCGGGTGATGTCCGAACACGATGCGGAGCAGTTCGCGGCGGCGAACCCCGATCTCGTCTAGCGCCCAGCGCAGACTCGGCGAATGAGTCGGTCCGTTACGGTGCGGGTGTCGCTGCTGCGGCGAGCACGGCGTCGAGCAGCCCGGGGAAACGCGACTCGAGATCGTCGGTGCGCAGGCTGAGTCGGCGACCTCGGCCGTTCGCCTCGTTGCGAATGATCCCGGATTCGCGCAGCACCTTCATCAGGTGCGACTTCGTCGACTTCGGCATCGTCGGGTCGGTGAGTTCGCACGACGCCATGTCGAGGGGGCCGGAGACCAATTGGCGTGCGATCGCGAGGCGTTCGGGATCGCTGAGCGCGAAGAGCACGTCGTGCAGTGCGATTTCATCGCGTGAGGGATGCGGGAGCTGCGGTGCGGCTGGCATGGTTCGAGAATAGTTGAACCATTGTCGAAAATCCACTAAGCTCGCGTTCGTTCGAAAAACTTCGAACTGATGGGAGTCATCGCATGGCCGCTTCGGGTATTCGTGTCGCCGGGCACGCACGCAATCGCGGGCGCGGGTTCGGATTCGCGCTGTCGATCCTCACCATCACCGTCATGATGGCGGGAGCCAGCGCGCCGTCGCCCTTCTACCCGGTACTGGCCGAAACGATCGGCTTCTCGCCGGTCGTGACGACGTCGATCTTCGCGGTGTACGCCGTCGCGCTGCTGCTCACTCTGCTGACTGCCGGGTCGCTCTCCGACCACATCGGTCGACGCCCCGTCGCGAGCTTCGGCCTCGTGCTGCTCGCCGTCAGCATCCTGATCTTCTGGCACGCTGACACCGTCGGTCTGCTCGTACTCGGGCGCATTGTGCAGGGCGTGGCGAGCGGGTTGCTGCTCTCGGCGGTCTCCGCGGCGATCACCGATTTCGAGCCCGCATCGAGGCCCGGCTCCGCCGCGGTCTGGAATGCCGTGGCACCGATGCTGGGGCTCGGGATCGGCGCGCTCGTCGCCGGCATCGCGCTTGACGGCGCGGGCGACGCCATGGCCGAGATCTTTGCGCCGCTGACCGGTCTCTACCTCGCCCTCGCGGTGCTGTTCTGGTGCATCCCCGAGACCGCTGCGCTCACTCCGGGTGCGCTGCGATCCCTCCGCTTCCAGCTCACCGTGCCGGCGTCGATGCGCGCCGACTTCCTGCGCGGCGCCCCGGCGATCTTCGCGGGGTGGGCGACCGGCGGGCTGTTCCTGTCGCTCGGAGCGAGCATCGTGCACGTCGAGCTCGGCGGCGAGGCGCATGTCTGGCAGGGGCTCTCGGTCGGGGTGCTCGCCGGGTGCGGCGCCATCGCGGCGTTCCTCCTGCGCCGACGATCAGCGCGCACGATCGCGATCTACGGCACCGCGGCGCTCGCGATCGGCACCGCGCTCTCGCTCGCCGCACTCGCGATCGGGTCGCTCCCGGCATACTTCGTCGCCGTGGCGATCACCGGCTCCGGGTTCGGCACCGCGTTCTTCGGCGTGGTGAGTTCGCTCTCGCCGCATATTCCTGCGGCTCAGCGGGCCGACGTGTTCGCGGTCATCTTCTTGGTGTCATACCTCGCGTTCGGCATTCCGACGGTCATCGCCGGGCTGCTCGTGCAGTTCTTCGGGTTGGCCCCGGTGAGCTTCGGGTACGGGGCCGTCGTGATCGTGCTGGCCGGTGTCGCCTGCGCGGTGCGGCTGCAGTCGCCGGCGCGCGTCGCCGCTGCGCACTAGCCCGCGTCGACGCAGCCCGCTCGCGTTCGGCGCAGGCTGCGCTACACTGGGGCACATGGATATCGAGGTCGACAGAATCTAGTCGCTGCTCCGCGGTCATCGCACGCATTGCGTGCGGTCGCGTGATGCACACGCATCCTCTGTCTCGCGGCCATACGCCGCATGCCGCTGTCCCTCCCGTGACGACCCGCGTTCGAGTCCTGCGCTCCGCGGCGTATCGGGGGCTTCTGCGACAGCGCAGAACGAATCGAGTCACCATGTCTCCATCAGCCGTCACCCTGCACGCCGTCAGCCACGCCTGGCCCGACGGTTCGCCCTCGCTCGTCGAGGTCTCGGGCACCTTCCCCGAGGGCCGCACCGGTCTCATCGGCCGCAACGGCGCCGGCAAATCGACGCTGCTCAAGCTCATCGCCGGCGACCTCGCCCCCGCGTCGGGGGTCATCGACGTCGCCGGCGACGTCGCAACGCTGCCGCAAACGTTGACGCTGCACGGCGGCACAACCATCGCCGAGTTGCTCGGGATCGCCCCCACGCTGGCCGGGCTTCGCGCGATCGAAGCAGGCGACGTCGATGTGCGTCATTTCGACGCGGTCGGCGACGACTGGGACATCGAATCGCGCGCCGACGAGGCGCTCGGCCGCATCGGGTTCTCGGCGCGAGATCTCGATCGCCGGGTGGCCGAGGTGTCGGGCGGCGAGTCGATGCTCATCGCGATCACCGGGCTCAGGCTGCGCCGCGCGGCCGTGACGCTGCTCGACGAACCGACCAACAACCTCGATCGTGCGACGCGTGCCCGACTCGGCGAGTTCATCGTCGACTGGCCGGGCACGGTCATCGTGGTGAGCCACGATCTCGAACTGCTCGAGCGCATGGAGCACACGGCCGAGCTCTACGACGGCGCGCTGACCACGTTCGGCGGCCCCTACAGTGCGTGGCGCGAGCACCGCGACCACGAGCAGGCCGCTGCCGTGCAGGCCGCACGGGCCGCCCAGCAGGTGCTTCAAACCGAGAAGCGGCAGCGCGTCGAGACCGAGACGAAACTCGCGCGACGCGAGCGCACAGCCCGAAAGGTGCAGCTCTCGGGCAGTCTGCCCAAGATTCTCGCTGGCAAGCGCGCGAATGCTGCGCAGGTCTCAGCGGGAGCGCTGCGCGGCACCATGGACGGCAAGGTCGACTCGGCGCAGGCCGCCGTCGATGCGGCCGACGCGCGGGTGCGCGACGACCGTCACATCTCGCTCGTGTTGCCCGATCCCGAGCTCGCAAAGGGGCGTCGCGTCATCGAGTTCGTCTCGGGGGAGCGGTCGTTCGTCGTGCAGGGCCCCGAGCGCGTCGCGCTCATCGGTGCCAACGGGTCGGGCAAGTCCACACTGCTTGCCAGGCTGCTGCGCGGCGATGACACGCCCTCCGACGACGATGCGCAGGGCGGCCGCCCCACGGCCCGCCTGCTGACTGAACGCGTCGGTTACCTGCCGCAGCGCCTCGACGCGCTCGACGACCGTGTGAGCGCGCTCGAGAACGTGCGAACGGTGGCGCCGGGGGTGCCGGCGGGCACGATTCGCAACGGGCTCGCGCGCCTGCTGCTGCGGGGAAGCTCCGCCGATCGCCCCGTGTCGACGCTCTCAGGCGGCGAGCGCTTTCGGGCCTCGCTCGCGCGGCTCCTGTTCGCCGACCCTCCCGCGCAATTGCTGGTGCTCGATGAACCGACGAACAACCTCGACCTCGAGAGCGTGGAGCATCTTGCCGAAGCGCTCGATGCCTACCGCGGCGCACTCCTCGTCGTGAGCCATGACGTCGCGTTCCTCTCGCGCATCTCGGTCGATACCGTGCTCGAGCTCGAGGCGGGTGAGCTGCGGCGGTTGGGTGAGCTTCCGGGTGGCGACCGCGCGGGGGCGCAGGCCGCCGGGTAGTCTGGCGACGCAACGGACGAAAGGGCGACGATCATGATCGTGGCGGGATGGGTGCTCGGCATCATTGCAGCACTGCTGCACGTGTACATCTTCTGGATGGAATCGGTGACTTGGACGAGCGCGCGCACTCGCGCGACGTTCGGCGTCTCCGAGACCGAGGCCGAGGCGACGAAAGAGCTGGCATTCAACCAGGGCTTCTACAACCTCTTCCTCGCCATCGTCACGGTCGTGGGCGTCGCCCTCGCCGCCGCGGGTCACGCCGGTGCCGGCAACGCGCTCGTCTTCGCCGGAATCGGCTCGATGCTGGCTGCGGCGCTCGTGCTCTTCATCTCGTCGCCCGGCAAGCGCGGGGCAGCGGTGAAGCAGGGGACCGTGCCCCTCGTCGGCGTGATCGTGCTCGCGATCGGTCTCGCTATCGCGTGAGCGGTGCGGGATCGACCCTCGTCGATCACTCCATCTCCGATGTCGGTGCGGCGGAGTAGCATCATCGTCATGACTGAAGACTGGCGCAGCGCGCGCGTCGCGCACCTCCGCAAACTTCTGCTGCAGGCCGACCCCGGTGTCGCCGAAGAGGTGAAGTGGCGCAAGCCGTCGAACCCCGACGGGGTGCCGACCTTCTCGGCCGACGGGCTCGTGTGCACGGTCGAGACGTACAAGGACAAAGTGAAGGTGACTTTCGCCAAGGGAGCATCGCTCGATGACCCGACCCGGCTCTTCAACGCGAGCCTCGACGCGGGCACCCGACGCGCCATCGACCTCCACTCCGATGCCGCGATCGACGATGCCGCGTTCACCGCGCTCGTGCGTGAGGCCATCGCACTGAACCGCTCCTGAAGCCCGGCGTGCCGGTGTGCGGCCGGAGCCAGTTAACCGGCGAGCGCCGCGTCGACGGCCTCCTCGACCGTGCGGTGTGTGAACGTGAATCCCGACTCCTCGAGCGCTGTCGGTGCGACCCGCGCGTCGCTGAGCAGCAGTGAATCTGCGGCGTCGGTACCGAGCGCGAGACGCAGCGCCCAGGCGGGCGCCGGAATGAGGAACGGTCGCCGCAGCACACGTGCGAGCGCCCGCCCGGTATCGTTCGCGGTGGCGGGAGTGGGGCCCGTAAGGTTCACCGGGCCGCTGATATCGGCGTCGATGACGTGCCGGATCGCACGGACTTCGTCTTCGAGCGTGATCCAGGGCCAGACCTGCCGGCCGCCTCCGAGCGGCCCGCTCAGGCCGAAGCGGGTGAGCAGGATCAGCGGCTTCAGCACGCCGCCGCGGTCGATGAGCGGCGCCGTGCGCAGCAACACGACGCGGGCGTCAGGCCCAGCGCTGAGCGCCGCGCGCTCCCACTCGACGCAGAGCTCCGCGAGAAAGGTGCCGCCCGCCGAACTCGATTCGTCGAGTCGCTCGCCCGGGCGACTCCCGTAGAAGCCGACGGCCGAGGCGTTGACGAGGGCGGGTGCATCGGCGCCGAGCGCGCGCACCGCGTCCGCGATGGTGCGGGTGGGGTCGAGACGCGACGTGCGCAGCGTCTCGCGGTACTCGCGCGTCCAGGGGAGCTTGCCGATGCTCGCGCCATTGAGACAGACCACGGCGCGAGCGCCCGCGAGCACAGCGGGGTCGAGCGGAGCAGTGCCCGGATCCCAACGCACCTCGTGCTCGGATTCGGGAGCCCGGCGCACGAGATGGGTAACGTGCACGCCGTCACCGCGGAGCGAGCGGGTGAGGGCCTCGCCGATCAGCCCGGAAGCGCCGGCGATGACTACGCGCCCGGGGGTGGGCGATCCGGCACCCGAGGTGCCCGATTCGTGCGCGTCTGCTGCTCCGACTGACATGTGCCGCCCCGATCGTTCGATGTGGTTCCAGGGTTCACCCTTGCGGGCGATCGCGCCAGCCCCCACGCGGTTCGTGCGCAGGGGCCGGGCGATTTCTCAGCGCGGCGGGTCGACCGGCGCGGAGTCCGTTGCGCTCGCGTGCGCCGGGTGCGGTTCGGCCGTGTGATCGTCGTGGCGCCCCTCGACGGCACCGGCGTGCTCCGGCCGGTGCTCGGGGGTGCGGCGCTCATCGCGCCAGAGCTTCGACGGCCACCAGATCGAGCGCCCGATGTCGGTGGCGAGTGCCGGCACCAGCAGCGATCGCACAATGAAGGTGTCGAGCAGCACGCCGAAGGCCACGATGAAGGCGATCTGGGCGAGGAACAGAATCGGAATCACGCCGAGCGCCGCGAACGTCGCCGCGAGCACGAGACCCGCCGAGGTGATAACGCCGCCGGTGATGGTGAGCCCGCGCAGCACCCCCTCAGGCGTGCCGTGCCGCTTCGTCTCCTCGCGCACCCGCGTCATCAAGAAGATGTTGTAATCAATGCCCAGTGCGACCAGGAAGACGAAGCCGTAGAGCGGCACGGCGGGGTCGGCACCGGGGAAGTCGAACACGTGATTGAAGACGAGTGCAGCGACACCGAGCGCGGTGCCGAACGAGAGCACCGTCGTCAGAATGAGCAGGATCGGAGCGAGCACCGAACGCAGCAGCAGCATCAGGATCACGAGGATCACCACGAGTACGAGCGGAATGATGAGATTGCGGTCGTGGATCGACGCCTGATTCGTGTCGACTGAGGTCGCCGTGACGCCGCCGACGAGCGCGCCGGTGCCCTCGAGCTCGCTGCGCAGACTGGTGATCGTCTCGGCCGCGGCGTCGGAGTCGGCCGCGTCGGAGAGGGTCGCCTGCAGCAGCACCTTGCCGTCGCTGACGGTCGGCTCGGGAGCGGGGGTGCCGGGCGGGCCGAACGCCTGGATGCCATCGGCCGTGACCGAGGCGGTACCGCTCGGCGAGTCGGCTGCGGTGACGGCGACGCTGTCGATGCCGTCATGCGCCAGGAGGGTGTCAGTGGTCTGCTGCAGGCGATCCTGCGCGACCAGCACATAGGCCGGACTGCCCGAGCCGCCCGGGAAGTGCTCGCCGAGAATCGCCTGGCCGTCGCGGGCCTCTGACTGGCCGAGCACGAGGTCGGACTGGGGAATGCCGGTCGCTTGCAACTGCGTGGCGCCGACGGCGCCGACGGCGAGCACGAGCGCGGTCACGATCCAGATGGGGCGGGGGTGGCGCCGGATCACCCCGGCCAGGCGCTTCCACATGCCGCGAGTGGGCATGCCGTTCTCGGCTGCGACGACTTCTGGCTCGAACTTCGGGCGACGCGGCCAGTATGCCGCGCGGCCGAACGCGAAGAGGAGCGCGGGCAGCAGGGTGAGCGCCGACAGCATCGCGAATACGATGCCGATCGCGGCCACCGGGCCGAGCGTGCTGTTCGACTTGAGGTCGCTGAGCAGCAGGCAGAGGAGGCCCACGATGACGGTGCCGCCGGAGGCAGCGATCGGCTCGATCGAGCCCTTGATGGCGGCGATGATGGCGGCCCCGCGATCCTGCGCCACTCGCAACTCTTCACGGAACCGCGCGACGAGCAGCAGCGAGTAGTCGGTCGCGGCGCCGATGACGAGGATGAACAGGATGCCCTGCGTCTGCCCGCTGAGCAGCAGCACGCCGGCGTCGGCCAGATGCCAGATGACGAACAGTGCGACGCACAGCGCGAACAGGCTGGTGCTGAGCACGACCAGGGGGAGCAGGAGCGAACGGTAGACGATCACCAAGATGACGAGTACCGCGAGCAGGGCGACGAGCAGCAGGATGCCGTCGATGCCGGCGAAGCCCGCGGCGAGGTCTGCGGTGAAGCCGGCGGGGCCGGTCACATGCGCGTCGACACCAGCGGGGGCGTCATCGCGCAGGGTGTCGCCGAGTTCGGCGACGACATCTTTGATCTCGGCGTTCGCGTCGATCGGCACGAAGACCTGCACGGCCTGGCCGTCTTCAGAGGGAATCGCCGGGGAGGTCTCGTCGAGCACGCCGTCGAGTTTCGCCGCGTCGGAAACGGCGGTGTCGATGCCGCCCAGTTGGCTCTCGGTGAGCTTCGCGCCGTCTGCCGACGAGAAGACGACGATGGCGGGAATCGCGTCGTCGCCGAGGAAGTCGGCCTGCACCTCACGTACCGCTGTCGCGTCGGCCGACTCGGGCAGATAGGTCGTCTGGTCGTTCGATGAGACCTCGTCGACCTTGCCGAACAGCGGCCCACCGGCCCCGGCTCCGGCGAACCACACGATGATCAGGAGCGCGGGCACCAGGACGCGGAGCCATCGGCGACCTGCGCGTGGGGGAGTGGCACCGGCGCCGCGGTGGGCGGCAGCCGATTGCGTGTCATGTTGAGACATTTCTCTACTATCTCTCGAAGAAAGTATCTAGCTTGGCTAGCAATAATATAGCCGCTCGGAGCGGGCGATGTGAAGTCGGACGGCCTTCGGCGTTCGCCCGAGTGTCGACACTCGTGTGTCGCCGTGTGTCGTCGCAGGTGCGCACCCCCGGGTCGCCGGAGCGGGCGAGCGTAGACTCGCCGCATGTCTGAACCGCGCCGACGCACCACCCCCGCCGAAGCCGAGGCCGCGGCGGCAGCGGCGATTGCAGCCGGGGCGCCTGGCGAACCCGTCGAGGTGCTGTCTGCTGACACCGGCATCGTGCTCGAGCACGACTTCGCCAGCCGGTTGCCCGAACTCTCCGCGCCCTGGCGAGCGCTGCGACCGGATGCGCCGCGCCTGCTGGTCTGGAACGATGCGCTCGCGGCGTCGCTCGGCATCGACGGTGAGCGGCTCGTGGGCGACGCGCGCGTGCGCCTGCTGCTCGGCAATGCGCTGCCGGCGGGCGCCGAGCCGGTCGCTCAGGCCTACGCCGGGCATCAGTTCGGGGCGTATTCGCCACGGCTCGGCGATGGTCGCGCGTTGCTGCTCGGTGAAGTGCGTGATCCCTCCGGTGCGCTGCGAGATCTGCATCTCAAGGGATCGGGGCGCACGCCGTTCTCCCGTGTCGACGGCTTCGCCGCAGTCGGGCCGATGCTGCGCGAGCACCTGATGGGCGAGGCGATGCACGCCCTCGGCGTGCCCACCACCCGTGCGCTCGGGGTGGTCGCTACGGGTCGCCGCCTCGCCCGCGATGGCGAACTGCTCGAGGGGGCGGTGCTGGCGCGGGTGGCGAGCAGTCACCTGCGCGTCGGAAGCGTGCAGTTCGCGCGCGCGCTCGACGATCGCGAACTGCTGTCGCGGCTTGTCGAGTACGCCCTCGAACGCCACGCGCCCAAGCTTGCGCCTGGCGGCGTCGCACCCGCCGCGGTGCCCGCGGTCGCGCTGCTCGATCACGTGATCGCGGTGCAGGCGCAGCTGGTCGCCCAGTGGGTGCTCGTCGGGTTCGTGCACGGCGTGATGAACACCGACAACATGACGCTCTCGGGCGAGACGATCGACTATGGGCCCTGCGCGTTCATCGACGCGTTCGACCCGGGCGCGGCCTTCAGTTCGATCGACGCGCAGAAGCGCTATGCATTCGGCAATCAGCCGTCGATCGCGCTGTGGAACCTGACCAGGTTCGCCGAGTCGTTGCTGCCGCTGCTCGGCGAAGAGGTCGATGCGGCGAAAGATGCGGCCGTTGCGTCGCTCGACCGTTTCGGCGAGCTCTACAACGCCGCGTGGATGGCGGGCATTCGCGAGAAACTCGGCCTCGGCGGCGTGGCCGCTCGTGCCGCGATCGATGAGGGCGCGCTTGCGGAATTGACCGCGGAGATGCTCGCAGACCTGCAGCGCCACTCGATCGACTACACCAGCTTCTTCCGTGCGCTCGCATCGTCGGTGCGTGGCGACAGTGCCGCACTCGAAGCGGCCTTCCCGCTCGGCGAGGCGGCGGGGCCGTGGCTCGAGCGCTGGCGAGCGGGCGACCCTGACGCCGCGGCGATGGATCGGGTGAACCCCGTCTACATTCCCCGCAATCACCTGGTCGAGGAGGCGCTCGACGCCGCGGTGGCCGGCGATCTCGAGCCATACGAGACGTTGTTGAGCGTGCTCCAGCACCCATTCGAGTCGCGTCTCGGGTTCGAGCGCTACGAGCGGCCGGCTCCTGTGGGTGGCCCGGCGCACGTGACCTTCTGCGGCACGTAGGGTGCGGGTGCGCATCACACATGATGCGGTTTCAGTTGCTCTTTTCGTAATTCTCAACTGAATTCGTTGTGACATGATCCAGTTGTGCGCGAAGTCGACCGTGCGTTCAGATGATGATCTGAACCCGAATCGCGCATTCGACTGGAGTGATACCCGTGACCTCCCCAGGCCACACCGCGGAGCAATCCGCTCGTCCCACCGCCCCCACTGCGCCGCTCGGCTGGTTTATCGGCCGATCCCGGCTGCGACGAATCGCGTTCGTCGGCGGCTACGAAACCCTCAGCGTGCTGTTCACCGTGTTCGTGCTCGGTGCGCTGCTCGGGCATGGCGGTGAAGCGTCGACGGTGACAGCGATCCTCGTCTCCACCGTCGCGACGCTGTGGAACTACCTCTGGAACACCGTTTTCGAAGCGTTCGAACGCCGCACCGGGGCGACCGGCCGCGGGGTGCGCTCCCGCGCCGTGCACGCCATCGGGTACGAGGGCGGGGTGCTGCTCGTCACGATCCCGCTCGTCGCCGCGCTGCTCGGCATCGGGCTGCTCGAGGCGCTGGCGATCGAGGGCGGGCTCCTCGTGTTCTTCCTCGCCTTCACGGTCGCGTACACGTGGGCCTTCGACCGGGTGTTCGGGCTGCCGCAGACCGCGGTCGGGCAGTAACGGCGACTGCGGTCTGCGGCAGCCCGAACCGGCGGGCGTCGGCGGCTTACGCGCTCTGACCGGCGTGCTTGCCCTCCGCGATCTCTTCGACCAGCTTGGCGTTGAACGCCGGCAGATCGTCGGGAGTGCGGCTCGTCACCAGGCCCTGGTCGACGACGACCTCCTCATCGACCCACGTCGCTCCCGCGTTCTGCAGGTCGGTGCGCAGGCTCGGGTATGAGGTGACCGTTCGGCCCTGCAGCACGTCGGCGTCGGCGAGAATCCACCCGCCGTGGCAGATGGCCGCGACCGGTTTGTGCTGCGCGAAGAAATCGCGCGTCAGGCTGACTGCGGCGGCGTCGAGACGAATCTGATCACCGTTGACGACCCCACCCGGCAGCACGAGTGCGTGGAACTCCTCGGCTCGAGCATCGGCCGAGGCCAGAGACACCTCCTGCTCGTGGCCGTT
The DNA here is from genome assembly GCF_001273855.1 of Leucobacter japonicus. Lineage (NCBI taxonomy): Bacteria > Bacillati > Actinomycetota > Actinomycetes > Micrococcales > Microbacteriaceae > Leucobacter > Leucobacter japonicus. Next base: position 113,713 of record NZ_JHBX01000106.1, on the reverse strand, counting down.
CTTGCCAGTGATCGTGCCAGTCTGAGTGGAGATCACCACGGCCTCGGCGCCGTGCTCGACGACCGCCGAGAGCGGGCTCGTCAACTCCGAATCCTCAAACCCGTCCGTGGCGAGAATGGCGACGCGCTTTCCGGTGAGATGTGACATCTGGAGGCCTCCTGAGGCGTACGAGTGCGGGTGCTGTGGCGTCGACCCCGGAACACCCGAGGCCGACATCACCACCTCATCAGGGCACCGCGATGCGCATCACCCCGTTGCGCATCGACGGCGCGAGCGCTAGGAGCGGTTTAGCGAATTCGGTGCCGGATCGCCAGCCCCTGATCGTTCCGATCGTTCGCAGCGAACACCCCTGGAGCAGTGTCGGCGGCCCGGCGTAGTGTGGGCCGCATGGCACAGATCATTCTCTTCGGCGGACACGGCAAGATCGCACTTCTCACGGAACCGCTGCTCGCGCAGCGCGGTGATGCGGTGACGGCGGTGATTCGCAACCCCGACCATGCAGACGAGGTGCGCGCTGCCGGTGCCGAGCCCCTCGTCGCCGACGTCGAACAGCTCGACACCGATGCGCTCGCAGATCTGATTCGCGGCCATGACGCCGTGGTGTGGTCGGCGGGTGCCGGCGGGGGAGACCCCCAGCGCACCTGGGCGGTCGATCGCGATGCGGCGATTCGCACGATGCAGGCCGCGGAACGCGCGGGCGTGCAGCGCTACGTGATGGTGTCGTACTTCGGCGCATCGCTCGATCACGGTGTCGACCCCGAGCACTCGTTCTTCGCCTATGCCGAAGCGAAGGCGGCCGCCGATGAGCACCTGCGCGCGACCGCACTCGACTGGACGGTGCTGGGGCCCAGCAGCCTGACGCTTGACCCGGCAACCGGCGCCGTCGACACGCAGGCCGAGCAGTCGTCGAGCGTGGCCCGGGCCGACGTCGCCGGCGTCATCGCCGCGGTGCTCGTCGACGACTCGACCGTGCGCCGCACCATCCGGTTCAATTCGGGTCAGACCCCGATCGCGGAGGCGGTGCGTGACTGAGCCCGAGCCGACGCCGACGCCGGGAGCTTCAGGCTCGGAGCGAGCTGATAGCGGTCAGCATGCCCCCGCTGCCGTCGCGATCGTTACCGGTGGCGCCCGCGGGCTCGGGCGAGCGATCGCTCTCGAGCTCGCGCGGCGGGGGTCGCGGGTCGCGGTGCTCGACCGTGATCTCGCCGGTGCCGAGCAGACGGCCGATCTGGTGCGGGCCGAGACCGGGGATGCGGCAGCAGCGGCAGCTTTCGAGGTCGACGTCAGCGACGAGGGCTCGGTGCGGGCGGGCGTCGCCGGGGTGGTCGATGCGCTCGGGGCCCCACTGATTCTCGTCAACAATGCGGGCGTGCTGCGCGACGACCTGCTGTTCAAGATGACGGTCGAGGGGTGGGAGACGATCATGAACGTGCACCTTCGCGGCGCGTTCCTCATGAGCCGCGAAGTGCAGCGGCACATGGTCGCTGCGAAGTGGGGGCGCATCGTCAACCTGTCGAGCACGTCTGCGCTCGGCAACGCGGGGCAGGCGAACTATTCGGCCGCAAAGGCCGGCATTCAGGGGTTCACGAAAACCCTCGCGCTCGAGCTCGGGCGCTTCGGCGTCACGGCGAACGCGGTGGCCCCGGGCTTCACGGTCACCGACATGACCCGCAGCGTGGCCGAGCGCGTGGGCGTGCCGTTCGAGCAGTTGGTCGAGCGCGAGGCCGCAGCCACCGCGGTGCGTCGCGTCGGGTCGCCCGACGATATCGCGAACGCGGTCGCGTTCTTCGTTGCCCCCGAGAGCGGTTTCGTATCGGGTCAGGTGCTGTACGTGGCGGGCGGCCCGAGAGGCTGAACCCGATCGGGCCGGGGCGATGTCCCGGCCCGCACCGATCTACTTGCCGAGGGCGGCAGACAGAGCGTCCGATTCCTCCTGGATCGTCGCCGAGTCCACGAGATCCGAGGCATCGTCGAGCAGCGTCTGCGTTCGGGTGTCGAGCAGCTCCTGCGCGACACCCGAGTCCACCAGGTTCTCTTGCAGTGACGCCGACGCCGCATCGACGAGCGCAGCAAACTCCGGCACGTCCATGAAGCGCTCGACCAAGATGTTCGACCCGCCCATCGACCCCATGCCGCCGCCGGCATTGCCACCGGCACGGGTAGTTCCGCCAGCGTCGTCAGTGTCGTCCGCGGTTCCAGCGGGGCCCGCGCCACCCGGCGCGAACCCGCCGTCGGTGCTCGCATCGTCGTCGGTCGGGCGATCCTGCCCGCCCGGGGGCATGCCGCCGCCGAAACCGGCACCGTCGGTGTCGCCACCACCGCCACCGTCGAAGCCGGCACCGCCGCCCATTCCGCCGCCGGGGCTGGCCCCGAACGCGAGGTTCAGATCCCAGTTCACCACGGTCATCTGCGTCGTGTCGGGGTCGTAGTAGAGGTAGGAGTTGTTGCCGGGGCCGTCGATGTCGTCGGAATTCTGCACCAGATCCTGGAACGCGAGGTACGTCGCGAATGACTGCACGTCGAGATGCTCGTCGAGATCCGCCGCGAACGTGTCGTCGTCTGACTCGTTGATCCACTGCAGGAACGAGATCAACGGGGTGAGATCGTCGTCGCCGCCCTGCTGGTCGAACACGTCGGTGTACGAGCTCTCGTCGTCACCGCGATAGCTGTAATCTCCCGAGGCATCGGCCTTGTAGAGGAGGCCGTCGCCGAGCTCGCGCTCCATCCAGTCGTCGTCGGGGTTCTCGATGACGAGGCGCAGGGAGGCGTCAGAGCCGTCGGCGCTGAAGCGCACGGCGGTCGCCTGTTCGGTTGCGAGGCCCGATTCGCGCAGCAGGTCAAGGGCCAGCGCCTCGTTCAGCGAGGTCTCCGACGAGTTGCCGCGCACGACGAGCTCGGTCGCCCCCTCGTGGTTCTGGCCATCGACGTACTTGTCGAGACGGATGATCCACGGGAGGTCTTGGGGGTTCGCGGAGCTCAGCGTCGCATCTTCGCTGGTCGAGAGCGAGCGCAGCGACGAGTTGCCTTTGAGTTTGAGACCGACGTTCTGATAGGTCGTGCCGTCGATGGTGACGTCGGCGGAGATCCATTCCTTGCTCCCCGAATCGAGGTACGCGGCGATCAGGGCGTCGTAGTCGTCGGCGTCGTAGGCGAGGTCGATGGTGTGGACCTGCGAGGCATCCCACAGGGTGGAGGTGCTGGCGGCCGACGCTGATGCGCGTGCGGATTCGCTGGCGTCAGACGCATCGGAGTCGGTGGCCTGCATCGCGGCGGCTACAGCGCTGCAGCCCGCGACGCCTGAGATTCCGGCCAGCACGAGGGCCGCGGCAATTGCGGTGGTCGCGCGCATCGACCGTCGGCGTTTCGGGCGTCGAGCGGGGCTGGTGTCGTGCGGGGGAATCGAAGGCTGCTCGGGGGTCATGTGTCTACAACACCCGATTGCCCTATGAGCACACTATGGCGCAACTGGATCGGGCGTGAGAACTCCTCATGTCGTGCGAGAATCACAGGGCGCGATTTGCGCGCTTTATTTGAATTACTCAAAATAGGTGGGTAGGGTGATCGGTATGGAGACGAGCAACGAAACGGCATTGCGCAGTGCCGGTTTGCGTGCGACCGCTGGCCGGCTCGCCGTGCTCGAGGCGCTCGCCTCCATGCCCCACTCGGACGCGGAGCACGTGTTCCGAGTGGTCGTGAGCGCATTGCCGACCACCTCGATCCAGTCGGTGCACAACATTCTCGCGGACCTGACGACGGCGGGCCTCACCCGCCGGATCGAGCCGGCAGGTTCCGCGGCGCTCTACGAGCGACGCGTGGGCGACAACCATCATCACGTCGTCTGCTCCCAGTGCGGAGCGGTCGCCGATATCGATTGCGTTGTCGGTCACACGCCGTGCCTCGCCCCGTCCACCACGGCCGGGTTCACCGTACAGACCGCCGAAGTGACGTTTTGGGGCATCTGCCCCGAGTGCGCCGTTTTGGCTGCATAGGCGAACACGCACCAGCGCCCCCGGTGACGGGGCGGTGTTCGTCGTGCCTGAAACTCCTGGAGGAGCCTCATGAGTAATCCCAAGACCACCACGCAGACCGGCACCCCGGTCGCCAGCGACGAGCACTCGCTCGCAGCCGGGCGCGACGGCGCAATCGCCCTCCATGACCGCTATCTCGTCGAGAAGCTGGCCCAGTTCAATCGCGAGCGCATCCCGGAGCGCATCGTGCACGCCAAGGGTGGCGGCGCGTTCGGCGAGTTCGTCGTCACCGGCGATGTCTCTGCGTACACGCGTGCCGCGGTGTTCCAGCCGGGTGCGCGCACCGAGACGGTGCAGCGCTTCTCCTCGGTCGCGGGGGAGCAGGGTTCACCCGACACCTGGCGCGACGTGCGCGGCTTCTCGGTGAAGTTCTACACCGCTGAGGGCAACTACGACATCGTGGGCAACAACACCCCGGTCTTCTTCATTCGCGACGGCATCAAGTTCCCCGACTTCATTCACTCGCAGAAGCGTCTGCCCGGATCGGGCCTGCGCGACGCCGACATGCAGTGGGATTTCTGGACCCTCTCGCCCGAATCCGCCCACCAGGTGACCTACCTCATGGGCGACCGCGGTCTGCCACTCTCGTGGCGTCACATGCCCGGGTTCGGGTCGCACACCTATCAGTGGATCAACGAGGCCGGCGAGCGCTTCTGGGTGAAGTACCACTTCGATGCATTGCAGGGCAACCAGGAGATGACGGGTGCCGAGGCCGAGGCGATCGCCGGTGCCGATGCCGACTACTACCGCCGTGATCTCTTCGACGCGATCGAGCGCGGCGACTTTCCCGCGTGGAAGGTCTCGGTGCAGGTGATGCCCTACGAAGAGGCGAAGATCTACCGCTTCAACCCGTTCGATCTCACCAAGGTGTGGCCGCACGCCGACTACCCGAAGATCGAGGTCGGGGTGCACACGCTGAACCGCAACCCCGAGAACTTCTTCGCGCAGATTGAGCAGGCCGCGTTCTCTCCGGCGAACACGGTGCCCGGCATCGACATCTCGCCCGACCGCATGCTCATGGCGCGCGTGTTCTCGTACCCTGACGCGCAGCGCTACCGCGTGGGCACGAACTACAACCAGATTCCGGTGAACGCTCCGGTGGCACCGGTGGCGAACTACTCGCAAGACGGCGCGCAGCGTCACGGTTTCAACGCGCCGAGCACCCCGGTCTACGCTCCGAACTCGGCAGGCGGCCCCGTCGCCGATGCGCAGGCTGCCGGGGCGGGGTCGTGGGAGTCTGACGGTGACCTCGTGCGCACCGCGGCGTCGCTGCATGCCGAAGACGACGACTTCGGTCAGGCGGGCACGCTGTACCGCGACGTGTTCGATGCGGCGGCGAAGGATCGCTTCCTCGACACCATCACGGGCGCCGTCGGCGGGGTGCAGCGCGCGGAGATTCGCGAGCGCGCCATCGGCTACTGGACGCAGGTCGACGCCGAGCTCGGCGCTGCGCTGCGCCAGCGCCTCGGGGCCGGCGAGTAACCCCTCCCTTCGCCGAGCGCCCCTGAAGTCGCCGAGCGCCTCCGATCTGCGCGTGCAGTTCGGGGGCGCTCGGCAACTTGGGGAGCGTTCGGCAACTGGCAGAGGCGAGCGCGGCTCGGGTGCCAGCGGCGCGGCTCGGGGGCATCGTCGCGAGAGGTCAGGGTGATCGTGCGGGGCGGTTGGCCCGAAACGCCGCAAACACGGCCTATCCTCGATAGCAGGGAACGTCGGCACTCCACCCGCGCTGACCCCCGGACGCGCGCGGAGATCCCGCACCGCGCCCACCGCATCCGCCGCCCGCTTCGCCGAAGAAAGCGGGCGCCCGAGAGAAAGCCGAATCCATGAGCGACCTTGCAGTGTTTGATCAGTACGAGTCTGAAGTGCGCGGCTACATCCGCTCCTTCCCCGTGGTGTTCGAGCGTGCGCAGGGATCCGTGCTGACCGCGGAAGACGGGACCGAGTACCTCGACTTCTTCAGCGGAGCCGGTGTCGTGAACTACGGCCACAACAATCCGGTCTTCACCGAGGCGCTCATCGGGTACCTGCAGAGCGGTGGCATCATCCACGGTCTCGACATGGCGACCTCGGCGAAGCGCGATTTCATCGATGCGTTCCAGCGACTCGTGCTCGCTCCGCGCGGCCTGGAGTACAAGCTGCAGTTCACCGGCCCGACCGGCGCCAACGCGGTCGAATCGGCATTGAAGCTCGCTCGCCAGGCGACGGGGCGCCAGAACGTCGTCGCCTTCACGAACGGGTTCCACGGCCTCAGCTTGGGCGCGCTCGCCGCGACGGGCAATGAGAAGTATCGCGCAGCCGGTGGGGTCTCGCTCGGCGACGTGACGCGCCTGCCCTACGACGGCTACCTGGGCGAGGGCATCGACACGCTCGACCTGCTCGAGCGCATGCTCGACGACCCGGGTTCGGGCCTCGATCTTCCGGCGGCCGTGATTGTCGAAGCGATTCAGGGCGAAGGCGGCATCAACGTCGCGAGTGCCGAGTGGCTGCGACGCCTGCGCGCGATCACCGCACAGCACGGCATCCTGCTGATCGTCGATGACATCCAGTCGGGCGTCGGTCGCAGCGGTCAGTTCTTCAGCTTCGAAGACTCGGGGATCGTGCCCGACCTGGTCACGGTGTCGAAGTCGATCTCCGCATCCGGTCTGCCCATGGCGATTCTGCTGTTGCGCCCCGAGATCGATGTCTGGAAGCCGGGTGCCCATACGGGCACGTTCCGCGGCAACAACCTCGCGTTCGTCAGTGCACGCGTCGCGCTCGAAACCTACTGGGCCGACGACGCGTTCACCGCGCAGATCGCGGAGCGCGCCGAGCAGTTGCGTGCGGCGCTCGAAGCGATCGCCGCCGACTTCCCCGAAGCCGCGTTCACGGTGCGCGGCCGCGGCCTCATGTGCGGCCTCGCCTCGCCTTCGCGACCCGAACTCGCCGGGGCGGCATCGCAGCAGGCGTTCGCACGCGGCGTCGTCATCGAGACGTCGGGTGCACGCGATGAGGTGCTGAAGTTCCTTCCCGCGCTCACGATCACTGCCGACGAACTCGACCGCGGCATCGCGATCGTGCGCGAGTCGCTCGCCGCGGCCCTGTCGGCGTAGGCTCCGTCGCCCGGCTCCGGCGGCGCTTACCCCGCGGCGCCGACCGCGCGACCGGCAGTGCGCCCTGAGAACAGGCACCCGCCTAAGAAGGTGCCCTCGAGCGCGTTGTAGCCGTGCACGCCCCCGCCGCCGAATCCGGCGGCCTCGCCGGCGGCGAACAAACCAGGAATCGGCGTGCCGTCGGCTCCGAGCACACGCGAGTCGAGGTCGGTCTGAATGCCGCCGAGACTCTTGCGGGTCAGCACATGCAGCTGCACCGCAACGAGCGGCCCGGCCGCCGGGTCGAGCAGCCGGTGCGGTGCAGTGGTGCGCGTCAGTCGGTCTCCGAGGTAACGACGCGAGTTGCGGATGCTGTGCATCTGCGCGTCTTTCGAGAACGGATTCGAGAGCTGCGCATCTCGCTCGCGTACGACGCGCTCGACGGCCACTGCGTCGAGCAGTGGCGCGTCAGTGAGTGCGTTCATGCGCTCGACGAGTTCGGATACTGAGTCGGCCGAGACAAAGTCGGCGCCGCGGTCGATGAACGCCTGTACGGGGCCCGGCGCTCCCGAGCCGAGCCGCGTCTGCAGCAGCAGTTTGCGGTCGCGGAACGTGAGATCGGGGTTCTGCTCGGACCCCGAGAGCGCGAACTCTTTCGCCGCGATGCGGTGCGTGACGATGAACCACGAGTGGTCGTGGGGTGCGATGGCCGGGTCGGTGCGCAGCAACTTGAGTGTGCCGAGGGTGTCGTGACCGGGGAGTCCGGGCAGCGGGAGACGGCGACCGAGGGCGTCGAGCCAGAGCGGGGAGGGGCCGGGCAAGATGCGGATCGCGTGGCCCGGCCAGACGGGCGCCCAGTTGCGCACGCCCTCCGTGTAGTGCCACATGCGATCGCGGTTCACGAGTCGTGCTCCGGCGGTCTCGGCGATGCCGAGCATGCGCCCGTCGACGTATTCGGGGACACCCGTGACCATGCGGTTCGGCGGCGTGCCGAGGCGCTCGGGCCAGTACTGACGCACGAGGTCGTGGTTACCGCCGATCCCGCCGCTCGTGATGATGACGGCCGACGCTCGCAGTTCGAATTCACCCGCGGGCACGCGGTTGGAGGCCGCACCGCGCGGGGTCGTGTCAGGCGCGAGCACGGTGCCGCGCACTCCGACGACTATGCCCGCCTCGGTGACGATCTCGTCGCACCGGTGCCGGTGTTTGATCTCGGTGCGACCGAGGTCGACCGCCTCGTGCGCGGCATCGATGAAGGGTTGCACGACTCCGGTGCCAGTGCCCCAGGGCACGTGGAATCGCGGCACGGAATTGCCGTGTCCGCTCGCCGTCAGATCGCCACGCTCGGCCCAGCCCACGACCGGAGTGAGATCGATGCCCGCTTCGCGAATCCAGGATCGCTTCTCGCCCGCGGCGAACTCGACGTACGCTCGTCCCCACCGCTCGGCCCACACGTCTTCGTCGCTCGGCGCCGCCCCGTCGCCGGAACCGGGGCCGGTGCCGAGCCGATCCCACTGCGCGCTTCCTCGCCAATCCTGCCAGGCGAGATCTGCCGAGTCGTGCACGCCGAGTCGGCGCTGCTCGGGGGAGTCGACGAGAAACAACCCGCCGAACGACCACCAGGCCTGCCCGCCGAGATCCTGCGGCCCCTCCTGGTCAATGATGAGTGTGCGCAAGCCCGCGCTGGCGCACTCGCGAGCGGCGACGAGGCCGGCGAGGCCGGCACCGACGATGATGACATCAGCGGCGTTGCTGGGGTTCATGCCCCCATTGTGCCTCGTTGCGGGTCGATTGCGGCGTGTTCTTCGGCGTGCTCCTGACCGGTGAGGTCGTGAATCGCCTGCATAATGCGCTCCGTGGCCTCACGACGGGCGCGACCAGCGGGTAGCTTGGCGAGATCGTGCAGCTGCACGGGGGCTCCGAAGCGCACCTCGACGCGCTCGGGTCGGCCCGTGGCTGGATTGCGCAGCGCTCGATTCGTGCCGATCAGCCCCACCGGCACCACTGCGGCCCCCGTCTCGAGGGCGAGCCAGGCCGCGCCGCTGCGCCCGCGATAGAGCCGACCGTCGCGCGAGCGACTGCCCTCGGGGAACACCGCGAATACCTTGCCTGCGGCGAGTACGTCGCGCCCGGCGTCGAGCGCGGACTGCGCGGCCGATGACGCTTCTCGGTGCACCGGGATCGCGCCGATCTGCCGGAAGAACCAACCGCCGATGCGCGATGCGAACAGTGACGACTTGGCGAGAAACTGCACCGTGCGCGGCGAAAACGATGGGATGAGGATCGTGTCGAGCCCCGAGAGATGGTTGCTCGCCAGCAGCACCGGCCCCGCCTCGGGCACATGCTCGCGGCCCGACACCCGGGGCTGAAACCGGAGCCGCAGCAGCGGACGCAGCACGGCTCGCCCGATCACGAAGACGGGCCCGGGTGACGGGACTGCTGCGGCAGGTTCGGCGGTACGCACGCTCCGAGACTATCGCCGCGCCTCCCGGTGCGAGACACGCCCACGAGTGCACAGCAAATGCATAGTGCAGGGCACGATCCGGTCACAAGGGCTTGCGGCGATTGCGGGCACCGGCATTAGGGTGGAACGACGCGCTGCTTCAAGCGCACGCACCGGGAGGGGCCGACGTGATCGAGTTCGAACGGGTGTCGAAGGTGTATGCCGGCGGCGCGACGGCGGTGCATGAGTTCTCGCTGACGATTCCATCGCACCGCGCCGTTGTGCTCGTGGGGTCCTCAGGTTCGGGCAAAACGACGTTGATGCGCATGGTGAATCGCATGGTCGACCCGACGAGTGGGCGGGTGCTGATCGACGGCGAGGACGTGCGCGACAAGAACCCGGTCGCGCTGCGCCGTTCGATCGGGTACGTGCTGCAGCAGGGCGGCTTGTTGCCTCATCGCACCGTGGCAGACAACGTCGCGGCGGTACCCGTGCTCACCGGAACGTCGCGCCGAGAGGCCCGACTCGCGGCGGGGGCTTTGCTCGAGCGGGTGGGGCTCGATCCCGCACTCGCTTCGCGATACCCCGCGCAACTCTCGGGCGGTCAGCAGCAGCGCGTCGGTGTCGCCCGGGCGCTCGCCTCCGACCCCAACATTCTGCTGATGGACGAGCCGTTCGGCGCCGTGGACCCTATTGTGCGGCGCGAACTGCAGCAGGAGCTGCTGCGTCTGCAGGCCGAGCTGGGCAAGACCATTCTGTTCGTCACCCACGACATCGACGAGGCGTTTCTCCTCGGCGACGAGGTCGTGGTGCTCGAGACCGGTGGCCGGATCGCCCAGCGCGGCACGCCAGCCGAGATTCTGGGCAGCCCCGCGAATGACTTCGTGCGTGATTTCGTCGGAGCCGACCGCGGCGAGCGTCATCTGCACGTCGTGCAGACGGAGGGGCAGCGGATCGCGGTCGATGCGGCCGGGCGCCCGGTGGGAGTGCTCGAACCGTGAAGTGGTTCTTCGCGAACTGGGAGTTCGTGGCACAGCTCGCACTGTCGCACCTGGTGCTGAGCGTTCCGGCGATCATCATCAGCGTGATCGTCGCGATCCCGATCGGCCGTCTCGCTTTTCGCCACCCGCGGGTGGGCGGCCCATTGCTCTCGGTGGCGACCCTCGCCTACGCGATCCCGGCGTTACCGTTGCTCATCATCATTCCGGCCCTGATCGGCACGGCTCTGCGGTCGTGGCAGACCATGGTGGTGGCGCTCAGCGTCTACGGTGTCGCGCTGCTCGTGCGCACCGCAGCCGACGCGTTCGGCTCGGTCGATCGGCAGCTGCGCGACGCCGCGGTCGCGATCGGGTACGCACCGCGGCAACTGTTCTGGCGCGTGGACCTTCCGCTGTCGGTGCCGGTGCTGATCTCTGGCGTGCGCGTCGTCTCGGTGTCGACGATCAGCCTCGTCACGCTGGGGGCGCTGATCGGGGTGCCGAGTCTCGGCACGCTCCTCACGGACGGCTTCCAGCGCGGCATCTTCGCGGAGATCTGGACGGGTGTGGTGGCGACGGTGGTGCTCGCGCTCGTGCTCGATGCCATCGTGCTCGTCATCGGGCGCGTGCTGACACCGTGGTCGCGACGCGTCGCATCGGGCACGCGCACAAGCGCCGTGCGTGAGGAGGTGCGTCGCGCATGAATCTGTTCGCCGATGCGATCGCCTGGCTCACCGACCCCGCCCACTGGTCGGGAGACGGGGGCGTTCCGACCCGCCTGCTGCAGCATCTCGGTCTCGCCGCCGCGGCGCTGGTCATCGCCGGTGTCATCGCGCTGCCGCTCGGCGCGATCATCGGGCATACGCGGCGAGGCGCGGGTGCCGTCGGCGCGCTCGCCGGTGCTGCGCGGGCGCTGCCGACGCTCGGCGTGCTCACGCTCTTCGGTCTGGCGCTCGGCATCGGCATCACGGCACCGTTGCTCGCCCTGATCGTGCTGGCGATCCCATCGCTGCTCGCGGGTGCCTACGCGGGCGTCAGTGCCGTCGAGCCCACCGTGCCGGCGGCGGCCCAGGCGATCGGGTTCAGCCCGACGCAGGTGCTGCTGCAGGTCGAGCTGCCGCTCTCGCTGCCCGTCATGATTGGCGGCATCCGCGCTGCGACTCTGCAGGTGGTGTCTACCGCGACGCTGGCCGCCTACACCTCCGACGTCGGGCTGGGGCGCTACCTCTTCAGCGGACTGAAGTCGCGCGACTACGGCCAGATGCTGGCGGGGGCGCTGCTCGTCATCGCGCTGACCATCGTGCTCGAGATCTTGCTCGGGGCGTGCCAACGCCTCGCCGCCCGCCGGATCGCGCGGCTCCCCGCGCGCACCGGCTGAATGCACCATCCAAACGCCGACCGGCACCGAACACCGTACGACCATCAGATCACCTACCGAGAGGACCCGATCATGCATCGTCGACCCGCACTGCGCTCCGCCAGGTGGGGAGCCGCGCTCGCCGCTGGCGCGCTCGCCATCACTGCCGCGCTGACCGGCTGCTCGAGCGGCGACCCGCTCGACAGCGGCTCGGCCGACTCCGGCGGCTCATCCGAGGGCGGCACCATCGTCGTCGGCTCGCAGGATTACTACTCGAACGAGATCATCGCCGAGATCTACGCGCAGGCGCTCGAAGCGAAAGATTTCGACGTCGACCGCCAGTTCCGCATCGGGCAGCGAGAGGTCTACCTCCCGGAGATCGAAGCGGGCAAGATCGATCTCTTCCCGGAGTACACCGGCAACCTGCTGCAGTTCTTCGTTCCGGATGCGCCAGAGCGCGTGTCCGACGATGTCTACTCCGCGCTCGAGAAGGCCATGCCCGAGGGGCTTCGCGTGCTCGATCAGTCGCCCGCGACCGATCAGGATACCTATGTCGTCACGAAGGAATTCGCCGACAAGTGGCAGCTGGAGACCGTCGAAGATCTGAAGAAGGTCACTGATCCGCTGACCTTCGGGTCGAACTCCGAGGCGGAGACGCGCCCCTACGGGCCAGCCGGGCTGGCGAAGACCTACGGTATCGAGGGCGTCAAGTTCACGCCGATCGAAGACAGCGGCGGCCCGCTGACGGTGAAGGCGCTCAAGGACGGGTCGATCCAGTTCGCGAACATCTACTCGGCCGACCCCTCGCTGCAGGCGAACGATCTCGTGACGCTCGAAGACACGAAGGGCATCTTCCTCGCTTCGCACGTCGTGCCGATCGCGAGCGAGAAGATCGACGATGCGGCGGCGCAGGTGATCAACGATGTCGATGCGGCGCTCAGCCCTGAAGACCTGGTGTCGTTGAACGGGGAGAGCGTGAACGACGAGCGCTCGGCCGCCGACATCGCGAAGGATTGGCTCTCCAAGCAGAACCTCTGAGCGAACATCCCGCGCGTGATGGCGGGGTCGACCGTAGGATCTCCCCATGGAGAATGCTGCGTTCGACCTCGCCATCATCGGTTCCGGATCGGGCAACTCGCTCATCACCCCGTACTGGGATGACCGACGGGTCGCCATCGCGGAGCAGGGCACGTTCGGCGGCACCTGCTTGAACGTCGGGTGCATCCCGACCAAGATGTTCGTGCGGCCGGCGGCGCTGGCGCGCGGGCCGGAGGAGGCTGCCCGACTCGGGGTGACCCAGCACACCGACTCGGTCGATTGGCCGGGGATGCGCGATCGCATCTTCGGCAGGATCGATGCCATCTCGGCTGGGGGCGAACGCTATCGACGCGATGAGCTCGACAACGTCTTGCTGATCTCGCAGCGCGTGCGCCTGACCGGAACGCACGGCTTCGTCGCCGATGACGGCACCCGCGTCGAAGCGAAGCAACTCGTCATCGCCGCGGGGTCGCGCGCGGTACTGCCCGATGTTCCGGGCATCGATCTGCCCCAGGTGCACACCTCGGACACGATCATGCGGCTGCCCGAACTGCCGCGTCGCGTGCTGGTCGTCGGCGGCGGATACATCGCGGCCGAATTCGCGAACATCTTCTCGTCGTTCGGTTCGGAGGTGACGCAGGTGCACCGAGGGGAGCGCTTGCTGCGCCGATCCGACGAGGACATCGCGGAGCGCTTCACCAGCGAGGCCGCTCGGCAGTGGGACCTGCGGCTCGAACGCGAGCTCGCGTCGGTGCACCTCGGCGATGACGGGGGCGTCGTCGCGGAGCTGGTGCCCTCGGGAAACGCTGCTACTGGATCACCGAACGCATCGGAACGCATCGCGGTCGATGTCGTGCTGGTCGCGGTGGGCCGCACGCCGAACTCCGATCTCGTGGGCGCGCGAGAGGCCGGGCTCGATCTGCACGAGGACGGCCGGATCGCCGTCGACGCGTTCCAGCGTGTGCTCTCGGGCGGCGAGCCCGTCGCGGGGCTCTACGCGCTCGGCGACATCAGCTCGGCCGCGCAGCTCAAACACGTCGCGAATCATGAGGCGCGCGTGGTCGCCCACAATCTCGAGCACCCCGATGACCTTCGCCCCTCGCGACAAGAGGTGATCCCGGCAGCAATCTTCACCGACCCCGAGATCGCCCAGGTGGGCTGGACGGAGGCCGAGGCGGTTGCCGAGATCGGTGCCGAGCACGTGACGACCAAAGTGCAGGCCTACGGCGATACCGCGTACGGGTGGGCACTGGAAGATCGCACGGGCGTCTTCAAGATCGTCGCGGACCGTCGTGACGGGCGCATCCTGGGCGCGCACGTGCTGGGGTACCAGGCATCGAACCTCATTCAGGTCGTGGTGACGGCGATGAGCTTCGGCATCGACGCCCACACGGCTGCGCGCGGCCAGTACTGGATTCACCCCGCGCTGATGGAGGTCGCGGAGAACGCGCTCCTCGGACTCGATGTGCCGACAGGAGTGCGCCCTCCGCTCTGAGCGGTGTGCGGGGAGACCCGGTCAGTTCTGCTGACCGGGGCCGCCCATGCCGCCACCCTGACCGGTCGGAGTGCCCTGCCCGCCGCCGAAGCCGCCGCCCTGCCCCGCGGCCGCCTCACCGGCCGTCGCGGTGCCAACTTCGGAGCCGTTCACGAGCAGGGTGTACGACTCGCCGGTCGCGATGTCTGCCGAAGAAGCGGTGATCGCGCCCGCCGACTTCGCCGCGGTCGCGGTGGCGACGGTCGCTCCCGAACTGTCGACCACGGTGACGGTGTCGCCCGCGGCGACCTGCCCCGTGAGCATCACCCACCCCTGGCCCGAGGTGTCGCTCGGCGACTGCTCCATGCTGCCGTTGCCGAACGCTACCAGGGTGCCGCCCGTGATCGAGAGATCGCCGTTCGCATCGAGGGCGCCGTTCATCGAGGCGCTCGGGCCGTACACGGTGATCGTGCCGCCCGAGATCGTGAGCGAGCCGTTGGAGTCGAGACCGTCGCCTTCGGCGTTCACGGTGACGGTGCCGCCCGAGATTTCGACGCGCTGACCGCCGTCGGCCATGTCGCCGCCGCCCATCCCGTTCTCGGCGCTGGTGCCGCTCGAATCCGTGCTGGTGGTCGCGGAAGCGGCCGATCCGGAACCGTTGAGCCCGTCGTCGCTGGAGGTCACCGAGACCGTGCCGCCGCCGATGCCGATCGCGGCGGCCTCGATGCCCTCGTTCGACTGCGTGATGTTCACGCTGCCGTCGCCGATCGATACGATCGCCTCGCCCTTCACGCCGTCGTCCACGGCCGACACTGTGAGGTCGCCGCCCGAGATGACGGTATCGGTCTGGGCCTGCACGCCGTCGTCGCCGGCGGTGATGTCGATCGTGCCTCCCGACACCCAGATGTACCCCTGGGTGTCGTCGGAGTCCTGATCGCTCTTCAAGCCATCGCCGCCGGTCGCCGTGAGGTCGAGCGTGCCGCCGGAGACGACGAGTGAGTCCTTGCCGCGGAGGGCGTCGTCAGCGGCCGTCACGGTGATGGCGCCCGAGAGGATGACGAGGTCGTCGGTGCTCACGATGCCGTCATTGCCGTTGCCGGCGACGGTGAGCGCGCCGGTGCCGGAAATGGTGAGATCGGCGTGCGAGTGGATCGCCGCGTTGGCGTCGGCGTCGTCGGCGTAGCTCGAGGCGTCGGAGACCGCGTTCTTTGACCCGTCGGCGAGATACAGTGCGACGTCGTCGGCCGTCTGCACATCGATCGCCGCCCCCGCGGTGTTCGTGATGGTGGCGCCGTCGAGCACGAGCACGACCTGCGCGTCGTCGGGGGCGGCGACCACCACGGTGCCGTCGAAGCTGCCGGCGAGCCGGTACACGCCAGCAGCGGAGATGGTGAGCGTCGGGGTGCCCGACGCATCGCTGACGGCGACCGCGTCGCTCTCGCTCGTCGCCGAATCACCGTTCAGCGTGACGTCCACCGCGTCGTCGAGCTTCCACTCGTCATCGTTCACGGTGGTCGCGTTCGCGTTGGCGGCGAGCACGTCGTCCGGGCTGAGATCGCCCGTGAATGCCGCGGAGACCGCCGTGGTGGTCGAGCCGCCGCTCCCGGAGGTCGTGGTCGCCGCCGAGGTGATCGCAGTGCAGCCGGCGAGGAGCCCGCCGCAGAGCAGTACGGCTGAGGCGGCGAGGACGGTGCGTTTCAGTGAGGGGGTCATGCTGCGTCCTCCAAGGAATCGGGGGTGTGGGGGTGGGGTGCGGTGCGCCGGGGGATCGGACCGGCGGAGGAGGCGCGAGGCGGAACCGAATGGTCGGCATCCGAGAAGATGTCGCGCAGGACGCGCGCCCACTTGTTGCTCGGCAGCTCGGGGTGGAGTGCTGCGGTGCCGGTGCCGAACTTGCTGATGCCCTGCGGGCGATGTCCGAGCCGCCAGAGCGCCCGGTCGATCTCGGTGGCGGGGCCCGCCGACTTGGATTCGATGATCACGTGCGCGGGGAGGCCGACGCGCTCGCCGCCGGCGTCGATCCAATCGAGCTCGGTGTCGATGGTGGCCCGGCTGCCTCCGGGGGCGAGGAGTGTGGTGCGGCGATATCGCGTAGTGAGCGTCGGGCGCATCTCTCGCGTCAGCGTCGGATCGAGCCCGATCGTCTCCAGCGATTCCCCGACGTAGCGGTGCCCCTCGGGAGTCAGGCGGTCGAGGTGATCGGTCAGATAGGGAATGCGATCCTTCACCGTCGCACCGCGGCCGCCGCGCGTCTTCATCTCGAGGTACGCGGTGTCGCTCGACAGGTAGGCGCGCGTGCGCAGTTTGAAGCGGCGCCGACGCGGTCGCGCGGCGAGGTGGTAGCTGAGTCGATCCGGGGTGTCGAAGTACACGGAGGCGTACGCGAAGGCGCGTTCGCCGGCGATATCGAGCACGCGGGTGGCCGGGTCGATGGCGGCGAGCAGGTGCGCGGCATCGGCGGCAGGAAGCAGATACTTGCGGTCGACGCGGGTGAGGAGCGCCGCGTCCGAGACGAGTTCGTCGAGGTCGATCGGCGCGAGGGAACCGGCAATGCGGCTGAGTTCGGCGGTCATCGGGCTGCCACCTGGGTGCGCCCCGCAGTGCGACCCGCCGTGTGCATCTGCGGTGCCGGCGGCGCGGGCAACCGATAGCGCACGTCGACGAGCGTCGTGTCGTTCACGAAATCGAGATCCTGCACGGTGAGCGAGGTCACGCGTGCGCCGAGCCGCTGCTCGATCTCGCCGCGCAATTCGTGTTCGTCGACGATCGCGCGATCGAGGCGCACGACCTGGTGTCGGCTGCGTGCGAGCAGGGCCGGGTGATCCGCCGCCCACATGACGATGAGAATGAGCGCGATGCACAGGATCGGCGTGACCAGGCTGGCAGTGTTCAACCCGCCGAGCAGTCCCATCGCGAGCGCCGAGAAGTAGTAGGCGACCTCGCGCTGCGAGATCTCCGAGGAGCGGAGACGGATGATGGAGAGCACCCCGAAGAGGCCGAGACCGAGACCGAGCGCGACCTCAGCCGTGCTCAGTACCGTCGCGACCGCGAGTACGCCGATGTTCACGCCGAGAAAGGCGACGACGAGGTCGCGGCGGCGATGGCGGCGGTAGTAGATGCCGAAGGTGAGGATGAGCGCTGCGGCGAGGTCGACGGCGATGAGGATGAGAGTGCTGGACGTCACGGGATCTCCAGGATCGAGGGCGGTGGGGCGGGGCCCCGGTGGATACTGGATCCATTCGAACCGGTGATGCTATGTGAAAGTTATGCAATCGCTTCGCGAAAGATGAATCGCGGGTAAACGGGCGCGCTCGCGCCGTGCCGCGATTCAGCCCTGCAGCAGTGCGGGGAAGATGTAATCGGTGTTCAGCGGCGCAATGTCATCGCGATCGCTTGCGGGATCGATCCACTCCACCGCAGCGATCTCCGCCAGCGGCCCGGCGGCGTCGGCCGACTCCACGAACGGGTGTTCGAACACGGTCGCCTCCACGATGTGACCGGGTTCATTCGCCGCCACCGCGCGGAAGACGCCCAGCGGGCGCAGCAGATCGCGATCGAGATCGATACCCAGCTCCTCGCCGAACTCGCGGACCGCGGTGTCGATCGGCGCCTCATCAGGCTCGTGCTTGCCGCCCGGCAGCATGAACGACGCAGTGCCTCGCTTGCGCACGTTGAGCACCCGCCCGGCCGCATCGCGCATGACGACGGCGCTGACGCGAATCACGCGCTCAGCGATGCTCGGGTGCTCCGGAACGTCGCTGTGCTTCTGAGGATTCACGAGGCATACCCGGGGGCTGCGGGGAGACCGAAGAATTCCTCGAGCGTGGTGACGCCGGTGTCGCGCAGGTGCTGCGCGAGGTCGGTGCCGACGAATCGGAAATGCCAGGGCTCGGGCATGAAACCGGTGACCTCCTGTTTGCCGTCGGGGTAGCGCACGATAAACCCGTACTCGGCCGCGTGCTCCGCGAGCCAGACGCCGGCCGGGGTGTCGCCAAAGCACGCGGAGAGGTAGCAGTTGCCGTGATCGTCGAGGTCGATCACCAGACCGGTCTGGTGCTCCGAGAAGCCGGGGCGCGCCGAATAGGTGTCGGCGGCCTCCTGGCCATCGCGGGCGACGTAGCTGTCGTAGAGGGAGACTTGCGTCGCGTAGTCGCGGTAGGCGCTGATGATGCGGACGTCGAGCCCCGCGTCGGCCGCACCCGCGATGAACGCTTCGGCAGCCCGCGCGGCCGGTTCGCGCAGCGGTTGGGTGAACTCGTTCTCGACGCCCTCGGGCATGACGAGGTCGGTGGGGGCGAAGTCGAGGGGCTGCAGCGGGCGCAGTTTGTTGCTGACGACCCAGATCGACATCGGATCATCGGTCGAGTTCGCGGTCGCGTCGAACGCCGGTGCGGTCGGCGATGGGGTCGAGGGCTCTGTCGTGGCGGGTGCCACTGACGTGGGCGAGGACGAAGCCGAAGCGCCCGATGCGTCGTTCGGCTCGGGGGCGCACCCGACGCTGCCGAGCGCCGCTGCAGAGGCCAGGAGGGCGATCGTCGCGCGGGTGATCGCTCGCAGTGTCATACCCTCCATCGTAGCGTTCGGGCTCGATCCGACGCCCGACTGTCGTAGGCCCCGGCTAGGCTGGAACGCATGGATGACGGCAGCGGATCGCGCACCCCTGAACCCGGGTACACCCCCATCGCGGTGACCGGCAGGAAGCGGCTCTCGCGTCGCGCCCGCACGGCGATCACGCTCGGCGCGATCGCCGTAACCGTGCTCGGTCTGGGCGGAGGAGCGGCGGCGCTCGTCTGGGGCGCGTCGCGCGACGAAGCGCCGCCGGTCGCAACCCCCGCACCGAGCCCGAGTGCGTCGCCGACCCCTGAAGCGGAGCCGACGGAGGCTCCCGCGACCAGTGACGACGATGGATCGGTGCACGTCATCGCCATGGGCGACATGCTGCCGCACGACTCGGTCAACGCCAACGCGCTCGGCGCAGATGGCACGTACGACTACGGCCCATTCTTCTCGGGCATCGCCCCGCAACTCGCCGCCGCCGACGTGACCTTCTGCAACCAGGAGGTGCCGAGCGCCGGCGTCGACTTCGGCATCAGTGGGTACCCCACCTTCAACGCGCCCGCAGAGTTCGCGCAGGCGCTGCAGGCCACGGCAGGGTGCGACCTCGTGAACATCGCGACGAACCATTCGGCTGACCTCGGCGCCGCCGGTATCGCGGCGACGCGCGGCGTCTGGGACGGGCTGGCACCGGCCGTCGTCGATGGCGCCAACCGCACGGCCGAAGAACAGCGCTCGGTGCCGGTGTTCGAGCAGGGCGGCATCACCTTCGCTCTCGTGTCGTTCGCCGAGTACTCGAATGCCCCCATCGACGGGGTCTCGCTGAACATGATGAGCGATACGGCCCTCGTCACCGACCTCATGACGCAGGCGCGCGCTGCGGCCGACGTGGTCATCGTCTCGGCGCACTGGGGTACCGAAGACTCGCACGAGGTCAATGACCAGCAGCGGGCATTTGCGCAGCAGGTCGCCGATCTCGGTGCCGACGTCATCGTCGGCACCGGCCCGCACGTGCTGCAGACCACGGCCTGGCTCGACCGCGCCGATGGCGGGCGCACGCTCGTCTGGTACTCGATCGGCAACATGCTCAACACCCAGATTGAACTCGACCAGCGCACCGGGGTGATCGCCGGCTTCGATGCGATGCGCGACTCGACAACCGGCGCGGTGAGCATTGCGAACCCGACCGGCATCCTCACCTACATGCACTACGACTGGACGGCGGAGCAGGAGGCGGCGAACGATCTGCTCGCCCGCACGAACCTGTCGATCACGCCGCTGGCGCAGGCAGACGCGCTGCTGGCGACGACGCGCTTCGGCGTGACCGCCGAGCAACAGGTGGCGACATCGAGTGCGATTCTCGGCCCGGACGTCACCATCCTTCCGGAGTAGCGCCGCCTCCGTGAACTACACCCGTTCGCTGGCGAGCGCGGCGCCTCAGTCGCGTGCGAGCGCCCGGTAGTCGTCGATGCTCAGACGGTCGCCGATCACGGGGAACTCGCCGCGCACCTCCGCGACCCGCGCGCCATCGAGTTCGACCACGAGCACCTCTTCCGCATCGCCGCACTCGGCGACGATGCGCCCTGACGGGTCGACGATGCGGCTGAACCCACCGAGCTGCACGTCGCCTTGCGCGCCGCAGGCGTTCACCGCGATCACCCAGAGCTGGTGCTCCACTGCCCGAGCCTGGGTCAGCAAGCGCCAGTGCTCGCGACGGGCCGCCGGCCACGCCGCAGGCACGATGACGGCTTCGGCTCCGCGGGCGCTCAGCTCTTGCCACAGGCCCGGAAAGCGCAGGTCGTAGCAGGTCGTGCTGCCGGTCGGGCCGAGCGGCCCCGGCACGACACTGAGGCTCGACCCCGGGGTGAGCAACTGCGATTCGAGCGACTGATAGCCGAAGACGTGAATCTTGCGATACGTCTGCGCGATCCGCCCTGCGCGATCGATCAACACGGCCGTGTTGTGCAGCCGGCCGTCGTTCCCGAGCTCCACGAAGCTGCCCAGGTGCACGGCCGAGCCGAGGTCGCGCGCCACGCGCTGCGCCATCTGCACCGTCGGCCCGTCCAGCGTCTCGGCGCGTTCGCGGTACTGCTCGAACGAGAAGTAGCCGGCGCTCCACAGCTCGGGCAGCACGAAGAGGTCGACCGGGCCGGTGTGACGCAGCAGCGCCTCGACGCGGGCGATGCGTGCCTGCGGGCTTTCTGCTTCGGGGCTGGCGATCTGCACGAGCGCGACACGGCGCGTGGACTCGGAACGGGCGTGCTCGGTGACCTGCATGACTCCCAGCCTAGGTGAGGCGTGCCGAGCGCGACAGCGTCTCGGGTCATGCGAAGATGGGACGCGGATCGGTTCGCGCGTGCGAGCCGCGCGACCGGGAATGGTGAGGGTATGACGATCGATACCGCCGAGCTCCCCGACCCCGAGGGGCCGGAAGATCGACCGACGCCGCCGGGCAACCCCGGATGGCTGAGCGATGACGAGCTCAGCTTCGTACGCGGCCGGCTGCCGATCGTGTACGTCGAAGCGGTGCCCGTGCGCCTCGACGGTCTCGGCCAGGTCGTCGAAGTCGGTCTCCTCCTGCGCAGCACCCCCGAGGGCGTGATGACGCGGTCGCTCGTGTCCGGGCGCGTGCGCTACGGCGAGACGCTGCGAGAGGCGCTCTTCCGCCACCTTGAGAATGACCTCGGGCCGATGGCGTTTCCGCAGATGCCCGCGGCCCTCGTGCCGGTGCAGGTCGCGGAGTACTTTCCGATGCCCGGCATCTCGCCGTATGTGGATGAGCGCCAGCACGCGGTGTCGCTCGTGTACGTCGTGCCGGTCACCGGAACCTGCAATCCGCGCCAGGATGCGCTCGAGGTCACGTGGATGGCCCCGGACCAGGCGCTGCACCCGGCGAATCTCGACGAGTTCGTGAATGGCCGGGGTGCCCTGCTGCGGCAGGCGCTCTCGTCCATGAGCTGCTGACCGCGGGCGAGGTCGTCCCGCTGCGTCAGTCGCGCGAGCGCCAGGAGATGACGTGCTCGGGCGCGAACCGCTTCGCGCATTGACCGCACGAGTGCAGGCGTGTGGGCTTGCGGAAGCGATAGTGCTCGTGCCCTGCTGAGCAGCGCCCCACCCACGGCGCGCGTTCGTGCGCGATCTCGCCGTGGTGGGTGACTCCGCCGACGTAGCCGAGGTCGCGGGCGATCGTCTTCCACGTCGCTCCATGGCCGGCTTCGGGACCGGCGAGCGCATGGGCGACTTCATGGAGCAGCACCTGATGGATCTCATCGTCGTCGAACTTCTCGGCGAGGTAGCGCGACACCGTGATGCGACGGTCGGTGTAGTTGCAGAGCCCCGCGCGGCGCTTGGCGTGATCGAATGCGAACGACCAGGGCCGGTCACCGGGTGCGAGCTGCGGCTGCAGGTGCGCCGTGATCAGCGCCTCCGCCCAGACGCGAACGCGCGCGAGATCGGACACGATCAGTTCCGTTCGAAGAGCTCGCGGGCCGGCTCGGGGGAGTCGACGGCGGTCGCGTCGGTGACCGCCGCAGTACCGCGCACCCACTCGGCGAACTCGCGCCCGACGAGCATGCGGGCCGGGTGCGGTCCCCCCGCCAGCAGGCGGGGCAACCATTCGAGCGCCTCGAGGTCGGCGTCGGAGGCGACGAAGACGACATTGCCGAACCGGCGGCCCTTCAATACCTGGGGCTCGGCGATGGCGACCGCAGACGTGAAGAGGCGATCGAGTGTGGCTGCCTGACCGCGCACGAACGGGAGCCCCGCGCCGTCTGCCGCGTTGACGACGACGACGCCATCGGGCGTGAGCAGTGGCCGCAGCAATTCGTAGAACTCGACGCTCGACACGTGGGCCGGCGTGCGTGCGCCGGCGAAGATGTCGACGACGATCAGATCCATCGCACCCCGCATGCCCTCGGGCAGCTTGGCGACGACATCGCGCGCATCGCCCCGACGCACGCGAATGCTCGCCCGCTTCGGCAAGGGAGCGGCCTCGCGGACGAGATCGACCAGTGCCCCCTCGAGTTCGATGACCTGCTGTCGGCTGCCGGGCCGGGTCGCCTCGATGTAGCGCGGCAGCGTGAACGCGCCCCCGCCGAGGTGCAGCGCAGAGATGGGGCGGCCCTGCGGGCGGAAGAGGTCGATGACGTGCCCGATGCGACGCACGTACTCGAAGAAGAGCTCGCTCGGATCGCGGAGGTTCACGTGCGACTGCGGCGTGCCGTCGACGACGAGCTGGACGGCTCCGGGCACCCATCGGTCGGCTTCGATCTCGGCGCTCAGCCCCGAGCTGAGCGTCACCGGGTCGGGAAACTGCCTCACGGGCGCGAGAGCCCCAGCTCGTCGATCTTGCGCAACATGTCGGCATTCGACGGTTCGACTTGGTGGCTCGCGTCGGGGTACAGAATGACCGGAATGTTGGTGCGGCCGCTGATATCGCGGGCAACGTCGGCGGCCGCCGGATCTTGCACCAGGTCGACGTAGCGGTAGGGCGTGCCCGAACGGTCGAAGATGAGCTTGGCGCGGCGGCAATCGCCGCACCAGTCGGCACCGAAAATGACGGTCTCGGTGGTGGGTGCGGCCGCGCCGGCGGCGGGCTCGGTGGAGATCTGATCGCTCATGGTGTCAGCCTACGCGGGGCCGCCGACTTCCGATGTCGATTTCGCGCAGAGTGATGCCGGCCGCGCCGGGGGAATGGAACCGACGCGCGCCGTGTTCTGTGACAGGAGAGCGTCGTTCCTGCGGATCGCGGCGCATCGCGAACGAACGGAGCACGGCACGATGCACGCATCAGCAGTCGACGAGCAGGCGCTGAGCCCGCACCTCGCCATGGACGCGGTGACGCTGCGCGTCGGCGACCTCGAAGAGATGTCGTCGTACTACGCCGAGGCGCTCGCGCTCACCCCGATCGAAGAGCGCGCCCGCGGCACCGAGGTGCACCGTGTGCTCGGCCGCGGGTCGGTGCCGTTCGTGCGGTTGATCGGTACTCCCGAGCTGCCACCCGTGCGACCGGGCGATGCGGGTCTCTTTCACACGGCGTTCCTGTTCGCCTCGCAGGCGGCGCTCGCCGCCACCGTGTTCCGCACCGCGAGCGATGCGCGCAGCCGTTTCTCCGGTTCGTCGGATCACGGGGTCAGCGAGGCCTTCTACTTCACCGACCCCGAGGGCAACGGGATCGAGCTGTACGTCGATCGCGCCCGAGACCAGTGGAGCTATGTCGGCGCCGAACTGCAGATGGGTACCGAGTATCTCGATCCGAATGCGTACCTACGCGCTCACCTCGACGAGCAGGTGCTCGCCGATGTCGAGCAGCAGGCCGGAGGCGTCGGCCACGTGCACCTGCAGGTCGGCGATGTCGCGGCGGCTCGCGGTTTCTACGTCGACGGGCTGGGGTTCGAGCCGACCGTATCGGGAATCCCGACGGCGCTGTTCGCGTCGGCGGGCGGGTACCACCATCACGTCGCGATGAACACGTGGAACAGCCGCGGCGCGGGCCCCCGTGCGGCACGATTGGGGTTGGGCGATGTCGCCATCACCCTGCCCGCGCGGGAAGATCTCGACGCGCTCGGCGATCGCCTGCGGCGGCGCGGGATCGCGTTCGCCGATACCGGCCGCTCCATCATCGCGCACGATCCCTGGGGCACCCAGGTCACCCTCGCACTGCCGCAGGCGACTGCGGAGGAACTGCTCAGCGACTGAGAGCGGGGCGGCGTTCGGGGCTGAACCAGAGTCGCCGGGCGAGCACCGCAGCCGCTGCTCCCAGCGCTGCGCCGGCCAGCGTATCGGTGAGCCAGTGGACGTGCAGGGCGGTACGGCTCCAGAGCATCGCGACGATCCAGATGCCCGCGGCGACGATGATCCATCGGGTGAGCTGCGGACCGAGTCGCTCCGAGCCGATCGCGATGAGGGCGATCGAGACGGCGATCGCGGCCGCACCCATCGAATGGCCGGAGGGGTACGACGCCCCGTGGCTCTCGAAGAGCTGGCCAGACGGACGCACGCGAAGCACGAGCGCCTTCGCCGTTTCGGAGCACGCGACGCCGATGAGTGCGGCCGTCATGAGTGCCGCAGCATCTCGTGGGCGGCGGAGCGCGAAGCAGAGCGCGGCCAAGATGGCGACGAGCGCCGCCGAGCCGGCACCGTCGCCGACCTGGGCGAGGAACACGGCGACGGCGTAGGGGCCGGAGCCGCGTTCGACGGTGACGACGCTGTTCCACCAGGTGTCGATCGGCAACGCGCCGGTGTGCGTCAGTCGTAGAAACGCGCCGAAGGCGGCGACGAGCAGGATCGCAACGATGGCGCCGCCCACGGCCGCGCGGGGCGGTGTGCGGCGTGCGGGGGAGGCCCGCCGTTGCGACGGGGTGCGTCCTGCAGGGTGTTCACTCGGTGCCATCCCGATACGGTAGTGGAGTCGTCTGAGGGTGCGACGCAGGCGTCCGTGCATCGAACGAGAATGCAGTGCGACGCTGCGCGATCCGCATCCCCGCGAATTCTGGAATGGGAACTGGACATCCCATAACCATGCTGTTACAGTTGGCAGTTGCACTACGGACACCAGTGTGCCTCCATATAGCGGGAGGCCCCGGGAGCTGGCGCGAAAGCGCAGATGAGCCTCGCCCGCGTGATCCCGAAGCAATTCTCGCAAGACCAGGTCAACCGGCCCGACGGGGCCCACGGAGGTAGTTTCCTTGGCTGCTGCGCGCAACGCATCGTCCACCCAGAATCCGAAGAACGGCCGCGATCACCAGCGGCTCTCCTTCGCCAAGATTTCCGACACGCTGTCGGTGCCCAATCTGCTGGCACTGCAGCTCGAGAGCTTTGATTGGCTCGTCGGTAACGATACGTGGAAATCGCGTGTCGTCGAGGCACAGGCTCAGGGGCGCGATGACATCGCGCTGAAGAGCGGCCTCGAGGAGATCTTCGATGAGATCTCGCCGATCGAAGACAACGCTGGCACCATGCAGCTGTCGTTCGAGAACCCGATTCTCGACGAGCAGAAGTTCACCATCGAGGAGTGCAAGGAGCGCGGCAAGACCTACGCCGCGCCGCTGTACGTCGAGGCTGCCTTCTACAACACCGAGACTCAGGTGCTGAAGAGCCAGACGGTCTACATGGGTGATTTCCCCATCATGACCGACAAGGGCACCTTCATCATCAACGGCACCGAGCGCGTCATCGTGTCGCAGCTCGTGCGTAGCCCGGGTGTCTACTTCGAGCGCGCTCAGGAGAAGACGAGCGATAAAGACGTCTTCACCGCACGCGTCATCCCCAGCCGCGGTGCCTGGCTCGAGTTCGAGGTCGACAAGCGCGACCAGGTCGGCGTGCGCATCGACCGCAAGCGCAAGCAGTCGGTCACGGTCTTCCTGAAGGCTCTCGGCATGACGAGCGAGGAGATCCTCGAGGAGTTCGCCGGCTACGAGTCGATCGCACTCACCCTTGAGAAGGACGCCATCCTCACGCAGGAAGAGGCGCTCAAGGACATCTACCGCAAGCAGCGTCCGGGCGAGCAGGTGGCCATCGAAGCCGCTCGCGCGCTTCTCGACAACAGCTACTTCAACCCGAAGCGCTACGATCTGGCCAAGGTCGGCCGCTACAAGATCAACCGCAAGCTCGGTGTCGACGCCGCCATCACCGACTCGGTGCTGTCGCTCGAAGACATCGTTGCGACGATCAAGTACCTTGTCGGCCTGCACGCCGGCACCGAGACGCTCCCCGGCACCCGTGAGGGCAAGCCGGTCGACGTGCGCCTCGAGACCGACGACATCGATCACTTCGGCAACCGTCGCATCCGCGCGGTGGGCGAGCTGATCCAGAACCAGGTGCGCACCGGCCTCAGCCGCATGGAGCGCGTCGTGCGCGAGCGCATGACGACGCAGGACATCGAGGCGATCACGCCGAACACCCTGATCAACACGCGCCCCGTGCTCGCGGCGATCAAGGAGTTCTTCGGCACCTCGCAGCTGTCGCAGTTCATGGATCAGAACAACCCGCTCGCGGGCCTGACCAACAAGCGCCGCCTCTCGGCTCTCGGCCCCGGCGGTCTCTCGCGTGACCGCGCAGGCGTCGAGGTGCGAGACGTGCACCCGTCGCACTACGGCCGCATGTGCCCGATCGAGACCCCGGAAGGCCCGAACATCGGCCTGATCGGTGCGCTCGCCACGTTCGCGCGCATCAACGCCTTCGGCTTCATCGAGACCCCGTACCGTCGCGTCGTCGACGGCAAGGTCACCGACCAGGTCGACTACCTCACCGCCCACGAAGAGGACGAGTTCCTCATCGCCCAGGCCGGCGCCCCGCTCACCAAGGACGGCGTCTTCGCCGAGAAGCAGGTGCTCGCGCGCCCCCGCGGCTCCGAGGTCATCATGGTCGACGCCGATCGCGTCGGCTACATGGACGTCTCGCCGCGCCAGATGGTGTCGGTCGCGACCTCGCTGATCCCGTTCCTCGAGCACGACGATGCGAACCGCGCCCTCATGGGTGCCAACATGCAGCGTCAGGCCGTGCCGCTCGTGCGCAGCGAGTCGCCGGTCGTCGGTACCGGTATGGAGGGCTACGCAGCCATCGACGCCGGTGACGTGGTCACCGCGCAGAAGTCGGGCGTCGTCTCCGAGGTCTCCGCAGACTTCGTGACGATCGAGCACGACGAGGGCGGCTCGAAGAGCTACTTCATGCGCAAGTTCGATCGCTCGAACCAGGGCACGAACTACAACCACCGTGTCATCGTCAAGGCCGGCGAGCGCATCGAGGCCGGCGAGGTCATCGCCGACGGCCCCGCGACCGAGAACGGCGAGCTCGCGCTCGGCAAGAACCTCCTCGTGGCGTTCATGTCGTGGGAGGGTCACAACTTCGAGGACGCGATCATCCTGAGCCAGAACCTGGTGAAGGACGACACGCTCTCGTCGATCCACATCGAGGAGTACGACGTCGACGCGCGCGACACCAAGCTCGGCAAGGAAGAGATCACCCGTGACCTCCCCAACGCCAGCATGGAGGCGCTGAAAGACCTCGACGAGCGCGGCATCATCCGCATCGGCGCCGAGGTTTCGCCCGGCGACATCCTTGTCGGCAAGGTCACGCCGAAGGGCGAGACCGAGCTCTCGGCCGAGGAGCGCCTGCTTCGCGCGATCTTCAACGAGAAGAGCCGCGAGGTGCGCGACACCTCCCTCAAGGTGCCCCACGGCGTCTCGGGTACGGTCACCTCGGTCAAGGTGTTCGACGCGGAGAACGACAACGACGACGAGCTCGGCTCGGGCGTCAACCAGCGCGTGGTCGTCTACATCGCTCAGAAGCGCAAGATCACCGAGGGCGACAAGCTCGCCGGTCGTCACGGCAACAAGGGCGTCATCTCGAAGATCCTCCCGGTCGAAGACATGCCGTTCCTCGCAGACGGCACCCCCGTCGACGTCATCCTGAACCCGCTGGGCATCCCCGGCCGAATGAACTTCGGCCAGGTTCTCGAGGTGCACCTCGGCTGGATCGCCAAGCAGGGCTGGAAGGTCGACGGATCGCCGGAGTGGGCTGCCAAGCTCTCGCAGCAGGCGCTCGAAGCCGCACCGAACACCAAGGTCGCGACCCCGGTGTTCGACGGCGCTTCGGAGGCGGAGATCGCCGGTCTGCTCGATTCGACCCTCGTCACCCGTGACGGCGATCGACTCATCGACTCGTCGGGCAAGACCCGCCTGTTCGATGGTCGCTCGGGCGAGCCGTACCCGTACCCGATCTCGGTCGGCTACATGTACATCCTGAAGCTGCACCACCTGGTCGACGACAAGATCCACGCGCGTTCGACGGGCCCCTACTCGATGATCACGCAGCAGCCGCTGGGCGGTAAGGCCCAGTTCGGCGGCCAGCGCTTCGGCGAGATGGAGGTGTGGGCGCTTGAGGCGTACGGTGCCGCATACGCACTGCAGGAGCTGCTCACGGTGAAGTCGGACGACATCCTCGGCCGCGTGAAGGTGTACGAGGCGATCGTGCGCGGGGAGAACATCCCCGAGCCCGGCGTCCCCGAGTCCTTCCGAGTGCTCATGAAGGAGATGCAGTCGCTCTGCCTGAACGTCGAAGTACTCGGAGCTGACGGCCAGGCCGTCAACCTGCGCGACAACGACGACGAGGCCCACCGCACCGCGGAAGAGCTCGGCATCAACCTCTCCACCCGCTTCGAATCCTCGTCGATCGACGAGATCTAAGCCGGACACCTTCACTTTTCAGTAATTCCCAAGGAGAACATTTTGCTCGAGGGTACGAGTTTTAACGAGCTGCAGATCCGTCTCGCCACGGCAGAGGACATCCGCAGCTGGTCGTTCGGCGAGGTCAAGAAGCCGGAGACCATCAACTACCGCACGCTGAAGCCCGAGAAGGACGGTCTGTTCGGTGAGCAGATCTTCGGGCCCAGCCGCGACTGGGAGTGCGCGTGCGGCAAGTACAAGCGCGTCCGCTACAAGGGCATCGTCTGCGAGCGCTGCGGCGTCGAGGTCACCAAGTCGAGCGTCCGTCGCGAGCGCATGGGCCACATCGAGCTCGCCGCTCCCGTCACGCACATCTGGTACTTCAAGGGCGTCCCGTCGCGTCTGGGCTACCTGCTCGACATGGCGCCGAAGGACCTCGAGAAGGTCATCTACTTCGCCGCGTACATGATCATCGACATCGATGAAGAGGGTCGTCACGAAGATCTGGGCGAGCTGGAGGCCGAGCTGCGTCTCGAGCTGAAGGCGCTCGAAGATCAGCGCGACATCCAGATCGCTCAGCGTCAGCAGCAGGCCGAGTCCGATCTCGCCGCGCTCGAGGCCGAAGGGGCGAAGGCCGATCAGCGCCGCCGCGCCGAGGCTTCCGCCGAGAAGGAGATGACCTCGATCCGCAAGGGCTTCGACGACGACATCGCTCGTCTGCAGCGCGTGTGGGAGGACTTCCGCGGGCTCAAGGTCGGCGACCTCAAGCCCGAAGATGCGGTCTTCGCTGACCTGCAGGATCGCTATGGCGATTACTTCGAGGCGTACATGGGCGCCGAGGCGATCAAGAAGCGTCTCGAGTCGTTCGATCTGGCCAACGAGGCCGAGGTGCTGCACCTGCAGATCGCCGAGGGCAAGGGCCAGAAGAAGATCCGCGCGATCAAGCGTCTGAAGGTCGTCAGCTCCTTCCTGCAGACGGGCGCGAGCCCGGCAGCGATGGTGCTCGACGTCGTTCCGGTGATCCCGCCGGAGCTGCGCCCGATGGTGCAGCTCGACGGTGGCCGCTTCGCGACCTCGGATCTCAACGATCTGTACCGCCGCGTGATCAACCGCAACAACCGTCTGCGCCGCCTGCTCGATCTCGGGGCTCCCGAGATCATCGTGAACAACGAGAAGCGCATGCTCCAGGAAGCCGTCGACGCACTGTTCGACAACGGTCGCCGCGGTCGCCCGGTCACCGGTACCGGCAACCGTGCACTGAAGTCCCTGAGCGACATGCTCAAGGGCAAGCAGGGCCGCTTCCGTCAGAACCTGCTCGGCAAGCGCGTCGACTACTCGGGCCGTTCGGTCATCGTGGTCGGCCCGCAGCTCAAGCTGCACCAGTGCGGTCTGCCCAAGCAGATGGCGCTCGAGCTGTTCAAGCCGTTCGTGATCAAGCGCCTCATGGATCTGTCGCACGCGCAGAACGTGAAGGCTGCGAAGCGCATGGTCGAGCGCGCGCGCTCCGAGGTGTGGGACGTGCTCGAGGAGATCATCCGCGAGCGCCCCGTGTTGCTGAACCGCGCACCGACCCTGCACCGCCTCGGCATCCAGGCGTTCGAGCCGCAGCTC
Organism: Leucobacter japonicus; assembly: GCF_001273855.1. Taxonomy (NCBI): domain Bacteria; kingdom Bacillati; phylum Actinomycetota; class Actinomycetes; order Micrococcales; family Microbacteriaceae; genus Leucobacter; species Leucobacter japonicus. Next base: position 83,000 of record NZ_JHBX01000106.1, on the reverse strand, counting down.
GTCGAGGGCAAGGCCATCCAGCTGCACCCGCTCGTCTGCGCCGCCTTCAACGCGGACTTCGACGGTGACCAGATGGCTGTGCACCTGCCGCTGTCGGTCGAGGCTCAGGCCGAGGCCCGCGTGCTGATGCTCGCGTCGAACAACATCCTGAAGCCGTCGGACGGCCGTCCGGTGACCCTGCCCTCGCAGGACATGATCATCGGTCTGCACCACCTCACCACGATCAAGAAGAACGCTCCCGGCACTGGCCGCGCGTTCGGCTCGATCGCCGAGGCGATCCTGGCCATGGACGAGGGCACCCTCGACCTCGGCGCGCTCGCGAAGATCCGTCTCATCGGCTACACCAATGCCGAGGGCGTGACCTCCGACAAGCCCGTGCTGGTCGAGACCTCGCTCGGACGCGCGATCTTCAACGAGGCGCTGCCCGCCGACTACGTGTACTTCGAGGCTGTCGCCGACAAGGGCTCGCTCTCTGGCCTGGTCAACGACCTTGCCGAGCGCTACCCGAAGACCGAGGTCGCGGCGACGCTCGACCGCATCAAGGACGCCGGTTTCCACTGGGCATCGCGCTCGGGTGTGACCGTCTCGCTCTCCGACGTCGTGACCCCGTCGAACAAGGCGGAGATCATCTCGGAGCACGAGAAGCGCGCCGCCAAGGTGCAGCGCGACTACGACCGCGGCATGATCCAGGACAGCGAGCGCAAGAAGGCCCTGACCGAGATCTGGACCGAGGCGACCGACGAGGTGGCTGCCGCCATGCGCGAGCAGTTCCCCGAGGACAACACCATCTTCCGCATGGTGTCGTCGGGTGCTCGTGGTAACTGGCTGCAGATCCGTAACATCGCCGGTATGCGTGGCCTGGTGTCGAACCCGAAGGGTGAGATCATCCCTCGCCCGATCATCAACTCGTACCGCGAGGGCCTGTCGGTGGCGGAGTACTTCATCGCGACGCACGGTGCGCGTAAGGGTCTGGCCGATACGGCACTCCGTACCGCCGACTCGGGCTACCTGACCCGTCGTCTCGTCGACGTGTCGCAGGACGTCATCATTCGCGAGGAAGACTGCGGCACCCGCCGTGGCCTCGACCTCCCGATCGCCGCTCCCGACGCCAACGGCGTGCTGGTCGGCGACGAGAACGTCGAGAACTCGGTCTACGCTCGTACGCTCGCCGCTGACGCGGTGAACGGCGAGGGCGCGGTTGTGGCTCAGGCGGGCGAAGACGTGGGCGACGTGCTCATCGAGAAGCTGGTCGCCGGCGGCGTCACCGAGATCAAGGTGCGCTCCGTGCTCACCTGCGAATCGGCTGTCGGCGTCTGCGCGACCTGCTACGGCCGTTCGCTCGCGACCGGCCAGCGCGTCGACATCGGCGAGGCCGTGGGCATCATCGCGGCGCAGTCGATTGGTGAGCCGGGCACGCAGCTGACGATGCGTACCTTCCACACCGGTGGTTCGGCTTCGGCAGACGACATCACGCAGGGTCTGCCCCGCGTGCAGGAGCTCTTCGAAGCGCGTACCCCCAAGGGTGCATCGCCGATCGCCGAGGCCGCAGGCCGCGTCGTGATCGACGACACCCCCAAGGGTCGTGTCGTGCTGCTCACCCCGGATGACGGTACCGAGGAGAAGGCGTACCCCGTGCTGAAGCGCGCCACGCTGCTCGTCGAGGACGGCGACCACGTCGAGCTCGGCCAGCCCTTCCTCGCCGGAACGCTCGACCCGAAGGACATCCTGCAGGTCGGCTCCACCGAGAACGGCAAGCACATCCCGGGCGAGCGCGCGGTGCAGAAGTACCTCGTCGAGGGCGTGCAGGGCGTGTACCGCTCGCAGGGCGTGCCGATTCACGACAAGCACATCGAGGTCATCGTGCGCCAGATGCTGCGCAAGGTGACGGTCGTGGATCACGGCGAGACCGAACTGCTCCCGGGCGAGCTCGTCGACCGCGCACGCTACCAGCGCATCAACCGCGAGGCGCTGCTCGAGACGAAGCGCGCTGCGACGGCCCGCCCCGAGGTCATGGGTATCACCAAGGCCTCGCTGGCGACCGAGTCGTGGCTGTCGGCCGCATCGTTCCAGGAGACGACCCGCGTGCTCACGCAGGCCGCGATGGAAGGATCGAAGGATCCGCTCATCGGCCTCAAGGAGAACGTCATCATCGGTAAGCTCATCCCGGCCGGCACCGGCCTGGGCGTCTACCGCGATGTCGACGTGGCGGCCACCGAGGAGGCGAAGGCGGAGCGCTACCCGAACCGTCTGTTCGCGACCGAGGGCACCTTCGACGAGAACGACCTGTCGTTCGTGGACTTCGACAGCTTCACCGCTGACGAGTTCAACCCGGGCAACTACAGCTGATCCGGCGTTCCTGCGCAACGGGCGTCCGCACCTTCGGGTGCGGGCGCCCGTTGCCGTTTCATCGGGTTGTCGGCTCGCGGCGCGTGGTCCGCGCGATCTCCCGCGAACCTTGTACTGTGGCGGCACAGTGACTGTGTTCTGTCGTCTACGGACGTCAAACACCACGAACGCTACGAGAGGTGAAGCGATGAGCGACGAGCGCGAGGCATCGAGGGCTGCGGAGACGCCGGAAACCGCTGCCACTCCGGGTGCCCCGGTCGAAGAGACCGAGGCGAGCCAGACCGAGGTACTCCGCGCGGTCGAGCGCTCGCGCGTTCCCGGGTCGGATGAGACCGTCGGCGAGGCACCGGGCGCGACTCCCGCAGCCAGCGCAGACGTGAACGAGGCCGACGCCGCTGCGGCGGCCGAGCGCGCGCATCGCGAAGAGGTCTCGCTCGTCGATACCGAACTCAATCTTGAGCCGCCGTCGGCGCAGGCGACCTCGTCTGCCGCTCCGCTGACGCGGGAAGAGACGTCTGCGCTCCCAGCGCTCGACGACCTGCCGAGCGCAGCCGCGGCGGCCCCGGTTGCGTCAGAACGAGACGGCGAGATTCGCATCAGTTCGGATCACCCGATGGCCGGGCTGTACGTGCAGTCGCCGCTGCCGCCCGACATCAAGGGCAATCGCGGTGCGGGCGCGCTCATCGCGCTCGTCGCGACGATCGGGTTCGCCATCGTGTTCGCGGGGGTGCTCGCACTCTGGCTCGCACCGACGTTCCCCCCGTCGACGTTCCTCACCGAAGCGTTGGTTCCGTGGGTGACCTCCTGGCCCGTGATCGCCGCAGTGGCGGCGTTCTTCCTGGGGCTGCTGCTCGTCGTGCTGATCGTCGGTCGCGCCGGATGGTGGGCGTACGTACTGGGCGGGTTCTTCGTCGCAGCGCTCGTCTGGGTCGCCGTGACGCTGTCGCTCGCATACTTCGGCACGCCGTTCGAGACGCCGCGCGAAATGCTCGGCGGATCTCGCGGTTGGTCGGGAGATCTGCAGACACTCGTCACCCGCTTCGGACTCACGGTGCCCGCCCTCGGTGCGGCACTCGTCGCACGCGAGGCGACGGTGTGGTTCGGTGCCTGGATCGGTGCTCGCGGACGTCGCGTCAAGCTGCGCAACGCGCGTGAACTCGCGGACTACGAAACCGCGCTCGCCGAGTCCCAGACCGCCGCACAGGCATGACCGACGGCCCGCGGCGCGGAGTGACCCGAGGCTATGTCGGGGCACTCATCGGCGCAGCGGGCATTGCCGCCGTGGCGGTTCTGGTCGCGGTCTGGGGCGGCCTCGCGCTGGCGCTGGATCGCGAACCCGTGACTACCGACGCCGTTGCGGCGTGGACGGCGCCTGCGGTGATCCTCGTCGCACTCATCGCCCTCGCGGTGTCGCTGTGGGCCTCGGCCATCGCGCTCCTGCGCGGGCGACGATCGCCCTCGTGGGGCATCGTGCTCGGTCTCGGGTTCGGCGTCTACCTCTGGTGGTGCCTCGCGGGTATGCTCGGCGGCATGTCGGCTGCCGAAACCTGGTTCAGTGCCTTCGCCCTCGGCCTGGCGGTCATCTGGAGCCTGGCGGCTCTGGCGTTCTGGGCCGTACTCGCACGACGCGTCTATACCGATCGGCCGGCTCCGCGGTGGCCCTGGGAACGCGATGAGGCGGGCGAGTGAGCGCGGCGAATACGATCGAGGGTCGGGTCAACGCGGCGGTCGACGCGTGGTTGCGATGGGTACCGAGCTGGAAGCCGGGAACGCATCGCGGTCGCGCACGGGTGTGCCGACGCTGCACCGGATCGCCCATTCTCGCCGCGTCGGGGCTCGCCGCCGATGTGCCGCATCAGGTGACGCACGCGCTCGTTTCGCGCATGCAGCGCATCATCGACAAGCGGGTCGAGGAGTTCACCGCCTCCGAGCTCCCCGCGCTGCACGCCGAACTCTCCGACGCAGAGATGTGGAACGCCGGGGGGTACGACCCGTCGCAGGGGCTCGAGCCCGAATTCGAGGGGCTTGATCCCGATCCCGAACCCGAAGAGGGAGATCAGCCGTTCCTGTTCACCCTCACCGGTCTCGCTGAGGAGTCCCGGCCGGAGCCGCCGCTGCCGCGCCCGCCGCTCAGTGCCGATGAGAAGGTGCGCCTGCGGCGGGAGATCGAGCTGGCCGATGCGCAAGCGGAGGAGGCCGGGCGCGAGGTGTGCTTCGCGCTGGTCGCCCATCGCCCCCGCATCGAGGCCGCAGTGCACCGCTTCGTGGAGCCGCTGATTCAAGACATGCTCGACGAGCTGAGTCGCAACCTGGAGCCGCCGCAGTAGCAGGCGTTCTCTGGGGCGGGGCATAGGCCTCGCAAAGCCGGTGCGGCTTCACTCGGGGATATGGACACGAACCCCACCCCGACTTCCGCGTCTCGCGTGGCTTCCACGCAGCTTGCGTCGAATCCGACACCTCCGGCGCCGAGGCGCCGCCGATCGCGTCGGTTCCGGATTCCGCTCGCGGCTTCCATCACCGCCGTCGCGCTCGTACTCGGCGGAGGCGCCGCCTGGGCCGCCGACCGATTTCTCATCGCGAAGGTCGAGATCTCCGACGTCACGAGCTACGAGGCGGCGCACGCATCGCAGGCCACGAGTGAGGCTGCCGCGAACTCGGACGATGCGGCGACGACGGGCACCGTCGACGGCGATGAGTACACGAATGGCGACACCTCGGTCAGCGTGCGCCAGGTGACCACGGGAAGCGGCGACGACACCGTGACGTATTACGTGGCCGATGTGCAGCTCGGCGACGCGACGGACCTCCGTTCGGCATTCGCGCAGAATCAGTTCGGCGAGAACATCACCGAGACGACGAGCGAGATCGCGGCCGACAACGGAGCGGTATTCGCGATCAACGGCGACTACTACGGCTTCCGCGACACCGGCATCGAGATTCGCAACGGTGTCGTGTACCGCGACGAGGGGGCTCGCGAAGGTCTCGCTTTCTATGCCGATGGCTCGGTGCAGGTGTACGACGAGACGCAGACGAACGCCGCAGATCTGCTCGCCGATGGCGTCTGGAACACGCTCAGCTTCGGGCCCGCAATCGTCGAGGATGGTGCGGTGGTCGACGGGATCGAGAGCGTCGAGGTCGACACCAACTTTGGCAATCACTCCATTCAGGGCGAGCAGCCGCGCACCGCGGTCGGTGTCATCGATGACAATCACCTCGTCTTCGTGGTCGTCGACGGGCGCGACCCCGGATACAGTCGCGGCGTCACGATGACCGAGCTCGCCGGGATCATGCAGGATCTCGGAGCGACGACCGCCTACAACCTCGACGGAGGCGGCTCCTCGACGATGGTGTTCGACGGTGAAGTGCTGAATCAGCCCTCGAACGGCGGGGAGCGTGGCACCAGCGACATCCTGTACGTGGCGGAGTGAACTATGTTCGTGCTGATTCCCGCCTACGAACCCGACCAGCGGCTGCTGGATCTGATTGTGGAGCTGCGATCGCGAGCATCGCAGCTCGAGCTCCTGATCGTCGATGACGGCTCGGGTGTCGCATACGCGAACATCTTCGATGCGGCGCGGGTCACGGGCGCTCGCGTGCTGACCTTCGCCCGGAACCGTGGCAAAGGTGCGGCGCTCAAAGCCGGGTTCGCCTGGATATCGGGGGAGCGGCCCGGCGCCGCCGTGGTGACCGCGGATGCCGATGGGCAGCACACGGTGGCCGACATCGAGCGGATCGCCGCCGCGCTGACTGCGGGGGCGGCGGATCGCGACGACGGCAACGCTGTGCTATCGATGGTGCTGGGCTGCCGCGATTTCGCCGGTGAGGTCCCGTTCCGCAGCCGCTTCGGCAACGCCGTCTCCCGCGGCCTCTTCCGCGCGGTGGCCGGGTGGCGGCTCAGCGACACCCAGACCGGGCTGCGGGGCATCCCGCCGCAGATGCTCGACTGGCTAGCAACGGTGCCGGGGGAGCGGTTCGAGTACGAGCAATCGGTGCTCTTGCGACTGCGCGGGGCCGGGTACGGCGCCGTCCAGATCCCGATCACCACGGTGTATCTCGAGGAGAACCGCTCCAGTCACTTCCGGCCGATCCTCGATTCTGTGCGCGTGATGCTGCCGGTCGCACTCTTCGCGGCGTCGTCTCTGGCGGCATTCGCGATCGATGCGATTGCACTGTTCCTGTTGCAAGCCCTCACCGGCGCGCTGATTCCGTCGATCATCGGTGCGCGCGTGTTGAGTGCCGGGGCGAACTTCGCCGTGAATCGCCGGCTCGTCTTCGCCCGACGGGGGCGTGCCGGGCTCGTGCGAGAGGCGCTGCAGTATCTCGCGCTGGCGGCACTGCTGCTCGCCTCGAACATCGTGTGGATGTCGTTCCTGACCGAGCACGGAGTGCCACTGTGGCTCGCAAAAGTCGTGACCGAGGGAGTGCTGTTTCTCACGAGCTATCGCGTGCAGCGGGGCGTCATCTTCACGGCGCGTGGCAATACCGAAGTCGCAGCTGATCCTGAGCCGACGACCATTGCCAAAACGCCGTTCAGGGCCGTATAGTTGTGTGTTGGTGTGTTCCACTGGTTCCGTCGTGCCCGCACGTCGGAGGCGAGGGACTGCGCCACAGGGTCAGACGCCTCGCCAGAGGCGAACCCCCACGGCATACCTGCACTCGGTTCCGCTTCGGTGGAACAGCAGGTCAGCGTCAGCGCAAGCAGTCGCACATGCTCATCCATTGAAGCATTCCTGTCACCGTGCAGGACGAATGAGGAGAAATATTGCCTACCATTCAGCAGTTGGTCCGTAAGGGCCGGTCGCCGAAGGTCACCAAGACCAAGGCGCCCGCTCTGAAGGCGAACCCGCAGCAGGCTGGTGTGTGCACGCGTGTGTACACCACCACCCCGAAGAAGCCGAACTCGGCGATGCGCAAGGTCGCTCGTGTGAAGCTCCGCAACGGCACCGAGGTCACCGCCTACATTCCGGGCGAGGGCCACAACCTGCAGGAGCACTCGTTGGTGCTCGTGCGCGGTGGTCGTGTGAAGGACCTCCCCGGTGTTCGTTACAAGATCGTGCGCGGCGCGCTCGACACGCAGGCGGTCAAGGATCGCCAGCAGGCTCGCAGCCGCTACGGTGCAAAGAAGGTGAAGTAATGCCCCGTAAAGGTCCCGCTCCCAAGCGCCCCGTCGTCGCTGATCCCGTCTACGGTTCGCCCGTAGTCAGCCAGCTCGTCAACAAGATTCTGCTCGACGGCAAGAAGGGTCTCGCAGAGCGCATCGTTTACGGTGCACTCGAGGCCGTTGCTGCCAAGTCCGATCAGGATGCCGTGACCGTGCTCAAGAAGGCGCTCGACAACGTGCGCCCCACCCTTGAGGTGCGTTCGCGTCGTGTTGGCGGCAGCACCTACCAGGTGCCCGTCGAGGTCAAGCCTCATCGTGCGAACACGCTCGCCCTCCGCTGGCTCACCAGCTACGCGAAGGCTCGTCGTGAGAACTCGATGACCGACCGCCTCACCAACGAGATCCTCGACGCATCGAACGGCCTTGGCGCCGCGGTGAAGCGTCGCGAGGACACGCACAAGATGGCGGAGTCGAACCGCGCGTTCGCTCACTACCGCTGGTAGTACTCAGGTGCCGGGTCGGATCGCCTCGCGCGCTCCGACCCGGTACCCCGAGGCCAGCACCGCGACTCGCTCGTTCGAGTCGCAATCTCCCGAACTTTCACCCCCACCCCGGAGGAGAACCCTGTGGCACAAGACGTGCTCACCGACCTGAGCAAGGTCCGCAACATCGGCATCATGGCCCACATCGATGCCGGCAAGACCACCACCACCGAGCGCATCCTGTTCTACACGGGTGTGAACCACAAGCTGGGTGAAACGCACGACGGCGCTTCGACGACCGACTGGATGGAGCAGGAGAAGGAGCGCGGTATCACCATCACCAGCGCTGCCGTCACGTGCTTCTGGAACAAGAACCAGGTCAACATCATCGATACGCCCGGTCACGTCGACTTCACCGTCGAGGTGGAGCGCTCGCTCCGCGTGCTCGACGGCGCGGTTGCCGTGTTCGACGGCAAGGAGGGCGTTGAGCCCCAGTCCGAGACCGTCTGGCGCCAGGCCGACAAGTACGGCGTGCCCCGCATCTGCTTCGTCAACAAGATGGACAAGATGGGCGCCGACTTCTACTTCACGGTCGACACCATCATCAGCCGTCTGGGCGCGAAGCCGCTCGTGATGCAGCTGCCGATCGGTGCCGAGTCTGACTTCATCGGTGTCGTCGATCTGCTCTCGATGCAGGCATTCGTCTGGGAAGGCGACGCCAAGGGCGACGTGTCCCTGGGTGCCGCGTACGAGACGCAGGAGATCCCCGCGGACCTGCAGGCCAAGGCCGAGGAATACCGTGCGCAGCTCGTCGAGGCCGTCGCCGAGAGCGACGACGCCCTGCTCGAGAAGTACTTCGGCGGCGAAGAGCTCACCATCGACGAGCTCAAGGCGGGTATCCGCAAGCTCGTCGTGAACAACGAGATCTACCCCGTGTACTGCGGCTCGGCGTTCAAGAACCGCGGCATTCAGCCGATGCTCGACGCGGTCGTCGACTTCCTCCCGAACCCGCTCGACGTGGGCTCGATCGAGGCTCACGATCCCCGCGACGAGTCGATCGTCATCGAGCGCAAGCCGGCAGCGAGCGAGCCCTTCTCGGCACTCGCCTTCAAGATCGCCGTGCACCCGTTCTTCGGTCGCCTCACCTACGTGCGCGTCTACTCGGGCAGCATCCCCTCCGGCACCCAGGTCGTCAACTCGACCAAGGGCAAGAAGGAGCGCATCGGCAAGATCTTCCAGATGCACGCCAACAAGGAGATCCCGGTCGACGATCTCAACGCGGGCAACATCTACGCCGTGATCGGTCTGAAGGACACCACCACTGGTGACACCCTCTCGGATCCGAACAACCAGGTCGTGCTCGAGTCGATGACCTTCCCCGAGCCCGTGATCGAGGTGGCCATCGAGCCGAAGACCAAGAGCGACCAGGAGAAGCTCGGCGTCGCGATCCAGAAGCTCGCCGAAGAGGACCCCACGTTCCGCGTGAGCCTCAACGCCGAGACCGGCCAGACCGTGATCGCCGGCATGGGCGAGCTTCACCTCGACATCCTCGTCGATCGCATGAAGCGCGAGTTCAACGTCGAGGCGAACGTCGGCAAGCCCCAGGTGGCTTACCGCGAGACGATCCGCCGCGAGGTGCCGAAGTACGACTACACCCACAAGAAGCAGACCGGTGGTTCCGGTCAGTTCGCAAAGGTGCAGATCTCGCTGGCTCCGCTCGAGACCGACGACGACAAGGTCTACCTGTTCGAGGACAAGGTCACCGGTGGTCGCGTGCCGCGCGAGTACATCCCGTCGGTCGACGCCGGTATCCAGGACGCCATGCAGTACGGCATCCTCGCCGGGTTCCCCGTCGTCAACGTCAAGGCACAGCTGCTCGACGGCCAGTACCACGACGTTGACTCGTCGGAAATGGCGTTCAAGATCGCCGGCTCGATGGCCTTCAAGGAGGCCGCGCGTCTGGCTCAGCCCGTGCTGCTCGAACCGCTCATGGCGGTCGAGGTGCGTACTCCCGAGGAGTACATGGGCGACGTCATCGGCGACCTGAACTCGCGTCGCGGTCAGATCCAGTCGATGGAGGACGCGAGCGGCGTGAAGGTCGTGCGCGCGCTCGTTCCGCTGTCGGAGATGTTCGGGTACATCGGTGACCTCCGGTCGAAGACCAGCGGTCGTGCCGTGTTCTCGATGACCTTCGATTCCTACGCCGAGGTTCCCAAGGCCGTGGCTGAGGAGATCGTGCAGAAGGCTAAGGGCGAGTAACTCCGCCCCGAGGTCGGCGGCGATGCCGAGCATCGCCGCCGACCGAATCGCTCAGCTCGCGATCACAGCGCTGAGCTTGTAACATAGTGACACCAACCCCGTACCAGGGCCCTCCGAAACCGTCGGAGTCGCAAGGGTACTTAACGTCCTGAGGAGGACCATAGTGGCGAAGGCCAAGTTCGAGCGGACCAAGCCGCACGTAAACATCGGAACGATCGGTCACGTTGACCACGGTAAGACGACTCTTACCGCGGCGATCTCGAAGACCCTCGCCGACAAGTTCCCGTCTGACGTGAACGTGCAGCGCGACTTCGACACGATCGACTCGGCTCCTGAGGAGCGCCAGCGCGGCATCACGATCAACATCTCGCACGTCGAGTACGAGACCGACAAGCGTCACTACGCTCACGTCGATGCCCCCGGTCACGCTGACTACATCAAGAACATGATCACCGGTGCTGCTCAGATGGACGGCGCAATCCTCGTGGTTGCGGCGACCGACGGCATGATGGCGCAGACCAAGGAGCACATCCTGCTCGCCAAGCAGGTCGGCGTTCCCTACCTGCTCGTTGCACTGAACAAGAGCGACATGGTCGACGACGAGGAAATCCTCGAGCTCGTCGAGATGGAGGTCCGCGAGGAGCTCACCAAGAACGGCTACGACGGAGACAACGCTCCCGTCGTCCGCGTCTCGGGCTACGAGGCGCTGCAGGGCACCGAGAAGTGGGTCGACTCGATCGTCGAGCTCATGACCGCTGTCGACGACAGCATCCCGGACCCGGTGCGCGACAAGGACAAGCCGTTCCTGATGCCCGTTGAGGACGTCTTCACGATCACCGGTCGTGGCACCGTCGTCACCGGTCGCGCCGAGCGTGGCACGCTGAAGATCAACTCCGAGGTCGAGATCGTGGGTCTGCGTCCGACGCAGAAGACCACCGTCACCGGCATCGAGATGTTCCACAAGCAGCTCGACGAGGCATGGGCCGGCGAGAACTGTGGCCTCCTGCTCCGCGGCACCAAGCGTGAAGACGTCGAGCGCGGCCAGGTCGTCGTGGCCCCGGGTTCGATCACCCCGCACACCAAGTTCGAGGGCACCGCCTACATCCTGAAGAAGGAAGAGGGCGGCCGCCACAACCCGTTCGAGACGAACTACCGTCCGCAGTTCTACTTCCGTACGACTGACGTGACCGGTGTCATCACCCTCCCCGAGGACAAGCCGATGGTTATGCCCGGCGACACCACGGACATGTCGGTCGAGCTGATCCAGCCGATCGCTATGGAAGAGGGCCTCGGCTTCGCGATCCGTGAGGGTGGCCGCACCGTCGGCGCCGGCACGGTGACCAAGGTCTCCGAGTAAGTCTCGTAGTACCGCCTTCCTCGGCCTGACGGCCGATGATGTGAACCCCCGGGAATTCGTTCCCGGGGGTTCTTGCGTTTTCGCCGCAGTGCGCGCGGCCTGCGCGGGTACCCAGCACTGAAGCGGTATCCTCGAAATCTGATCCACGTCGGCGCTCCCGCGCCGCGCTGTATGAAGGGAGCCCACGTGCCGCAGACCGTAGCGGGCCGCATCGCTCACTTCACCCGGCAGTACGGGGTGCTCTTCTTGATCGACGCTCTCGCCTGGGCTGTCGGCATCCTGGCCGCACTCGTGCTGCGCTTCGACTTCAATCTGATGCGCATTCACTGGGGCTGGACGCTGGCGGTCATTGGTGTGACCGCGATCCTGCAGCTGCTGTTCGGCTGGGTGTTCTGGCTCTATCGCAATCGCTACCAGGTGGGCAGTTTCGATGAGGTGCGCGTGCTCGTGCTCGATGTCACCGCAGTGCTGGTGGTGGCCTGGCTCTTCGCCTATTTGGTGGGGTACGGCAACGGGATTCCACGCAGCACGCTGGTCATTGCCGCCCCCATCACGTTTAGCCTGATGGGGGTCGCCCGCTACGTCGTTCGGCTCTACAACGAACGACAGCTCCTGCCAGGCATGGAGGCCGAACGAACGCTGCTGTACGGCGCCGGCTATCTCGGCGTGCAGACGGCGAAGCGGTTGCTGACCGATGCCAAGGGCTCGATTCTTCCTGTGGGGTTCATCGATGACGACCCCATGAAGCGCAACCAAGAGGTTCGTGGAGTGCGGGTACTGGGTGGTTTTGCCGATCTCGCCGATGTCGCGCGCGACACCCGTGCCACCAAGGTCATCGTCTGCATCGGTGATGCAGACGCGACGCTCATGCGCCAGGTCGACGAGGTCGCGAACGAGGTGGGCATGACGGCTCTCGTGCTGCCCCCGCTCGATCAGATCCTCCGCAACAATTCGGTGATCTCCGATTTCCAGCAGCTCTCGATCGAGGATCTCATCGGCCGCCATCCCGTGCGGCTCGAGACGGGGTCGATCGCCTCATATCTGCAAGATCGCCGCGTGCTCGTCACAGGAGCGGGTGGCTCGATCGGTTCGGAGCTGTGTCGACAGCTCGCTCGCTTCGCGCCCCGTGAGCTCATCATGCTCGACCGTGACGAGACCTCGTTGCAGGAGTCGCAGCTCTCGATCAGCGGTCACGGCTTGCTCGACACCAATGACGTCGTCCTCGCCGATATTCGTGATTCCGCCGCACTCGAGCGCATCTTCCTCGAACGACGCCCCGAGGTGGTGTTCCACGCGGCGGCGCTCAAGCACCTCCCCATGCTCGAACAGTATCCCGATGAAGCTTGGAAGACCAATGTGCTCGGCACGCTCAACGTGTTGCGAGCCGCGGAAGCCGCTGGCGTCGGCACATTCGTGAACATCTCGACCGATAAGGCAGCGAACCCGACCAGCGTGTTGGGGCATTCGAAGCGCGTGGCCGAGAAGCTGACCGCCTACATGGCCGAGCGCACTGGCGAGCGTTACCTCTCCGTACGTTTCGGCAACGTGATCGGCAGTCGCGGTTCAATGCTTCCGACCTTCCGATCGCTCATCGAGTCGGGCGGTCCGGTGACGGTCACACACCCCGACGTCACACGGTTCTTCATGACCATTCCCGAGGCATGCCAGCTCGTGGTGCAAGCCGGGGGCATCGGGCGCCCGGGTGAGGTGCTCATCCTCGACATGGGGGAGCCCGTGCGTATTCTCGACGTGGCTCAGCGCATGATTGAGCAGTCGGGTCGCGACGTCGACATCGTCTTCACCGGGCTGCGTCACGGTGAGAAACTGCACGAAGAACTCGTAGGTGACGGCGAAAGCGATGAACGCCCGTTCCACCCGAAGATCTCGCACGCCACGGTCGACACCATCTCCCCAGAGGTGCTCGACCATGAGGGCTGGGTTGCGCGAATGGATCTGACCGCAGAGGCCGAGGAGCGGGTGCAGTGACCGTGACGGCGTTCGCCTGGGTGGTCGGTGGAGTCGCGGCGCTGCTCAGTGTTGTGCTGCCCGTTGCGGTGCGGCCACTGCTCGTGCGGCTCGGCATTATGGACGTGCCGAATGAGCGCTCGTCTCATGAGCGGCCGGTGCTGCGCGGACTCGGGCTCGCAGTGCTGATCGCGATCGCCATTGCGGAAGCGGTCGGGGTCGCTGCACTGGTCGATTCCGAAGATGCGTTCGGCGGGTGGCGGGTACTCCTCATCGTGGCGCTCGGCACCATCGCCTCCGGAATGCTCGGCCTGGCAGAAGACCTCCGCGGCCTCAGCGTGGGGTTGCGCAGCGTGCTGCTGCTCGGTATCGCCCTCGCTGCAGCGGTTGCGCTGCTCATCATGGCTCCGGCTGGAGGTGGCGTCGCCACCGGAAGCGGCGATGGTGCTGCGTCGTTCGGATGGGCTGCCGGTGTGGGGACGCTCCCGCTTTGGGCATCGGTGCTGCTGGCGATCTACGCCGTGCTCTTCATCTCGAGCTATATCAACGTTGCGAACTTCATGGACGGGCTCAACGGCATCAGTGGCTTCCATGGTGTGATCGCCGGACTCACGTTCGCCGTCGCTGGATGGTTTGCCGAGATGCCGTGGCTCATCGGTGCCGGCGCCGCTCTCGCTGCCGGATTCGCGGGCTTTCTCCCCTGGAACCTTACGAAACCGGGCGCGTTTCTCGGCGATGTGGGCAGTTACCTGCTCGGCGGAGCCGTTGCGATCACCAGCTTCGCCGCACTGGTTTCGGGGGTACCGCTGCTCGCGACCATCGGCCCGATGGTCATCTGCTTCGGCGACGTCGCGGTCACGCTCGTCAAGCGGGTGCGGGCCGGTCACCGCTGGGACGAGCCGCACAAAGAGCACGCGTATCAGCGCATCCAACAACGTGGGTACTCGCACGTGCAGGCGTCGGCCTGCACAGCAGGCGCTACTCTTCTCACCTCTGTCCTGGGCCTCGCATCATTCTTCACCGGGTTCGGGGGAGGAGTCGTGCTCCTCGGGGCAGGTCTCGCCGTGCTGGTGGTCTACCTCCTCCTGCCGCGCCTGCTGCCGACCCGCAATTGACGCTCGACACCTCAATGCCTGAGGCGATCCGACACGCGACACGCCCGGGTTGCACGGAGGCTCCCCGCGTGCGAGAATAGACAGGTTCAGTACTCCACGCTTCGGTGTGGGTCACTGCCAGGCAGTGCATAATCGCTCCGAGTGATCGGGGTTCGGGTTAGGCCGCGGGTAGCGAACAACACCCGTACGCCGTTCGGCGGCCAGACATCAGTCCGGCCGCTTTCGTGCGCGCGGGGCCGACTTCTCGTCGATACGGGTGGTCGGTTTTGACAGGTGAACAGAGACCCAGCACGAGGCGCGAGAGCGCCAACGCCAGGGCGCTGGTACGTAAGACGTCCAATGCGGCGCACTTCGGTGCGCAGTACGACGCAAGTAGAAAAGAGAGTCACATGGCGGGACAGAAGATCCGCATCCGACTGAAGTCGTATGACCACGAGGTCATCGACAGCTCCGCACGCAAGATTGTCGACACGGTCACCCGCGCTGGTGCCACTGTGATCGGCCCCGTGCCGCTCCCCACGGAGAAGAACGTGATCGCAGTCATCCGTTCGCCCCACAAGTACAAGGACAGCCGCGAGCACTTCGAGAAGCGCACGCACAAGCGCCTGATCGACATCGTCGATCCCACCCCGAAGGCTGTCGATTCGCTCATGCGTCTCGATCTGCCTGCCGACGTCAATATCGAGATCAAGCTCTAAGGGGGGATCCGGACATGTCAGTAGTACGTAACGTGAAGGGTCTTCTGGGCACCAAGCTCGGTATGACGCAGGTCTGGGACGAGAACGGCAATGTCGTTCCCGTCACCGTGATCGAGGTGGCACCCAACGTGATCACCCAGATCCGTACCCCCGAGGTCGACGGCTACAGCGCCGTGCAGATCGCCGCGGGTCAGATCGATCCCCGCAAGGTGAACAAGCCCACGGCTGGTCACTTCGAGAAGGCCGGCGTAACGCCGCGCCGTCACCTCACCGAGGTTCGCACCTCCGACGCGGCTGAGTACGCGCTCGGCCAGGAGCTCACCGTCGATGGCACCTTCGAGGCCGGTCAGAAGATCGACGTCGTTGGCACCTCGAAGGGCAAGGGCTTCGCCGGCGCCATGAAGCGTCACAACTTCAAGGGTGTTGGCGCATCGCACGGTGCTCACCGCAACCACCGCAAGCCGGGCTCGATCGGTGGAGCCGCGACCCCGGGTCGCGTCTTCAAGGGTCAGCGCATGCCGGGCCGCATGGGTGGCGAGCGCGTGACCGTGCAGAACCTCACCGTGCAGGCGATCGACGCCGAGAAGAACCTCATCCTGGTCAAGGGTGCAGTTCCCGGTGCACGCGGTCGTCTCGTTTTCGTTCGCAACGCAGTGAAGGGGGCGTAGTTCATGGCTACCGCTACCAAGCTCGAGGTGTTCGACGCCCAGGGTAAGAAGGCCGGGTCGGTTGACCTGCCCGAGACCATTTTCGGTGTCGAGACCAACGTCCCGCTGATCCACCAGGTGGTCACCGCTCAGCTCGCAGCTGCGCGTCAGGGTACGCACAAGACCAAGAACCGCGGCGAGGTCTCCGGTTCGGGTGTCAAGCCGTTCAAGCAGAAGGGCACCGGCCGCGCTCGTCAGGGTTCGGTTCGTGCTCCTGAGCACCGCGGCGGCGGCGTCGTGCACGGCCCCGTGCCGCGCGACTACTCGCAGCGCACCCCCAAGAAGATGATTGCTGCTGCACTCCGCGGTCTGCTGTCGGATCGCGCTCGCGCGAACCGCCTGCACGTCGTCGAGGGCTTCGGCATCGCCGACAAGCCCAGCACCAAGGCCGCACGCGTCTTCCTCGCGTCGGTTGCTCCGGGCAAGCGCGTACTCGTGGTCGTCGACCGCGATGACGAGCTGACGGCGCTCAGCGTGCGCAACCTGGAGCACGTCCACGTGATCTTCCAGGATCAGCTCAACGCCTACGACGTGGTCGTCAGCGACGATCTCGTCTTCACCAAGGCCGCCTTCGACGCCTTCGTCACCGGCCGTGCCGCTCAGGAGGTCTCGAAGTGAGCTTGAACAAGTCCGCACACGACGTCATCATCCGCCCGATCGTTTCGGAGAAGAGCTACGGTCTCATCGACGCCAACGGCCAGTACACCTTCGAGGTGCAGCCGGAGTCGAACAAGACCGAGATCAAGCTCGCTGTCGAAGAGGTCTTCAATGTGAAGGTCGCCAAGGTCCGCACGCTGACCCGCAAGGGCAAGACCCGCCGCACCAAGTTCGGTCTGGGCAAGCGCAAGGACACCAAGCGCGCGATCGTCACCCTGAAGTCGGGCTCCATCGACATCTTCACGGCTGCGCTGTAGAAGGGGCGAAGAGGAACACATCATGGCAATTCGCAAGTACAAGCCGACGACCCCGGGTCGTCGCGGCTCGAGCGTTGCTGATTTCGCAGAGATCACGCGCTCCACGCCCGAGAAGTCGCTGCTTCGCCCGCTCCCCAAGACCGGCGGCCGCAACAACCAGGGCCGAATCACCACCCGTCACATCGGTGGTGGCCACAAGCGTCAGTACCGCGTCATCGACTTCCGTCGTCACGACAAGGACGGCGTCGACGCCAAGGTCGCTCACATCGAGTACGACCCCAACCGCACCGCACGCATTGCACTGCTGCACTTCCAGGACGGCACGAAGCGCTACATCATCGCGCCGAACAAGCTGAAGCAGGGCGACGTCGTCGAGTCGGGTGCCGGCGCTGACATCAAGCCGGGCAACAACCTGCCGCTGAAGAACATCCCGACGGGTACCGTCATCCACGCGATCGAACTGAAGCCCGGTGGGGGAGCGAAGCTCGCTCGTTCCGCAGGCACCTCGGTTCGCCTCGTTGCGAAGGACGGCCCCTACGCTCAGCTGCGTCTCCCCTCGGGCGAGATCCGCAACGTCGACGTGCGCTGCCGCGCAACCGTCGGCGAGGTCGGCAACGCCGAGCAGTCGAACATCAACTGGGGCAAGGCCGGCCGCATGCGCTGGAAGGGCGTCCGCCCGACCGTGCGTGGTGTCGTCATGAACCCGGTGGATCACCCCCACGGTGGTGGCGAAGGCCGCACCTCGGGTGGTCGTCACCCGGTCAGCCCCTGGGGCCAGAAGGAAGGCCGTACGCGCCATCCGAACAAGGAAAGCGACAAGCTCATCGTGCGTCGCCGCAACGCTGGCAAGAAGCGTTAGTCGACAGGTAGGAGAGAGTAGAAGATGCCTCGTAGTCTCAAGAAGGGCCCCTTCGTCGATAACCACCTGTTGAACAAGGTGATTGTGCAGAACGAAGCTGGCTCCAAGAACGTGATCAAGACCTGGTCGCGCCGCTCGATGATCATCCCCGCCATGCTGGGACACACCATCGCGGTGCACGACGGTCGGAAGCACATCCCCGTGTTCGTCACGGAGACCATGGTCGGTCACAAGCTGGGCGAGTTCGCGCCCACGCGTACCTTCCGTGGACACGTGAAGGACGACAAGAAGGGCCGTCGCCGCTAAGCGGTGACGTGAAGGAGGAAGAGAAATGGTGGAGTCGATCGCACGCGTGCGTCATATCCGCGTTACCCCCCAGAAGGCCCGTCGCGTTATTGATCTGGTTCGCGGGAAGAACGCTCAGGAGGCACTCGCCATCCTGAAGTTCGCCCCGCAGGCCGCATCGGAGCCGATTTTCAAGCTGGTGGCCTCGGCGATCGCGAATGCGCGCGTCAAGGCTGACAAGGAAAATCTGCGTCTCAACGAGGACGAGCTGGTCATCGCTCGTGCCTTCGTGGACGAGGGTGCGACGCTGAAGCGTTTCCGCCCCCGTGCACAGGGACGCGCGTTCCGCATCAACAAGCGCACCAGCCACATCACGATCGTGCTGCAGTCGGCTGATGAGCTGGCTGCCGCGAAGAAGGGAGCCTAACGGTATGGGCCAGAAGATTCATCCCTACGGCTTCCGCCTCGGGATCACCACTGATCACGTGTCGCGTTGGTTCTCGGACTCGACGAAGGCCGGTCAGCGTTACGCTGACTACCTCGCCGAGGACATCAAGATCCGTCAGCACCTGACGAAGCAGCTCGACCGTGCGGGCGTTTCGCGCGTCGAGATCGAGCGCACCCGTGACCGTGTTCGCGTGGACATCCACTCGGCACGTCCCGGCATCGTCATCGGCCGCCGTGGCGCCGAGGCCGAGCGCATCCGCGCCGACCTCGAGAAGCTCACCGGCAAGCAGATCCAGCTGAACATCCTCGAGGTCAAGAACCCCGAGGCCGACGCTCAGCTCGTCGCGCAGGGCATCGCCGAGCAGCTCGCTGCTCGTGTGGCGTTCCGCCGCGCGATGCGCAAGGGTCTGCAGGGCGCTCAGCGCGCCGGCGCCAAGGGCATCCGTATCCAGGTCTCCGGCCGCCTCGGCGGCGCCGAGATGAGCCGCTCGGAGTTCTACCGTGAGGGTCGTGTGCCGCTGCACACGCTCCGCGCGAACATCGACTACGGCTTCTACGAGGCAAAGACCACCTTCGGCCGCATCGGTGTGAAGGTCTGGATCTACAAGGGTGACCTGACCAACAAGGAACTCGCTCGTGAGCAGGCGGCCCAGAAGCCGTCTCGCGACCGCGGCGACCGCCGCCGTGCGCCCCGTGGCGCACAGGCCGAGGCTGCACCTGCTGCAGCAGGAGCGGAGAAGTAAGCATGCTGATTCCCCGTCGAGTCAAGTACCGCAAGCAGCACCACCCCAGCCGCACCGGTCAGTCCAAGGGTGGCAACACCGTGGCATTCGGTGAGTTCGGCATCCAGGCGCTGACCCCCGCTTACGTGACGAACCGTCAGATCGAGTCCGCTCGTATCGCCATGACGCGTCACATCAAGCGCGGCGGCAAGGTGTGGATCAACATCTACCCGGACCGCCCCCTCACCAAGAAGCCTGCGGAAACCCGCATGGGTTCCGGTAAGGGCTCCCCGGAGTGGTGGGTTGCCAACGTCAAGCCGGGCCGCGTCCTCTTCGAGGTCGCCGGCGTCGATGAGGAGCTTGCACGTGAGGCGCTCACCCGCGCCATCCACAAGCTGCCCCTCAAGGCCCGTATCATCAAGCGCGAGGAGGGCGACGCGTAATGGCGATCGGTACCCAGGAACTGGCCATCACCGAGCTCGATAGCTTCGAGAACGAGCGACTGGCAGAAGAACTCAAGAAGGCGAAGGGCGAGCTCTTCAACCTTCGTTTCCAGTCGGCCACCGGCCAGCTGGAAAGCCACGGCCGCGTTCGCCAGGTGAAGCGCGACATCGCTCGCATCTACACCGTGCTGCGCGAGCGTGAGCTCGGCATTCGTGCCACGCCCGCTGCTGCTGCGCCCGCAAAGGCGAAGAAGAGCAGCAAGAAGACCGAGCAGGCGGATGCCGCCGCTGAGACGAAGGAGGCCTGAACATGGCTGAGGTCGAGAAGGAACAGCGCGGCTACCGTAAGGCTCGCCGCGGCTACGTCGTCAGCGACAAGATGGAGAAGACCATCGTTGTCGAGGTCGAGGATCGCGTGAAGCACCCGCTCTACGGCAAGGTGCTCCGTCGCTCGTCGAAGGTCAAGGCCCACGACGAGCAGAACACGGCCGGCATCGGCGATCTCGTGCTCATCCACGAGACCCGCCCGCTGAGCGCGACCAAGCGCTGGCGTCTGGTCGAGATCCTCGAGAAGGCGAAGTAAGCCCCCGGGCTTACTGAGTGAAGGAGTAACAAGTGATTCAGCAGGAATCCCGACTCAAGGTTGCCGACAACAGCGGCGCCAAGGAGTTGCTCACGATTCGTGTGCTCGGTGGCTCGAAGCGTCGTTACGCCGGTGTCGGCGACACGATCGTCGCGACCGTCAAGGACGCAATCCCCGGCGGCAATGTGAAGAAGGGCGACGTCGTCAAGGCGGTCGTCGTTCGCACGCGCAAGTCGACTCGTCGCGCGGATGGCTCGTACATCGCGTTCGACGAGAACGCTGCCGTCATCCTCAAGGCCGATGGGGAGCCCCGCGGCACCCGTATCTTCGGGCCGGTCGGACGTGAGCTGCGCGATAAGCGGTTCATGAAGATCGTCTCGCTCGCACCGGAGGTGATCTAGTCCTATGGGCGCAAAGATCAAGAAGGGTGACCTCGTCGAGGTCATCTCGGGCCCGTCGCAGGAACGCGGCGGCTACAAGGGCAAGCAGGGTCGCGTCATCGAGGTCCTGACCGAGACCGACCGCGTCGTGGTTGAGGGCGTCAATTTCGTCACCAAGCACGTCCGCGTCGGCCAGTCGGAGCGTGGCACCCGCGAGGGTGGCATCGAGACCGTCGAGGCCCCGATTCACGTGTCGAACGTCGCCATCGTCGACCCCGAGACGAAGAAGCCGACCCGCGTCGGGTTCCGCGTCGAGGAGATCGAGAAGGACGGCAAGAAGAAGACGGTTCGCGTGCGCTACGCGAAGTCGTCCGGGAAGGATCTCGCATGACCGAGACTGCAGCGACCAACGCTCAGCCCCGCCTGAAGCAGAAGTACCGCGCCGAGATCGTCCCCGCGCTCCGCGAGGAGTTCAACTTCGCCAACATCATGCAGGTTCCGGGGATCGTCAAGGTCGTCGTGAACACGGGTGTCGGCGAGGCTGCGCGTGACAGCAAGGTGATCGAGGGCGCAATTGCCGATCTCGTGAAGATCACCGGTCAGAAGCCCATGGTCACGAAGGCTCGGAAGTCCATTGCGCAGTTCAAGCTGCGCGAGGGCCAGGCCATCGGTGCGCACGTCACGCTTCGTGGCGATCGCTCGTGGGAATTCCTCGACCGTCTGATCAACCTCGCACTGCCCCGTATCCGCGACTTCCGTGGCCTGTCGCCGCGTCAGTTCGATGGAAACGGCAACTACACCTTCGGTTTGACCGAACAGAGTGTGTTCCACGAGATCGATCAGGATAAGATTGATCGCGTGCGTGGGTTCGACATCACCGTCGTGACCACCGCAAAGACCGATGACGAGGGTCGTGCGCTGCTTCGCGCGCTCGGCTTCCCCTTCAAGTCGGAATAACTGAATAGTCCAAGCGGCGAGGGTGCCCGGGTTTTCCCGGGCACCCCATCCGTGTGTCACCTAGGTCGTGCGTCGGTGTACCGGCGCATGAAACCAGGCGAGAAAGAAAGAGTCACTCATGACGATGACTGATCCGGTAGCAGATATGCTCACCCGGTTGCGCAACGCAAACTCTGCGCATCATGACGACGTTTCGCTCCCCGGCTCGAAGCTGAAGGAGCGGATCGCTGAGATCCTCAAGCGCGAGGGCTACATTCAGGACTGGAAGGTTGAGCCGGCACGCGTCGGAACGACCATCACCATGTCGCTGAAGTACGGCCCGAACCGCGAGCGTTCCATCGAAGGCATCAAGCGGGTTTCGAAGCCCGGCCTTCGCGTGTACGCGGGCACCACTGAGATCCCGAGCGTGCTCGGCGGCCTCGGCATCGCGATCCTGTCCACCTCCTCGGGTCTCCTGACCGACCGCGAGGCTGAGCAGAAGGGCGTTGGCGGGGAAGTCCTCGCTTACGTGTGGTAACCCGTCATGTCACGTATTGGTAAGCTTCCCATCGCCGTTCCCGGCGGTGTCGACGTCAAGATCGATGGCCAGAAGGTCACGGTCAAGGGTTCGAAGGGCGAGCTCGCACTCGTCGTTTCGGAGCCCATCCGCGTTGCGTTCGAAGACGGACAGGTGCTGGTCACCCGTCCCGACGACGAGCGCGATTCCCGAGCGCTGCACGGCCTGACCCGCACGCTCATCAACAACAACATCATCGGTGTCACCGAGGGCTACACCAAGCAGCTCGAGGTTGTCGGAACCGGCTACCGCGTGCAGCAGAAGGGCGCAGGCCTCGAGCTCGCGCTCGGCTTCTCCCACCCGGTGAACGTGGATGCCCCCGAGGGCATCACGCTCGCAGTCGAGGGCAACACCAAGATCACCGTCAGCGGGATCTCGAAGCAGGCTGTCGGCGAGGCCGCAGCAAACATCCGCAAGCTGAAGAAGCCGGAGCCCTACAAGGGCAAGGGCATTCGCTACGCGGGCGAGGTTGTCCGTCGCAAGGCAGGAAAGGCTGGTAAGTAACCATGGCCGCTTCAGTAACCCGGGCTAAGGGTCGGACCGCTGCGCGCGTTCGCCGCCACACCCGCCTGCGTAAGAAGATCGTCGGCACGGAGGTTCGCCCCCGTCTCGTCGTGAACCGTTCCGCGCGCCACGTCTTCGTGCAGATCGTTGACGATTCGAAGGGTCTCACCCTCGCATCGGCTTCGACCATGGAAGCCGACCTGCGTTCGTTCGACGGTGACAAGACCGCCAAGGCACGCAAGGTCGGCGAGCTCGTCGCTGAGCGCGCTAAGGGCGCCGGCATCGACGCGGTCGTCTTCGACCGCGGCGGCAGCAAGTACGCCGGTCGCGTCGCAGCGATCGCCGACGGCGCTCGCGAAGGGGGGCTGACCCTGTGAGCAACGAAACGAAGGAGCAGGAAGTGTCTGCAGAGGCCCAGTCTGAGACGACGGCCGCGCAGGCCCCGGCTCAGGATCACCGCAACGAGCCGCGTGAGCAGCGTCGTGGAAGCCGCGATCGTGGCACCCGCAACGAGCGCAGCGGCCGCGATCGCAACGAGAGCCAGTTCCTCGAGCGCGTCGTGACCATCAACCGCGTGTCGAAGGTCGTCAAGGGCGGCCGTCGCTTCAGCTTCACCGCGCTTGTCGTGGTGGGCGATGGCAACGGCACCGTGGGCGTCGGCTACGGCAAGGCGAAGGAAGTTCCCCTCGCGATTGCCAAGGGCGTCGAAGAAGCCAAGAAGAACTTCTTCCGCGTGCCCCGCGTCGGCAGCACCATCCCGCACCCCGTGCAGGGTGAGGCCGCAGCCGGCGTCGTGCTGCTGCGCCCCGCTGCTGCCGGTACCGGTGTTATCGCCGGTGGCCCGGTCCGCGCCGTACTCGAGTGCGCGGGCATCCACGATGTGCTGAGCAAGTCGCTCGGTTCGTCGAACACCCTGAACATCGTGCACGCGACCGTTGAGGCACTGCAGCTGCTCGAGGAGCCCCGCTCCGTTGCAGCTCGCCGTGGCCTCGACTTCGACCGCGTCGCCCCGGCTCGCATTGTGCGGGCTGAGGCGAAGGCTGCGGCCGACGCTGCCGCGAAGGCAAAGGCAGGTGCGTAATGGCAAAGAGCCTGAAAGTTACGCAGACGAAGTCCGTCATCAGTGAGAAGCAGAACCAGCGCGACACGCTGCGCAGCCTCGGCCTCAAGAAGATCGGCCAGTCGGTCGTTCGTGAGGACACGAAAGCTAACCGCGGCTACATCCGCGCGGTCGCTCACCTGGTAGTGGTTGAGGAGATCGACGCATGAGTGAGAAGAACGAGGAGCGTGAGTCGGTGCTGAAGGCGCACCACCTCCGTCCGGCTCCGGGGTCCAAGAAGGCCAAGACCCGTGTGGGTCGCGGTGAGGCGTCGAAGGGCAAGACCGCTGGCCGCGGTACCAAGGGCACCAAGGCCCGGTACCAGGTCAAGGTCGGCTTCGAGGGTGGGCAGATGCCGCTGCACATGCGCACCCCGAAGCTGCGCGGGTTCAAGAACCCGTTCCGCACCGAGTACCAGGTCGTGAACGTTGCCAAGCTCGCAGAGCTGTAGCCCCAGGGTGGCGACGTGACCGTTGATGATCTGGTGGCCAAGGGCGCCGTGCGCAAGAACCAGCCCGTCAAGGTGCTGGGCGACGGCGACCTGCAGGTCAAGCTCACAGTGCAGGTCGACAAGGTCTCGAGCTCGGCTGAGCAGAAGATCGTCGCCGCCGGTGGTGCCGTGAAGTAACGATCCGTCAGGATCATGCAGTACCCCCGGGTGTATCCCGGGACGCGGGGGCTCGGGTCGGGCGGCAGCACTGCCGCACCGGCCTGACCCCCGTTTTTTGCTTGTCCGCCGCCGTCTTTCGTGACGGAGGCTTCAGGCGCACGGCCGATGCCGTGTAGTCTGGAGAAATTGGTTCTCGTCGTTAGGCGAAGCCCCTTACGACGTTCCAGGAGGCAGATTTTGTTCAGCGCCATCGGACGGATCTTCCGGACTCCCGACTTGCGCCGGAAGATCGTGTTCACACTCGCGATCGTTTCGCTGTTCAGGTTGGGGTCTTTCATCCCCGCGCCCTTTGTTGACTTCAACAACGTGCAGGCCTGCCTCGTGGCAAACCAGGCGAGCAGCGGAGGCAACGGCCTCTACGACATGATCAACCTGTTCAGCGGCGGTGCGCTGCTGCAGCTCTCGATCTTCGCGCTCGGCATCATGCCCTACATCACGGCATCGATCATCACGCAGCTGCTCCGTGTGGTCATCCCGCACTTCGAGGCACTCCACAAGGAGGGTCAGGCGGGCCAGAGCAAGCTGACGCAGTACACGCGCTACCTCACCATCGCACTCGCGATTCTCCAGTCGACCACGCTGATCACCGTCGCGCGCTCGGGCCAGCTCTTTGGCTCGCTCGCGAACCAGGCCTGCCAGAACCTCGTGTCGCAGGAATGGTGGGCCGTGCTCATCATCATCATCACGATGACGGCCGGCACCGGACTCATCATGTGGTTCGGCGAGCTCATCACTGAGCGCGGCATCGGTAACGGTATGTCGCTGCTGATCTTCACGTCGATCGCGGCACAGTTCCCCGGTGCGATGTGGATCATCAAGGAGTCGCGCGGCTGGGAAGTCTTCTTCATAGTTCTCGGTGTCGGCTTGCTGGTCGTGGCAGCGGTGGTCTTCGTCGAGCAGTCGCAGCGCCGCATCCCGGTGCAGTACGCGAAGCGAGTCGTGGGCCGGCGTACCTACGGGGGCAGCAGCACCTACATCCCGATCAAGGTCAACATGGCGGGTGTGATCCCCGTGATCTTCGCGTCGGCGATCCTCTACCTGCCGATGCTCATCACGCAGTTCAACCAGCCCAAGATCGGTGAAGACCCGAAGCCGTGGGTCGTCTGGATTCAGAACAACCTCGTGCTCGGCGACCAGCCGTTCTACATGCTCGTGTTCTTCCTGCTCGTCATCGGGTTCACCTTCTTCTACGTGCAGATCACCTTCAACCCTGAAGAGGTCTCCGACAACATGAAGCAGTACGGCGGCTTCATTCCCGGTATCCGTGCTGGTCGTCCGACTGCCGAGTACCTCAACTACGTGCTGACGCGCATTACGAGCGCTGGCTCGCTCTACCTCGGTGTCATCGCACTGCTTCCGCTCGTCGCCCTGTCGTTCTTCGGTGCGAACCAGAACTTCCCCTTCGGCGGTTCCTCGATTCTCATCATCGTGGGCGTCGGCCTTGAGACGGTGAAGCAGATCGACGCCCAGCTGCAGCAGCGCCACTACGAAGGGCTTCTCAAGTGACCGAGACCACCACCACGCGACTGCTCATCATCGGCCCTCCCGGGGCCGGCAAGGGCACGCAAGCCGGCAAGATCGCGGAACGCTACGGAGTGCCGGCGATTTCGACCGGTGATATCTTCCGCGCGAACATCAAGGGTGGCACGGAGCTCGGCAAGCAGGTGCAGGCCATCATCGAACAGGGTGAACTCGTCCCCGACTCGCTGACGAATGACATCGTCGCCGACCGTCTGACGCAGGCCGACGCGGCCGCCGGGTTCTTGCTCGACGGGTATCCGCGCACCGTTGATCAGGTGCACTCGCTCGACGGCATGCTCGACGGCTCTTCGCTCGATGCGGTCGTGCTGATCGAAGCCGATGTCGACGAGGTCGTTGCCCGTTTGCTCAAGCGAGCTCAGGTCGAGGGCCGCGCAGACGATACCGAAGAAGTGATTCGCCACCGGCAAGACGTGTACGCCGCGCAGACTGCGCCGCTCATCGAGCTGTTCTCGGAGCGGGGCATTCTCGTCTCCGTCGACGGAATCGGCAGCGTGGATGTTGTCGCAGAGCGTATCGCCAGTGGGCTCGACGCTCAGCTCGGCGCCCGCGTCGCCTCCTAGATCGTGAGTCCGCGCGGGTTCCTGCGCCGGTCGATCTACAAGTCTCCGGCGCAACTCCGATTGATGATTGAGCCCGGGCTCGCGACAGCTGCAGCGCTTACCGCGATGCGCGAGGCGGTGCGACCGGGAATCACGACGCTCGAACTCGACGCAATCGCGGAATCCGCAATTCGCGCTCGTGGCGGTGCGCCGAACTTCATGCTCGAGCCCGGGTACCGACACACCATATGCGCGAACGTCAACGAACACGTGGTGCACGCGATCCCGACCGAGCGTCCGCTCGCCGCGGGCGACATCGTGGCGCTCGACGCGGGTGCGGTGGTCGGCGGGTGGCACGGCGATGCGGCGTTCACCGCGGTGCTTCCTGACTTTGCCGACGATGCGCGCACTGCGGCGAACCAGCGTCTCAGCGAAGTGACCGAGCAAGCGATGTGGCACGGCATCGCGCGGCTCGCCACTGCTAAGCACCTCAACGAGGTCGGGGCCGCAGTGTCGAGCTACGTGCGGGCACAGAGCGACTACGGGGTGCTTGAGGACTACATCGGGCACGGTATCGGTCGCGCCATGCATGAAGACCCCCCGGTGTTCAACGTGCCGACGCGACGCCGGGGCCCCGAAGTCAAGCCGGGACTGGTGGTCGCGATTGAGCCCATCATCTCCGCAGGGGGCATCGAGACGGACATCGAAGACGATGACTGGACCGTGACCATGTCTGACGGATCGATGAGCGCTCAGTGGGAGCACACAGTCGCCGTACATGAGCGTGGCATCTGGGTGCTGACGGCCGAAGACGGGGGAGCCAGTGGGCTCGCTCCACTGGGCGTGCATCCGGTGCCGATTCCCTAGCCCTGCTGAACCATTCGTTCGCAGCGCGACGGGCCGTTCTCGGCTTTACAAAATGAGACACGCCCGGTACGCTTGATCTTTGGTGCTTTGCGCCTGTTTTTGCGTTCTCGTTTTCGAGACGGTTGAGCAGGAGTCAAGCATTCGCATGACCAGTACACCTACGCAAGCGATAGTGAGGCTATGGCCAAGAAAGACGGCGTCATCGAGATCGAGGGACACATTGTCGAGGCTCTGCCCAACGCGATGTTCCGCGTCGAGCTGACCAACGGACACAAGGTGCTCGCTCATATCTCGGGCAAGATGCGCCAGCACTACATCCGTATCCTCCCTGAGGACCGCGTGATCGTGGAGCTGACGCCCTACGATCTGACCCGCGGCCGCATCGTCTACCGCTACAAGTAGGTCGCTGGGAAGTAACGACTCGCGGCACCCCGCGAGTACGAGGACAGCGAAATACACGAAGGAAACATCATGAAGGTCAACCCCAGCGTCAAGCCGATCTGCGATCACTGCAAGGTCATCCGTCGCCACGGGCGCGTCATGGTGATCTGCAAGAGCAACCCGCGCCACAAGCAGCGCCAGGGCTAAGTCCCGGCGATGGCGGCTGAGGATTCGTCCGCAGTCGGCACGCGCTCTCGCAGAGCACACAACTGAATTACCGATCCAGCGCATCGAAGAACCCACCGGGTCACCGGTGGGGGACACCTCGGGACAGAGGCCCGGACCCCCGGTGCGCACCACACCTCTACAATCCGCAAGGAGAGCCAACATGGCACGTCTCGCAGGAGTAGACATCCCACGCGACAAGCGCGTTGAGATTGCACTCACTTACATCTACGGCGTCGGGCGCACCAGCGCACTGAAGACCCTCGCCGACACCGAGATCGACGGCAATATCCGCGTCAAGGATCTGTCCGACGAGCAGCTTGTCGCGCTTCGCGATTACATCGAAGCCAACTTCAAGGTTGAGGGCGATCTCCGCCGCGAGGTCACTGCTGACATCCGCCGCAAGGTTGAGATCGGCAGCTACCAGGGGCTCCGCCACCGTAAGGGCCTGCCTGTGCACGGTCAGCGCACCAAGACGAACGCTCGTACCCGTAAGGGCCCGAAGCGCACCGTCGCCGGCAAGAAGAAGTAATCGCCGGTCCGTTAGACCTACACACAGAGCTTTTCAGGAGAACACTCAATGGCTGCACCAAAGACCGCGGCTCGCAAGCCGCGTCGCAAGGATAAGAAGAACGTTGCTGTGGGCCAGGCCCACATCAAGTCGACGTTCAACAACACGATCGTTTCGATCACTGACACCACCGGTGCTGTGATCAGCTGGGCTTCCTCGGGCGGCGTGGGCTTCAAGGGCTCGCGCAAGTCGACCCCGTTCGCCGCGCAGCTCGCCGCAGAGTCGGCTGCTCGCAAGGCACAGGAGCACGGCATGAAGAAGGTTGACGTCTTCGTCAAGGGTCCGGGTTCGGGCCGCGAGACCGCGATCCGCTCGCTGCAGGCCGCCGGCCTCGAGGTGGGCTCGATCAACGACGTGACGCCGCAGACCCACAACGGCTGCCGTCCGCCGAAGCGTCGCCGCGTCTGAGTGGAACGCTGCGCCGGCTCAGGCCGGCGCAGCTGCCGCTCCCGGCGGCGATCCGCCTCTTCTCGCGCTGGCTTTCCCAGCGCTTCAGGCCACTTCACTCCCGATACCGCATGAGTCATATAGCGGACTCCAGCGAAAGGATCACACACCGTGCTGATTGCACAGCGACCCACTCTGACTGAAGAATCCATCTCCGAGTACCGTTCGCGCTTCGCCATCGAGCCGCTCGAGCCCGGCTTCGGCTACACGCTCGGCAACTCGCTGCGGCGCACGCTGCTGTCGTCGATTCCCGGCGCAGCGGTCACCAGCGTCCGCTTCGAGGGCGTTGCTCACGAGTTCACGACCATCCAGGGCGTGACCGAGGACGTCACCGAGATCATCCTGAACATCAAGGATCTCGTCGTCTCGAGCGAGCATGATGAGCCCATCACCGCGTACCTGCGTAAGACGGGAGCCGGCGAGGTTACTGCTGCCGACATCTCTGCTCCCGCCGGTGTCGAGGTGCACAACCCCGAGCTCGTCATCGCGACGCTCGGTGATTCGGCGCAGTTCGAGCTCGAGCTCACCATCGAGCGCGGCCGCGGCTACGTCTCTGCAGCGCAGAACCGCAATGAGGATGCCGAGGTCGGTCGTATTCCGGTCGACTCGATCTACTCGCCCGTGCTCAAGGTGACCTACCGCGTCGAGGCGACTCGTGCCGGTGAGCGCACCGACTTCGATCGCTTGGTGGTCGATGTTGAGACGAAGCCGGCGATCGGCCCCCGCGATGCCATCGCATCGGCCGGTTCGACGCTGGTCGAGCTGTTCGGTCTTGCACGCGAGTTGAACACCGCCGCCGAGGGCGTCGAGATCGGCCCCGCGCCGGTCGAGGTCGTCACCGAGGGCGAGCTGTCGATTCCGATCGAGGATCTCGATCTGTCGGTGCGCAGCTACAACTGCCTGAAGCGCGAGGGCATCAACACGGTGAGCGAGCTCGTAGCGCTCTCCGAGGCCCAGCTGATGAACATCCGCAACTTCGGCCAGAAGTCTGTATTCGAGGTGCGCGACAAGCTCACCGAGATGGGCCTCTCGCTGAAGGACGCAGTGCCCGGGTTCGACGGCGCGCAGTTCTACAGCTACGAAGACGACAACAACTAACGATCCGGCATCGCTGGCCTGATCGCACACTTACTGGAGTAAACAATGCCCAAGCCCAACAAGGGCCCCCGCCTCGGAGGCGGCCCCGCACACGAGCGTCTGATGCTCAACCAGCTGGCTTCGCAGCTCTTCGAGCACAAGCGCATCCAGACGACGGAGACGAAGGCCAAGCGCCTCCAGCCCGTCGCCGAGCGTCTCGTGACCTTCGCAAAGCGCGGAGACCTGCACGCACGCCGTCGCGTCATGCGTCAGATCCTCGACAAGTCGGTCGTGCACGAGCTCTTCACCGAGATTGCGCCGCTGGTTGAGAACCGCGAGGGCGGCTACACCCGCATCATCAAGACCGGTTTCCGCAAGGGTGACAATGCTCCCCTCGCAGTGATCGAGCTCGTGCTCGAGCCGGTTGCTCCGAAGCCCAAGGCGAAGAAGGCAGCCGCTGAGAAGCCGGCCGCCGAGGTCGTCGAAGAGGCTCCGGCCGAGGAGACCGCGGAGGTCACCGAGGCTGCTGAGGAGACCACCGAGGCTGCTGCCGAGGAGAAGGCCGAGTAATTCGAGCCCGGTTCCGTCACGAAACCCCCGTTGCATTGCGACGGGGGTTTCGTGCGTTCTGGCACGACACGCCCGTTCATCGGCGTGCACGTGCCGTTCACCCGCAGGGCAACCGGCAGGGGCATGGACGTAACTCCCGCACCGTAGCGTCGTGATGGTCGCCTGGTCCACGGGCTGACACAAGCCGCCGGATCACGCCGGCGCCCCGGAGTCGCACGATGCGGTTCCGTCAGTCACGGAGAAACTGGTGCCCCAGAAACGATCACAACGCCTGTGCGCCGCAGCTGCCATTGCAGCTGTCGCGGCAGTACCGCTCATCGCGACACCCGCGTACGCCGCCCCCGATGGTTCAGGGGTGGTGATCAATGAGATCTATGCTGCCGGTGGCAACGGGGGAGCCGTTCTGAACGCCGACTTCGTGGAACTCGCGAACCCCACGGCATCGCCGATCAGTCTCGAGGGCTGGTCGCTCCAGTACCGGTCAGGGACGTCGACGAACCCGGCATCGGGTTCGAACGTGATGCCCCTGCGAGGGTCGATTCCCGCGCAGGGTTCGTTCCTGATCACTGGAACGGTCGGGGCGAACGGCGCGGCGGTTGCCGGCGCGGATCTCACGACGAGCCTGGCAGCGGGTGCCGGCGGTGGTCAGATCGTGTTGGCGAAGACGACGTCGCCCATTGCGGTCGGTGCCGAAGGCGATGCCACCACCGTTGCCGACTTCGTGGGCTACGGCAGCGCCACACGGTTCGAGGGGGCGGGGGCAGCCCCGGCTCCCTCGACCACGGCAAGCATCGAACGCACGGCGACGGCCGACTCGGATGACAACGCTGCGGACTTTGTCACTGTCGCCCCATCACCCACGGGATCGGGGCAGGAGCCCACGGTCGATCCCGAACCTGAGGTGCCGGCCGATGTCACCCCGATCGCCCAGATTCAGGGCACCGGACCGACGAGCCCGCTGGCGGGAACACAGGTCAAGACCCGCGGTATCGTGACCGCGGTGTACCCGACGGGCGGTTTTGCCGGCTACACGATCCAGACCCCGGGAACCGGTGGCGATGTCGATCCGGCAACGCACACCGCTTCGGAGGCGGTCTTCGTCTACTCGAGCGCAACGGTCGCGGAGGCGTCCGTGGGCAGCTACGTCGAGGTGACCGGTGCGGTTTCGGAGTTCAACGGGCTGACCGAAATCACGGTGGCCGCGGGCGGGCTGGTGCCGGTCGCGGAAGAGGTCGCACCGGTCGTGCCGGCCGCGATCCCGTTCCCGAAGAAGGATGCCGAGCGCGAGGTCTTCGAGAGCATGCTCATCGCGCCGCAGGGCGCTTTTACGGTCTCTGACACGTACGACACCAATTTCTACGGTGAGATCGGCCTCGCTGCCGACAGCGCGCCGCTGCTCAACCCGACGGCCGCCGGCCTGCCGGGCAGTGAGGCGTACACGGCGGCTCAGTCGCGCAATGCCGAGATCGGCGTACTGCTCGACGACGGCGCGAGCATCAACTTCAACTCGACGGCGAACAAGGCGGTGCCGCTGCCGTATCTCTCGACCACGGCACCCGTGCGGGTTGGTGCTCCGGTCACCTTCACTGCTCCTGTGGTGCTCGACTACCGCAACGGAGCCTGGAAGTTCCAGCCGACCACGCAGCTGACGCCCGACAACGCGGCGACGGTGCAGCCGGCAACGTTCGCGAACACGCGCACGGAACACCCGGATGAGGTCGGCGGCGACGTGCGGCTGGCCGGCTTCAACGTGCTGAACTACTTCACGACGTTCGGCGTCGACGTTGCGGGCTGCGAGGCCTACACGGATCGCGCGGGCAACAAGATCGCCGTGAGCAAGGGCTGCGATGCTCGTGGTGCCTGGGACCAGGCGAACTTCGACCGTCAGCAGGGCAAGATCGTCGACGCGATCAACGCGCTCGATGCGAACGTGATCTCGCTCGAGGAGATCGAGAACTCGGCGCGGTTCGGTCAGGATCGCGATGCGACTCTGGCGAACCTCGTCGCTGCGCTGAACGCCGATTCGGGCCTCACCGGTGGGGACTGGGACTACGTGCGATCGCCCGCCAAGCTGCCGCAGAACGAGGACGTGATCCGCACAGCCTTCATCTTCAAGAAGGATTCGATCGCGCCGGTCGACGCATCGGTGATTCTGACCGATTCACCCGCGTTCGCGAATGCGCGCGAGCCGCTCGCGCAGCACTTCTCCGTGACGGGAACCGACACCGATTTCGTGGTCGTCGCGAACCACTTCAAGTCGAAGGGCGACAGCACCCCCGCGGCAACCGGTGACAACGCCGACCTGAAGGATGGCGTCGGCGCATTCAACGGCGATCGTACCCGCCAGGCCGAGGCACTGGTGAGCTTCGCGGCCGACATGGAGGAGCAGGCGGGCACTGACCGCGTCTTCCTCGTGGGCGACTTCAACTCGTACGCGGGCGAACAGCCGATCCAGACGATTCTGGGGGCCGACTACGTTAGCCAGGGCGCAAAGACCGGCAAGGAGACCTACACCTACGACGGTGCGGTGGGATCCCTCGACTACATCTTCGCCTCGCCGAGTGCGGAGAAGCTCGTCACCGGGGCCGACGTCTGGAACATCAACTCGGTCGAAGCCGTCGCACTCGAGTACAGCCGCTACAACTACAACGCGCTCGACCTGTTCGCCGAGGGCCCGTATCGCTCGTCCGACCACGACCCGATCGTGGTCGGCATCTCGGCCGAGGGCGCTGCGTCGGAAACCAAGCAGCTCAACTTCCTGAATATCAACGACTTCCATGGGCGTATCGACGCCAATACGGTGAAGTTCGCGGGCACGGTCGAGGGACTGCGCGCGGAGTACCCCGACAGCAGCGTGCTGCTCTCGAACGGCGACAACATCGGTGCATCGCTCTTCGCCTCATCGGTGGCGCAGGATCAGCCGACGCTCGACGTGCTGAACGCGCTGGGCGTCGCCGCGTCGTCGACCGGCAACCACGAGTTCGATCAGGGGTACGACGACCTCGACGGGCGCGTGAAGGCTGCGGCGGAGTTCCCCTACCTCGCAGCAAACGTGACGCGCGACGGCAAGCCCGCCGTGCAGGAGTACGAGATCATCGAGGTCGACGGCGTGAAGGTCGGCGTCATCGGCGCGATCACGCAGGAGACGCCGGCACTCGTCTCGCCCGGTGGCATCGAGGGGCTGACCTTCGGTGATCCGGTCGCGGCGGTGAACCGCGTCGCGGCGCAGCTCACCGATGGTGACCCGGAGAACGGCGAGGCCGATGTGATCATCGCCGAGTATCACGAGGGCGCTGCCGGTGGCAATGCCGAGCAGTCGTCGCTCGAGCAGGAACTCGCCGCGGGCGGCGTGTTCGAGCGCATCGTGAATGAGACGAGCGCGTCAGTCGATGTGATCTACAACGGCCACACGCACGCCGAGTACGCCTGGAATGCTCCGGTGCCCGGCGCGACCGACGGCAGCACCCGACCGGTGCTGCAGACCGGCAGCTACGGCGCGAACGTCGGCCAGGTCGTGCTCGACTACAACTCGGCTACGGGCGACACGAACGCCACCGTCACCCGCAATGTGCCGCGCGTCACCACCGATGACGCCGTCTTGGTTGCGGGATCGCCCGTGGTTGCCGAGGTCGACGGCATCGTACGAGAGGCGCTCGCGAACGCCGCTGAGATCGGCAACCAGCCGATCAGCGAGGCGACCGCCGACATCACGACGGCCTTCACCGGCGAGACGCGTGATGATCGCGGCTCGGAGTCGACGCTCGGCAACTTCGTCGCGGACGCGCTGCTCTCGAGCCTGTCGTCGTCAGACCGTGGCGGTGCCGAGATCGGCGTCGTCAACCCGGGTGGACTCCGCGCGGAGCTCGAAGCCGGTGAGATCACCTACGCCGAGGCGAACGCGGTGCTCCCGTTCCTGAACAACCTGTGGACCACGACGCTGACCGGCGCGCAGTTCAAAGTGGCGTTGGAGCAGCAGTGGCAGCGCACGGCCGAGGGTGCGGTGCCGTCGAAGCCGTACCTGCAGCTCGGCCTGTCGAAGAACGTCAGCTACACGTTCGATGAGACGCGCGAGGAAGGGGACCGCATCACCGGCATCATGGTGAACGGGGCGCCGATCGATCCGGAGCGCGAGTACCGGATCGGATCCTTCAGCTTCCTGCTGCAGGGCGGCGACAACTTCCGCGAGTTCGCAAACGGAGTGGACACCAAAGACACGGGTCTCGTCGATCGCGACGCCTGGATCGAGTACCTGCGCGCGAACAGCCCGGTGTCGCCGAGCTACGACCGTCGCTCGGTGCCGATCAGCGGTCTGCCGACCGGCTCGGTCGAGCCCGGGCAGACGCTCAGCCTGCAGTTCTCGAAGCTGGATCTGACGTCGCGCGGCGTGCCCGTGAACACGCAGGTCTCGGCCTCGATCGCTGCGGACTCGGGTGCCGTTGCTCGTGCGGCTGCTGAAGCCGTCACCCCGCTCGCCACGGCTCCGGTCGTGGGTGGCGCGGCGACCCTGGAGTTCGCGATCCCGGCAGACCTCGCGGGGGCCGCAACCCTCACCATCGCCACCGATGTCAGTGGCACGACCGTGACGGTGCCGGTGCAGGTCGACGCCCCGGTCACCGGTGCGGAGGGCGGCGCCAACGGCACGGCGGATGGTGCCGCGGATGGCGCCGCAGACGGTGCAGGAGCCGCTGCCGACGGAGCATCGGGCGCGGGAGCCGCGGCCGAGGGCGCCGGATCGGCGGCCGGTGCGGGCACGAGCGGAGCCGCGGGCACGAACGCCGCGAACGCGACTGACGGTTCGCAGGCTTCGGGATCGGGGGCTTCCGGCACCTCTGCGAATGGATCACTGGCGTCGACCGGTGGCATGAGCCCCTGGTTCGCTGCAGCAGGTGCAGTCGCGCTGCTGGCGCTC
This sequence comes from Leucobacter japonicus, assembly GCF_001273855.1. Lineage (NCBI taxonomy): Bacteria > Bacillati > Actinomycetota > Actinomycetes > Micrococcales > Microbacteriaceae > Leucobacter > Leucobacter japonicus. The sequence goes on along the minus strand of NZ_JHBX01000106.1, from coordinate 47,423 downwards.
GGCGGTGCCGTGCTCGTCGCACGTCGCGCGCGCATGGAGCGCTGACGGCCGGGTGATCCTCACCTGAGCCACTGGCTCGGTTCGGCCCCGCACCTCGTTCGAAGGTGCGGGGCCGAACTCGTCTCACCGGCGGGGGAGCCCGTACCCGATGCCCTCGCCGGGGCGCTGCAGATCGTCGAGTGCCTGCTGCACGCACGCCGCGTAGAGCTCGCCCCCGCTGGGGTTGGGGTGAATGCCGTCACCGGCGAGCGCCGAGCTGGGAGCGCGAGAGATGGAACCGTTCCAGTCGGCGACGACGACGCCGCGATGGGCATCGGCGTATTCGGCGAGTGCTGCGTTGACGCCGGGAATCCAATCTCGGTCGGCATGGGCGTTCACGAGCACGAGCGGGCGCCCCTGCGCGCTCGCGCGGAGCGCATCGAGCTCGGCAGTGTCGACCGGACCGTTGGTGCCAAGGCCCACGACGAGCACCTGCCTGAGCCCGCCGTCTGACGCCAGGCGCTCGGAGAGCTCGACGCCAACGCCCATGCCGCGCGAGACCTCCGCGTCTACGGAGATACCGGGGAAGTGCGCCTCGAGTTCGGGCAGGCTCGCGAGCATCACGGAGTCGCCGATCGCGTTCACCTCCGAACCGGTCGGTGTTGCGGGGGTCGCGGGTGCGCTCCCCGCGGCCTCATCCTCTGGAACGGGAGCAGCAGGCGACGGGGTCGCGGCTGCGGAATTCTGCACGGCTCGGCCGCGGTCGACGGCGGCCGAACCTGAACTCACTTTCGGCGCCGTGGCGACCGCCACACCCGCAGCCGGCACCGTGGTGAGGAGAACGACCCCGAGCGCGATCGCCACGGTGCGATGGCGCGCGGTGTGATGCGCGGGGTGGAGGAGCATCGCCAGCGATCGGCGCAGCCCGAACCTCCGCACCGGCTCTTCCACGAAGCGGTACGACAGTGCGGCTGCTGCGATGGTTGCGGCGAGAGTGCACCCCGCGATCCACCATGGCGACACCGCACCGAGCCACGCGGTGATGATGAGCAGCAGCGGCCAGTGCCACAGATAGATGCCGTACGAGCGCTCGCCGATCCAGCGCAGTGGGCGTGCGTCGAGAGCGATGCCCGCCCAGGCGCCCGGGCGTGACACCGCCCACACGGTGACGAGGGCGGCGACGGTCGCCAGCTGGAAGCCGCCCGCAAAGCTCTCCGCGCCCGCTTCGGTGATCGTGAACGCGAGCCAGCCGAGCGTGGCGAGTCCGGCGCACGTGAGTACGGCGAGCCCGAACTGCGCGACACGACCGAGCGCCGCCGGAGCTGTGCTCAGGGCGCCGGGCGCGGACGCTTTCGGCGCGGTAAGCATGGCAAGCGCGGCGCCCAGCAGCAGTCCGAACGTGTGCGTGTCCGACCCGAAATACACGCGCGTCGCGTCGGCTCCGGTCGCCGCGAGGGTGGCCATGAGCAGGGCTGACGCGACGCCGAGCAGGAGGAGCGGAAGCGCGCGCACCCATCGACGGCGAAACCTCACCAGCGCGAGCAGCAGGAGCGGAAGCACCAGGTAGAACTGCTCTTCGATCGAGAGCGACCAGGTATTGCGGAAGAGTTCGGGAGTGTCTGCTGAGAAGTAGTCGGCCCCCGCCGAGATCGACGTCCAGTTGCTCACGAACAGGGCGGCGCCGACGACCTGACGTCCGATGCCGACGAGCAGGTCGCGCCCGACGAGCAGTGCCAGTGCGGTGCAGGTCACCAGCACGAGGCCGAGAGCCGGCAGGAGGCGCCGAGCGCGCCGACGCCAGAATGAGCCGAGGCGCACCCTGCCGCTGGTGCGGTGTTCGCGCAGCAGCAGGGTCGTGATCAAGAAGCCGCTGATCGCGAAGAAGACGTCGACGCCCAGAAAGCCACCGGGCAAGGCCGACGGGAACAGGTGGTAGACGAGCACCAGGCAGACCGCGATCGCACGGAGACCATCGAGGCCGCCGAGACGGAACGGGCGTGCGGCGGGTGGGGCTGTCTGCTGCGGAGTCATAGGCGAAGGATCGGGTGCGCGGGCGCGCACCTCGGCCATCCAGTGTACGCACGCGACACGAGTGCGCGCTGCGTCTGGCAGGATCATGGGTATGCCCGACGCCGATCTGACTCGCCTGCGCCTCGACCTGGCGTACGACGGCACGGACTTCGCCGGGTGGGCGATGCAGCCCGGGCTGCGCACGGTGCAGGGCGAGATCGAAGCGGCGATCGCCCAGTTACTGCGCGTCGAAGCTCCCGATTCCGTCCGGCTGACGGTGGGCGGCCGCACCGACGCGGGCGTCCACGCACGCGGCCAGGTCGCGCACGTGGATGTGAGCGCTGCGCACCTGGAAAAGTGGGCGTCGCGGCGGCGCCCGGGTGATCCGGCACCGAGCGAGACCGAGCTCATGCACGTGCGTGCACGCAAGCTCACCGGGGTGCTGAAACGCACGGCACCCGACGTGGTCATCCACTCGGTACGGGCGGTGCCCCCGGAATTCGATGCCCGGTTCGGGGCGCTGCGGCGCCGATACGAGTACCGTCTGCGGGGCGACGGGATGCGGCAGGATCCGCTCACCTCCCGATTCACCGCGCAGATTCCGAGAGTGCTCGATCTCGACCTGATGCAGCGCGCCGCCGACGAGTTGCTCGGGCTCAATGACTTCACGACCTTCTGCAAGGCGCGCGAGGGGGCGACGGCGGTGCGCGACCTGCTCCGCTTCGACTGGCGTCTCACCGATGACGGCGCGTATGCGGCCCGTATCGAGGCAGACGCGTTCTGCCACTCGATGGTGCGCGCGCTGGTCGGTTCCGTGGTTGCCGTCGGCAGCGGACGCCTCGCGCTCGATGACCTGCGCGAGCTTCGCGATGCGCGGACGCGCACGAGTTGCTTCACGGTGATGCCGGCGCTGGGCCTCTCCCTGGAAGAGATCGCCTACCCGGCCGACGACGCACTCGCCGAGCGCGCCGCGGCGACCCGTGCGCGCCGCGAACCGCTGGCGAGCGTCGAACCGGGGGAGTCGACCTCCTCGACGCACTGATCCGGGGGAGTCGCGGCACGATCCTGTGCTAAGCTCGTTCCTTGGTGCGCAAGCACCCGATTTGTTGAGCCCTCCATCCGCGCGAGCACCCGTCAGGGACCACGCACCGGAGCGGGATTCACGAACTCCTCCAATTCGACAGAAAGCAGCACTCAAGTGACTCGCACGTATTCACCGAAGGCCGCAGAGCAGAAGCACGACTGGCTGATCATCGACGCCACCGACGTGGTGCTCGGCCGCCTCGCTTCGCACGCAGCAGCTCTGCTCCGCGGCAAGCACAAGACCACGTTCGCCCCTCACATGGACATGGGCGACTACGTCATCATCATCAACGCCGACAAGGTCGTGCTGACGGGCAACAAGGCCGCCAACAAGCGCGCCTACCGTCACTCGGGCTACCCGGGCGGCCTCCGTTCGGTCAGCTACACCGAGCTGCTCGACAAGAACGCCGACCGCGCAGTGGAGAAGGCCATCCGCGGCATGCTCCCCAAGAACTCGCTCGGAGCCGATTTGTTCCGCAAGCTGAAGGTGTACAAGGGTGCCGAGCACCCGCACGCTGCTCAGCAGCCCACCCCCTACACCTTCGGCCAGGTCGCGCAGTAATCGCGCCCCGAAACCTCAGAGAGAGAATTCACAGTGACTGAAGAGCAGACCGTGGCCCCCGAGAGCTACACCACCGAGACGCCGGCCGGCCAGGCCACCGTCGCGACCCCGCGCCCCGCGCTCACCGTTTCGGGTGGAGCCGTCGGCCGCCGCAAGCAGGCCATCGCCCGCGTGCGCCTCGTTCCCGGTGCCGGCACCATGACCGTCAACGGTCGCGAGCTTGCCGAGTACTTCCCGAACAAGCTGCACCAGCAGCTCATCACCGATCCGTTCACCGCACTCGAGCTGGGCGGCTCGTACGACGTGATCGCCCGCATCGTCGGCGGCGGCCCCTCGGGCCAGGCCGGTGCACTGCGCCTCGCGATCGCGCGTGCGCTCAACGAGATCGACGCCGAGCACAACCGCCCGACGCTGAAGAAGGCCGGCTTCCTGAGCCGCGACGCTCGCATCAAGGAGCGCAAGAAGGCCGGTCTCAAGAAGGCGCGCAAGGCGCCTCAGTACTCGAAGCGCTAATCCGGAGCTTCCTGCACATGGGACGCCTGTTTGGCACCGATGGGGTTCGAGGGCTGGCTGGGGTCGATGTGACCGCCGAGCTGGCCCTCAGCCTCGCACGCGCTGCGGCTCTCGTTCTCGGGCGTTCTGCCCGGAGCGAGAGCCGTCGTGCTGTCGCCGTCGTTGCACGCGATCCGCGTGTCTCCGGTGAGTTCATCGCGGCCGCCGTTTCGGCCGGGCTCGCCTCAGCCGGGGTCGACGTGCTCGACGCCGGGGTGATCCCGACGCCGGCCGCGGCGTACCTCGTAGCCGACACCGGAGCCGACTTCGGCGTCATGGTCTCGGCCTCGCACAACGCGGCCCCCGATAACGGCATCAAGTTCTTTGCCGAGGGCGGGCGCAAGCTCCCCGACGACGTGGAAGATCAGATCGAAGCCGCGATCGATGGTGCGACCGTCGCCGTCACCGGCCGCGAGGTCGGCCGCATTCGCCGATTTGCCGATGCCGAGGACCGCTATTTGGTGCACCTGTTGGGCACGCTTGAGGGCCTGCGGCTCGATGGCATCCACGTCGTGCTCGACTGCGCGCACGGCGCCGCAGCTGGCATCTCTCCCGACGTCTTCACCGACGCCGGCGCACAGGTCACGGTGATCGGCAATGATCCCGACGGCTTCAACATCAACGACGGCGTTGGCTCGACCTACCTCGAGCCGCTGCGCGCGGCCGTGCGCGAGCACGGCGCAGACCTCGGCATCGCCCACGACGGCGACGCTGACCGTTGCCTCGCGGTCGACGCGGCCGGTGACGTCGTGGACGGCGACAAGATCATGGCGATCCTCGCGCTGTCGATGGCACGTCGTGGCAAGCTCGAACGCAACACGCTCGTCGCCACCGTGATGTCGAACCTGGGGCTCAAGCTCGCGATGGCCGACAACGGCATCGACGTGGTCGAGACGGGAGTCGGCGACCGCTACGTGCTCGAAGCCATCAATGCCGAGGGCTACTCGCTCGGCGGGGAGCAGTCGGGCCACGTCATCATGAGCGATCATGCGACGACGGGCGACGGCATCCTCACGGGACTGCACATTGCCGCCGAGATCGTGCGCAGCGGGCAGACTCTCGCCGAACTCGCGCAGTGCATGACGGTGTACCCGCAGGTGCTCGTCAACGTGCGCGGCGTCGACCGTACCGGTGTGCACGGCGATGAAGTGCTGCAGCAGGCCGTCAGTCAGGCCGAGATCGCGCTCGCAGGTAAGGGGCGGGTGCTGCTGCGCCCCTCCGGCACCGAGCCGGTCGTGCGCGTGATGGTCGAGGCCGAGCACGAGGAGCAGGCTCAGCGTCTCGCCGACGACCTCGCACAGGTTGTGCTGGAGCGTCTCGCCGTCTGAATCGCATCCGTGCGCAAGAAGCGCCCGGACCCGCCACGTGCGGGCCCGGGCGCTTCTTGCGTTTCGGCTCAGTACCAGTGCGGGTCGCGTGCCTGCCAGGTGTTCCACGCATTGCACGGGGTGCCGTAGACCGATTGGATGTACGCGAGACCCCAGTCGACCTGGGTGTTTCCGTTCGTCAGCCAATCTGCCCCGGCAGTCGCCATCTTCTCTGCGGGCAGTGATTGGGGAATACCGTAGGCGCCGCTCCACGGGTTCAGCGCGTCAGCGCGCCAATCGGACTCGCCCGTCCAGAGCGAGACGAGGCACGAGAATTGGTCATCGCCCCACCCATACGCTGGCAGCACCGAACGGGCGTGCGCCTGAGCGCCGGCGGGATCCACGACGACCGAGCCGCCGCCTGATCCGCCGGAGCCTGATCCGCCGGAATCGCCTCCGCCTCCGTTTGAGCCGCCGCCTGCGCCGTCATTCTCCTGCTGCTCCTGCAGTTGCCGCGCGGCCTCCTCGCGCGCACGCTCCTGTTCGGCGGCCTGCTCGGCGACCTGCACGCCGATCTGATAGCGCCGCTCGACATCGGCGGTGGTGCCGCGCAGCGACGCCAACTGCGCGTACATCGTGTCGCTGCGTTCGTCGGCGAGGGCGACAGCCTGCTGCGCCGTGTGCGCTGCCGCTGCGGCATCGGCGGCGGCAGCATCGGCGGCCTGGGAGAGGCGCTCGCGTTCTGCCGCAGCATCGGCGGCCTGCTCGTTCAATGAGGCGGCGGTATTCACTTGCGATTCCGCCCGCTCGGCGATGCCGTTCCAGGTGCCCGACACCTGTGTCGCCATCCCGATCTTCGCCATGAAGTCTTCGGGGTTCTGCGCGTCAGCGAGCGCGCTGGCACTCGCAAGCCCCGTACCGTTCGTGTACAGCCACGACACCATGCGTCCGAGTGCCTCATCGTTGTCGGCGAACTCATGCTCGGAAGCGGCGATCTGCTGCTGCAACGACGCTTCCTTCGCTTGTGCGAGCTGCAGGTCGTGGTTCGCCGCCCTGGCGGCTGCCGTAGCATCGGCTGCCGCCGCGGTCGCCGTGCTGGCCTCGCCTTGCGCCCGCTGGAGCGCACGCTGCAGCGTTGCGTACTCGGCCTGGGAATCGGTTTCCGACTGTTTCGCCGCCTGAACGTCTTCCCAAGTCGGGTAGTCATCGGTGCTCTGCTCCACCGCAAGGGCCGGAAGAGTGCCGGTGACGATGATCGCGGCCGCGAGCGCGGCTGCCGCGGTGTGGCGGAGGAGACGGGGGCGACGCATGGAGCCCAGGGTAGACCTTCAGGCTGAGGCCTACACCTTTCTCAGGAGCACCTTCTGCACCCGGTGGTCCGATTCCTTGCGGAGCACGAGACTGGCGCGTGCGCGTGTCGGTCGGATGTTCGCGACGAGATTCGGCTCATTGATGTTGTTCCAGAATTCGTCTGCCACCGCGACGGCGGCGTCATCGTCGATCGAGGCGAAGCGCTTGAAGTGCGAACTCGGGTTCGCGAACGCGCTTTCGCGCAGTTGCAAGAAGCGATGCCGGTACCAGCGTTGGATATCGGCTGTGCGCGCGTCGACATAGACGGAGAAGTCAAAGAGGTCGCTCACTGCGAGCGGATGATCCATCGACGCGGGCTGCAGCACGTTGAGGCCTTCGACAATGAGAATGTCGGGGCGTCGCACAACGGTGAACTCATCGGGCACGATGTCGTAGACGAGATGGCTGTAGTGCGGTGCACGCACCTCGGCGACGCCGGCTTTGACCTGGGAGACGAATCGCAGGAGCGCTCGGCGGTCGTAGGATTCGGGGAAGCCCTTGCGATGCGCGATGCCGCGCCGCTCGAGCTCGGCGTTGGGGTAGAGAAACCCATCGGTCGTGATCAGTTCGACCTGAGGGGTCTCCGGCCAGCGGGCGAGCAGATCGCGCAAGATGCGCGCGACGGTCGACTTGCCGACGGCGACCGAACCGGCAATGCCGATCACGAACGGGCTCGGCTGCTCATCCGCGCGCTGCAAGAATCCGCGGGTGCGCTGGTGCATCTCGCGTGCGGCGATCGCGTACTGGTTGATGAGCCGGCTGAGCGGCCGGTACACCTCGGAGACCTCGGCCAGGTCGAGGGGCTCACCGAGCCCGCGGAAAGCCGCGATCTCGCCCTCGGTGAGCGGCATCGGGGTCTCGCCCGCGAGCCGCGCCCACTCGTCGCGATCGATCTCGGTGAACGGCGAGGTGAACTCGGGCCGCACGAGGGTGTGGGTATCCGTGGAGACGTCGCCACCGCGAGGCGTCAAGGTGTTCTTGGTCATCGTGCATCAATGGTGCCACTAAACTAAGGCCCATGTGTGGAATCGTCGGATATGTCGGCCCTAACGACACCGTTGAAGTACTGCTCAACGGACTGCGTCGCCTCGAGTACCGCGGCTACGATTCGGCCGGAGTCGCAGTCGTGGACTCCGCCGGAACGCTGTCGGTGCGCAAGCGCTCGGGCAAGCTCGCCCGCCTCGAAGACCTGCTGGAGGCCAGCCCGCTCGATGCGGCGGGCACCGGTATCGGACACACCCGTTGGGCCACGCACGGCGGCCCGACGGATGTCAACGCGCACCCGCACCTGGGCGACGACGGCAAGCTCGCGCTCATTCACAACGGCATCGTCGAGAACTTTGCCGAGCTGCGCACTGAGGTGGAGGCCGCTGGCGTCGAACTCCTGAGCGAGACAGATACCGAGGTGGTAGCGGCGCTGCTGGGCGTAGAGGTCGCTCGCCAGGGCGATCTCGAAACCGCGTTCCGCTCGCTGGTCGGGCGCCTGCACGGCACCTTCACCCTGCTCGCGATGCACCGCGATGAGCCCGGCAAGATCGTCTCGGCTCGTCACCATTCGCCGCTCGTCGTTGGCCTCGGCGACGGCGAAAACTTCCTGGGCTCGGACGTCGCCGCATTCGTGTCGTCGACGCGTCGCGCCGTCGCCGTGGGCGAAGATAACATCGCCATCATCACGCCCGATGAGGTGCGGATCACCGACTTCGCTGGGAACCCGGTCGAATTCGACGAGTTCGAGGTCGAGTGGGACGCGGAAGCGGCTGACAAGGGTGGCTGGTCGTCGTTCATGGCGAAGGAGATCACCGAGCAGCCCGACGCCGTCGGCAACACCATTCGCGGGCGCCTCTCGGCCGCCGGCGTCGACATCCCGGAGCTCACGGCGTTGGGCGACGAACGCCTCGCGAACATCGAGCGCATCATCATCATCGCCTGCGGTACCGCCGCGTACGCCGGTCAGGTCGGCGCCTACGCGATCGAGCAGTGGGCGCGCGTGCCCGTCGAGGTGCAGCTCAGCCACGAGTTCCGCTACCGCGACCCGGTGCTCTCCGACCGCACGCTCGTGATCTCGGTCAGCCAGTCGGGCGAAACCATGGACACGCTCATGGCCGTCAAGTACGCCCTCGAACGCGGGGTCACCACGATCTCGGTCTGCAACACGCAAAGCGCGACCATTCCGCGCGAGTCGGATGCCGCCGTGTACACGCACGCCGGGCCCGAGGTCGCGGTCGCCTCGACCAAGGCGTTCGTCGCGCAGATCACGGCGCTCTACTTGATCGGGCTCCACCTGGGTCGCGTCCGCGGAGCGCTCTCGGCTGAAGACCAGGCCCAGGCCGTCGAGCAGTTCGAGGCACTGCCCGCAAAGGTCGCCGAGGCGGTCGACACGCACGATCAGATCGCGCAGCTTGCGCACTGGATGGCCGACACCCGTTCGGTGCTGTTCCTGGGACGTCACGTCGGGTTCCCCATCGCACTCGAGGGCGCGCTCAAGCTCAAGGAGATCGCTTACATTCACGCCGAGGGCTTCGCCGCCGGCGAGCTGAAGCACGGGCCGATCGCGCTCATCGATCACGGTCAGCCGGTGTTCGTACTGGTGCCGAGCCCGCGCACCTCGCCGCTCATGCACTCGAAGGTCGTCTCGAACATTCAGGAGATCCGGGCGCGCGGCGCGCGTATCATCGCCATCGTGGAGAAGGGCGATACCGCCGTACTGCCGTACGCCGATGACGTGGTCCGCCTTCCGCTGGCAGATGCATTCTTCGAGCCGCTGCTGCAGGTCGTTCCGCTGCAGTGGTTCGCGCTCGAGCTCTCGTCGGTGAAGGGGCTCGATGTCGACCAGCCGCGCAACCTCGCGAAGTCGGTCACGGTCGAGTAATCGAAGTACCCGCGCCGAACGAGATTCGGTGCGGGGCGTGTGAGGAGCAGGTCATGATTCTCGGGATCGGGGTCGACACGGTCGACATCGCCCGGTTCGAGCGCACGCTCGCGCGTTCGCCGAAGCTGCAGGATCGCCTGTTCACGGTCGGCGAGCGCGAGCGTCCGCTGCATTCACTCGCGGCGCGTTTCGCCGCGAAGGAGGCGCTCATCAAAGCGCTCGGCGGTTCGGGCGAGCTGCGCTGGCACGACATGGAGATCACGCGCGAGCGGGATCGCCCCCCGCAGTTCGTGCCGAGCGAGCGATTGCAGCGCGCGCTTGCTGAGCGTGGTGCCGGGCTGCCGCATGTCTCGATGACGCACGACGGCGGGTTCGCGACGGCGTTCGTCGTACTCGAAACCGCGCCCACTGCCGGAGTCGCGGAGTGAGCGCGCAGCGCACTGTCGAGACGCGGCACCCCGATGACCCCGACGCGATGCACGACCTCGGGGTGCAACTCGGGCGTGTGCTCCGCGCCGGCGACCTCGTCATTCTCACGGGGCCGCTGGGCGCGGGGAAGACCACGTTGACGCGGGGGATCGGTGAAGGGCTCGGAGTGCGCGGCCCGGTGCAGAGCCCGACGTTCGTGCTCGCTCGCACCCATCCCTCCCTGAGCGATGGCCCGCCGCTCGTGCACGTCGATGCGTATCGTGTGCGCGATGCCGAAGAACTCGACGATCTCGACCTCGACTTCGAGGGGGCCGTCGTGGTTGCCGAATGGGGGGCCGGTGTCGTCGATACGCGGTCGCACTGGATCGAGATCGTGATCGAGCGCCCGGTCGGAAGCGCCGACGATGATGGATCGGGTGACTCGGCTGGCGCTCCGCCTCAGGACTGGTCTGAGACGCTGGTCGAACCTCGAACGGTGACGATCTCTGCGTGGGGTGCCCGATGGGCAGAAGGAGTGCTGCAATGAGCGAGGTCGCTCCGGAACTCGGCGAACACGTGCTGCTCGCCATCGACACCGCGATCGGCACGAGTGTGGCCGTGGGGGCGGCCGGCCGGGTCACGGTGGCCTCGAGCGATGACGCGCGCGGTCACGCCGAAGCCATCGGACTGCTGCTGGAACGGGCATTTGCCGAATCCGGCGTCTCTCCTGCCTCGGTCACCGGCGTCGTCGCCGGGATCGGGCCCGGTCCGTTCACCGGCCTGCGCGTCGGCATCGCCGCCGCGCACGCGTTCGCGACGGGGCGGCGCGTGCCGCTGCTTCCCGTGCAGGGGCATGAGGCGGTGGCGCTTGAGGTCTTGGAGCAGGGGGCTGCTTCGAGCCTCCGCGTGGTGCAAGACGCCCGTCGACGCGAGCTGTTCGTGACGGAGTTCCGTGCGTTGGACTGGGCCGGAATTCCCGAACCGGTCGCGGGGCCTCAGCTCTGGACTCGCGCGGACTTCGCCGAGCAGCCGGGTGACGTCTGGCCCGAGCGCATTCCCGCGGCGTCGCTGGTGCGTCTCGCCGCGCGCCGGCTCGCGTCGGGCCGGGCATTCGACGACGATCGTGCGCGATACCTGCGGGCTCCGGATGTCGTGCAGCCCGGTGCCCCGAAGCGCGTGTCGACGTGACGAACGGCGATCCGGCACCCCTGGTGATGCGCGACGCGACCCTGGAAGACGTGCCGCAGATCTGGGCCCTCGAGGCCGAGGTCTTCGGCGCGGAGGCCTGGAGTGAATCGATGATGCGGGAGGAAGTCACCGGTGACCACCGCACCTACCTCGTGCTCACCGATGCCGGGGGAGCGGTGCGCGGCTACGCCGGGCTCCTCGCCGTGGGAACCGAAGCCGATGTGCAGACGATCGCGCTCTCGGCGTCTGCGCGTGGCGCGGGTGACGGGCGCCGTTTGATGAACGCACTGCTCGACGACGCCGATGCGCGTGGCGTTCGAGAGGTCTTCCTTGAAGTGCGCGCGGACAACCCGGTCGCGCAGCGGCTGTACGTCTCACTCGGGTTCGCCGAGATTGGTGTGCGCCCCCGCTACTACCAGCCAGATGGCGTGGATGCCGTCGTGATGAAACTTGAGATGCGGCACCGCGAGGGCCGCACGAACGGAGAGGCGGAACGGTCATGACGGTGCACGAACCGCTCGTGCTCGGCATCGAGACGAGCTGCGACGAAACAGGCGTCGGCATCGTGCGCGGGCGCACCCTGCTCGCAAACGCTATTGCGTCGTCGATGGATGAGCACGCGCGATTCGGAGGCGTCGTGCCCGAAGTGGCGGCGCGTGCGCATCTCGAAGCCATGACGCCGACGATCGAGCGCGCACTCGCCGATGCCGGTGTGCGGCTCGATGAGCTCGATGCGATCGCGGTGACCTCCGGCCCCGGGCTCGCGGGTGCGCTGATGGTCGGCGTCTCCGCGGCGAAGGCGCTCTCGATCGCGCTCGATAAGCCGCTCTACGCGGTGAACCATCTCGTCGGCCATGTCGGCGCCGACCTGTTGCACGGCGAGGGACTGCGCGAAGCCGTCGGCGCGGTCGGAGAACTCGAGCTGCCGACCATCGCGCTGCTGGTGTCGGGCGGGCACACCTCGCTGCTGCTCGTGCGGGATCTGGTCGGCGACGTCGAACTGCTCGGGGAGACGATCGACGACGCAGCGGGGGAGGCCTTCGACAAGGTGGCGCGCCTGCTCGGACTCCCGTATCCCGGTGGCCCGCAGATCGACCGGGTCGCCGCTGACGGCGACCCGAACGCGATTCGTTTTCCGCGCGGCCTCACCCGCTCCAAAGATTTGGAGCGTCACCGCTACGACTTCTCCTTCTCGGGGCTGAAGACCTCGGTCGCGCGCTGGGTCGAGCAGCAGGTGTCTGCCGGAGCCGAGGTTCCCGTCGCCGATGTCGCGGCGAGCTTCCGCGAAGCGGTGGCAGACGTGCTGCTCACGAAAGCGATTGCCGCGTGCCACGATCTCGGCGTACCCCGCCTGCTGCTCGGCGGAGGAGTCGTCGCGAACGCACGCGTGCGAGAAGTTGCGGCAGAGCGCGCGGCGGCTGCGGGTATTCACCTCCGCGTGCCGCCCCTCTCGCTGTGCACCGACAACGGTGCGATGATCGCGTCACTCGGGGCACAGCTCGTCGCGGCCGGGCATGCGCCCTCGGGGCTCGGGTTCGGGGCGGACTCGACACTGCCGGTGCAACAGGTGCAAGTCGGGTGAATGGCAGTCGGCGACGAATTTCGTCGTCGTGCCCGCAGGAAATGCGTGCATCAGTCGAACCTGAGCGTTATCTTTGAAGAGCGAATTGGGGAATACGCCTCATCGATGCTTGATCGAAGGAGAATCATGTCCGACAACCTGCCTGGCAACGAACCCGCTGCGGGCCCGGTGCCGCCCGCCGCTCCGAACGCATCATCGGTGCCTCCGGCTCCGTCCGCGCCCGTTGCTCCGGGAGTGCCGTCCTACGCCGGAGCTCCGGTGCAGAAGAAGGGTCTGGCGCTCACCGCGCTGATCCTGGGCATTCTGAGCCTCGTCTTCTCGTGGGTGCCGATCGCTGGCGCTGTGGGCGGCATCATTGCGCTCATCCTCGGCATCGTGGCGCTCCGCAAGGGGCAGTCCAAGGGACTGTCGCTGACCGGCATCATCACCGGTGCTCTCGCACTGATCATTGGTGCGATCGTGACGATCGGATTCTTCGTCGCGCTGAGCCTGGGTCTGGGCGCTGCTCAGGAGTGCCTGAACGGGGCTGACACCGTCGAGATCGCGGGTCAGACTGTCTCGTGCTCGAGCATCGACTCGTCGGCATACTAAACCGCGACTCCGCGAATGGCCCCGGAAGCTTCGGCTTCCGGGGCCATTCGCGTCTGCGGCAGACGCCTGCAAGCAGCGCTCGTCAGCAGCGCTCGGTCAGCAGCGTGATGTGCTTGCCGGCCGCATCGCGCGTGAGCACGAGTGTCGCGCTGCGATCGCCTCGGAGTTTCAGCCGCGTGCGCAACTGCGCGGGGTCGATGTCGGCTCCGCGCTTCTTGATCTCAAGTCTTCCGATACCGCGAGCCGCGAGCTCGCGCCGCAGATCTTTCTCGCGAGACGGCAACGTATCGAGCACGCGGAAGGACTGCACGAACGGTGACGCAGTGAGCGTGTCGCTGGTCAGGTAGGCGATGTGCTCATTGAGCATCCCGGCACTGAGCTCATCGGCAACGGCTCCGATGAGGCGCGCGCGAATCACCGCACCATCGGGTTCGTGCAGGTAGGAGCCGAGCGTGCGCCCCGGTGCATCGGGAGCATCCGCCGCCGCTGTGAGTTCGTGGGTCTCGGCACCGCGATGCAGCAGCGCGGCACGCTTCACGCCCGTGCGGGCCGCACCGCCGAACCACAGCGCGGTTTCGACGACCTGCCCGTCGACCGAGACCCATTGCGCCTCGGCATCGTCGGGGATGAGGTCACGGTCGAGCCCCGGCCCCAGCTTCACACCGACAGGCAACCGGTCTGCGAGGCCGAATGCGAAGTCGAGGGACGGCGAGTAGTCGTCGGGGGAGGCGATGCGGCGGGTGTCGCGATGCCCGGCGGTGCGACGAGCCGGATCGAGAAAGGCGCCGTCGGCGCGATCGAGAGAGAATTGCGTCGCATCCCCGCAGAACACCTCGGGTTCCGGTGCCCCGGTGCTGCGGGCGACGACCCCGAGGTTCGCTGCGGCGAGCCGCGCGGTGAACGGATCGAGTTCGACGGCGAGGGGCGAGATGCCTGCCTCGAGGAGCGCAATCGACTCCGTGCCGATCCCGCACCCCAAATCTGCGACCCGAGTGCACCCGGCGTCGCGGAATCTGGCGGCGTGGCCGCGAGCAACAACCATGCGGCTCGCCTGCTCGAGGGCGGCAGGGGTGAAGAGCAGGGACCGCGACAGCTCGCCGAACTTCGCGGACGCCTTGCGCTGCAGTGCGCCCTGAGTGAGGACCGCGGCGACGAACTCGGGGGTAGACCCGGCGGCGCGCAGACGACGGTTGAGCGAATCCGCGGTCTCGCCGGCTTCGAGGGCGTCTCCGACCAGCGCGAGCGCTTCGAGGCCGTCCGGGGTGAGCAGAGCGTCCCAGCCCGGCAGGGCGGTGGCAGCAGTCGGCCCCGGGACTGGATCCCGGGGCCGGTGCGGCTCATGAGCCGATGCGTGCATGCGGCTCAGTAGCTGTAGGGGTCGTACCCCGAGTCGAACCCGGAGAACGCGGCTCCGAGCGACGCGATCATCGTGATCACGAAGCCGACGTACAGCACGACGAAGAGGGCGACAAGTACGAAGTAGGCGTAGCCGATGATCAGCCCGGTGAGTGCGATGCCTCGACCGGCATCGCCTGTGCGCTTGATCTGGCTCAGGCCCATGTGGCCGAACACGATTGCCGCGACCGGCGCGATGAACGCGAGGATGATTGCGAGCAGCGCGAAGGTGTTCGTCTGCGCAAGCGTGGTCGCCGTCGACGCGGGCACGGGCTGCCGGTACGGCTGCGCGGCATACCCCGTCGGCGCTCCGTAGGGCGCCGCCGCGCCGATGGGGGCGGTGGGCGCCTGCGGGAACGGTTGCGTCGGCGCGGCAGACTGGGTGAGATCGGGGAGCGGGGTCGTCGGCTGCTCCGGGTACTGGGGTGTGGACATTGCGGCTCCTCCAGAACGATTCGGTGCGACGGACCCGTCGAGGCGCCATCGCGGGCGTACTCCACATTGTAGGCGCGGCGTTCGCTGTCGGCGATCCTGGCTGACACGGTTGGCACTCCCCTTGCACGAGTGCCAACCGGAGCCATAGACTCGAACCTAGACGCGCTCGCATGGGGTGAGCGCGAACTCACTTTCAGACATTGGAAAGAGGTCAACCGTGTCGGTCGCCATCAAGCCGCTCGAAGATCGAATCGTTATCAAGCAGGTCGAGGCAGAGCAGACCACTGCTTCCGGTCTCGTCATTCCCGATAGCGCCAAGGAGAAGCCCCAGGAGGGCGAGGTCGTCGCAGTGGGCCCGGGCCGCGTCTCCGATGCAGGCACCCGCATTCCGCTCGACGTCACCGTGGGCGACGTCGTGATCTACTCGAAGTTCGGCGGCACCGAGGTCAAGGTCGGCGGCGACGACTACCTCGTGCTCTCGGCTCGCGACATTCTCGCGGTCGTCACGCGCTAAATATCGCTTTTCGGGCAGCGGCCCCGATGATCCGGACGGATCGTCGGGGCCGCTGTCGTGTCGGGGGCGTCGGCGGTCGTAGACTGATTCGATGGGGCAGACGCGTGCAGGGCTCGGATTCGGTCTCGGCGCGTACCTCTGGTGGGGCGCATTCCCGTTCTACTTCGGCCTCATCGCGATGGTCGGTCCGTTCGAGGTGGTGCCGTGGCGCGTCGCCACGTCGCTGATCTTCTGCGCGCTGCTCGTCACCGCGACGCGCAAGTGGACTCAGGTACTGACGATCCTGCGCACACCGCGCCTGCTCGGCTGGTTCGCCCTCTCCGCGCTGTTCTTGTACGCGAACTGGCAGATTTTCGTGATCGGCGTCATGACCGGACACGTGCTCGAGACGGCGCTCGGCTACTTCATCAACCCGCTCTTCACGATCCTCATCGGCGTGATCGTGCGCAAAGAACGCCTGACCCGCTTGCAATGGGTCGCTGTGGGCATCGCCGGCGTCGGGGTGCTCATCGCCGCGATCGCCTACGGATCGTTCCCGTGGATCGCGCTCGGTATCGCGCTCTCGTTCGGCCTGTACGGTGCGGTGCACAAGCACGCGGGGGAGTCGGTCGACGGCATCACCGGCCTCACGATCGAGACGATCGTCACGCTGCCGATCGCCGCCGTGCAGCTCGCCATCATCGCCGCGACGACAGGGATCACCGCGTTCTCGTTCGGTGCCGATATCACCGTGCTCGTGCTGCTCAGTGGCATCGCGACCGCAGTGCCGCTGATTCTGTTCGGCGAGGCCACGCGGCGATTGCCGCTGTCGTACATCGGATTCCTGCAGTTCCTCACACCGATTCTCAGTTTCCTCTACGGCACGTTCGTGACGCACGAGGAGATCACGGTCGGGCGTTGGATCGGTTTCATCGGGGTGTGGATCGCGCTCGTGATCCTCATCATCGACATGGTGCGCACGCTGCGACGTTCGCCGTCGGCGCAGGTGACCACCGCCCCCATACCTTTAGACTGAGATGCAGCACGGGTGCCGCATCCGGCGACCCGCGAATCTCTGACAGACCCACTCCCAGATAGATAGAGGTTCCATGGAACAGCGTGACCCCTTCGCGTTCACCGGCCTGACCTACGACGATGTGCTGCTGTTGCCGGCGCACACCGACGTCATCCCGAGCGAGGCGGATACGTCCACCCAGCTCACGCGGCGCATCCGCCTGAACATCCCGCTGATCTCTGCAGCGATGGACACGGTCACCGAAACCCGCATGGCGGTGGCCATGGCGCGCAACGGCGGCCTCGGCATTCTGCACCGCAATCTCTCGATTCAAGATCAGGCCGAGATGGTCGACCGGGTGAAGCGCAGCGAAGCCGGCATGATCACGAACCCGGTGACGACGTCGGTCGACGCGACGGTGGCCGAGGTCGACGCGCTGTGCGGCGAGTACCGCGTTTCGGGGCTGCCCGTCGTCGATTCGAACGATGTGCTGCTCGGCATCATCACGAACCGAGACATGCGATTCATCGACCCGAAGGATCGCTCGCAGGTGCGGGTGGCCGATGCCATGACGAAGATGCCGCTGATCACCGGCCCGCGTGGCATCTCGCGCGAAGACGCAGCAGCGATCTTCCGGCAGCACAAGATCGAGAAGCTGCCCCTGGTCGACGGCGAGGGGCGACTCACCGGGCTCATCACGGTCAAAGACTTCGACAAGGAAGAGCAGTACCCGCTCGCGACCAAAGACGAGGCGGGTCGACTTCGCGTCGGCGCGGCCGTCGGCTTCTTCGGAGATGCGTGGAAGCGCGCGGGCGCGCTGGTCGATGCGGGCGTCGACGTGCTCGTCGTCGACACTGCGAATGGTGACAGCAAGGGCGTGCTCGACATTATCGCCAAGATCAAGGCCGACCCGGCGTTCGCCGCGGTCGACGTGATCGGCGGCAACGTCGCGACCTACTCGGGTGCGAAGGCGATTGTCGACGCCGGCGCCGACGCGGTGAAGGTGGGCGTCGGGCCCGGCTCCATCTGCACCACGCGCGTTATCGCGGGCGTGGGCGTGCCCCAGGTGACCGCGGTCTACGAGGCTGCGAAGGCCGCGACGCCGGCCGGCGTGCCGGTCATCGCCGATGGCGGGCTGCAGTATTCAGGCGACATCGCGAAGGCACTCGTTGCGGGCGCATCATCGGTGATGATGGGTTCCCTGCTCGCGGGCACCGACGAAAGCCCGGGCGACCTGGTATTCGTCGGGGGCAAGCAGTTCAAGAACTACCGCGGCATGGGATCGCTCGGCGCGCTGCAGACGCGCGGCGAGCGCACGTCGTACTCCAAAGACCGCTACTTCCAGGCCGACGTGCCGAGCGACGAGAAGCTGATTCCCGAGGGCATCGAGGGCCAGGTGCCCTACCGCGGCCCGGTCGGTGCCGTCAGCCACCAGATGATCGGCGGGCTGCGGCAGTCGATGTTCTACGTGGGTGCGCGCACCATCGTCGATCTCAAGGAGCGCGGCAACTTCGTGCGCATCACCGCAGCGGGGCTCAAGGAATCGCACCCGCACGATGTGCAGATGGTCGTCGAAGCGCCGAACTACAAGCGCTAAGCCGTACACGTCGCGGGCCCGGGTCGGATTCGATCCGGGCCCGCGACGTATCCGGCTGGATCGCCGACACGCGTGGGGGCACTGCGCCGAGGGTGAACCGGCGGGTGAAGTTCCGAATCGGCACTGCTGCAGCGGCGTCCGTTTCACTAGGCTCGCGCTCATGGTTTTTTCTCAGGAAACGCATCCGACGTTCAGATTCGCGTGGCGTCGATGGAGCGGCGCGATGCTCGCGTGTGCGCTCGTCACCGGTCTTGCCGTGTCGGCGATCGGAGCTCCGGCGCCGGCGCACGCGGTGAGCGATGCGGATCCTGCGACCACCACACCGATCGCCGAGGCGCTCGACGCCCCGGTCGAGGGGGCGATTCCAGAAGACGCGGCTCCTGCGGATCCTACTCCGTCGACCGAGACGGTGCCCGAGGTCGAATTCGCTGCACCAGGCGTGTCGTTGTCGCCGGCCAGCATCGAGCTCGGAGACGCCGCGGTCACCGTCGCCGTGCAGATCGCCTATGCGCCGGGTGATCCCGCAGCCGATCGTGAACCATTCAGTGAACTGCGCAACGGCACTGCGGTGAAGTCGGTCACGGGGTGGCAGCGGTCGACGGGAGAGACCGGTGAACTCACGTGGACGACATCGGTGACGTTCGACGGCAGCGACCGAATCGGGGTCTGGACCCTGACGGGCCCTGACCCGCTGCTCACCGGAACGATCATGGCACTGCCCGAGATGCTGCGCGCCACCGCCGCGCCGACCGTTTCAGGTACCTTCGCGGTGGGCTCGACCCTGCAGGCGACCTCAGGTACCTGGGCACCGAGCGTGCCGCAGGCGCCGAACGTTGCACTGCAGTGGCTCCGTGGCGGCGAGGCGATCCCGAATGCGACCGCGGCGACGTACACCCTGACGGCTGCGGACGCTCAGGCGAAGATCAGCGTGCGTGCCACGGCGACGCGCGCAATTCCGGGGGTCGACATTCCCGTCACCGCGGTGTCGGTCTCGGCAGAGCGCACGATCGGGGTGGGGCAGACGCAGGCGGGCCAGGTCGCCATCAGCGGCACCCCGCAGATGGCGCAGGAGTTGACCGCGACGACATCGGGATGGGCGACGGGTTCGGCGCTGAGTTACCAGTGGAAGCGCGATGGGGCAGTGATTCCGGGTGCGACGCAGAACCGCTACCGGCTCGTCGCGGGTGACGTGAATCGTGCCATCTCGGTGACCGTCACCGGGCGACTGGCGGGTTACGCGGACGTCTTGCGCACCTCGGCAGCTTCGAAGGCCGTTATGCCGGCTGCACTCCGCACCGCGACCCCGAAGATCACAGGCACCGCGGTCGTCGGAAAGACGTTGCAGGCGAGCGCTGGCACCTGGACCACCGGGGCCAAGCTCACCTATCAGTGGAAGCGCAACGGTGCTGCGATCCGCGGCGCGACGAAATCGTCGTACACGCTCGTCGCAGCCGATGGCGGCGCGAAAGTGACCGTGACTGTGGCGGGGACGTTGGCGGGATACCGGAGCGCGAACGCGACCTCCACAGCATCGACGGTGCTGCGCCTGCTGACCGCCGCGACGCCGACGATCAGCGGCGCAGTGCAGCCTGGTTCGACCGTCACCGCGCACGTTGGGGCGTGGAAGCCAGTCGCCCCAAAACTGACGTACCAGTGGTTGCGTAACGGCACCGCGATTCGAGGCGCGACCGGAGCGAGCTATCGTCTGGCGGCTGCCGATGCCGGAACGCAGATCTCGGTTCGCGTGACCGGAACGAAATCGGGATACCAATCGGAGACACGCACGTCGGGAGCGAAGCGCGTTCCCCAGACGATGCTTGTCGGAACACCTCGGATCTCGGGCAACGCAACCGTCGGGTCGAAACTCTCCGGATCGGCGGGTTCGTGGACCTCGGGCGCGACCCTGCGCTATCAGTGGTATCGCAGCGGCATCGCCGTGCGGGGCGCCACCGGTACGAGCTACTCGGTGGGAGCCGCCGACGTCGGGCACACCATCACCTGGTCGGTCGCCGGTTCGAAGAACGGGTACGTCTCGGCGTCGCGCACAACCGCGCCGACGCGCACAGTGGGGTATCCGTCGCGCGCGCCATCCACGAGTGGAAACTGCCCGTCATGGGCTCCGATCAAGGGCAATGCGAGTTCGAAGATCTATCACCTGCCGAGCGGAGCCTATTACTCGCGCACGAAAGCGGAGGAGTGCTTCTCGACGGCGCGCGCGGCCGAGCAAGCGGGGTATCGGGCGTCGAAGCGTTGATACGGGGTGCGGCGGGTTCGCATCAGCCCGTGGGTGCGGAGCGAGGCCGGCATGGGCCTGCCGCGCTCGGCGCGTTCAGCCCGCTCCAGATAGACTGATCGGGTGAGCAACGAGATCGAGATCGGGCGCGGCAAGCGTGCACGCCGCGTGTACACCTTCGATGAGATCGGCATCGTGCCCACGCGGCGCACGCGCGATCCTGAACTCGTCTCGACCTCCTGGTCGATCGACGCGTTCCACTTCGACATTCCGGTGCTCGGTGCACCCATGGACTCCGTCATGTCGCCGGCCGCGGCCATCGCGCTCGGTGAGCTCGGCGGCCTCGGAGTGCTCAACCTCGAGGGCTTGTGGACGCGTCACGAGAACCCTGAGCCGCTGCTTGAAGAACTGGCGCAGATCACCGACGAGCGCGCCGCCATCGCACGCATGCGCGAACTGTACGCCGCGCCGATCCAACCCGAACTCATCACGGCACGACTGAGCGAGATTCGCGAAGCCGGCGTCACGGTCGCAGGTGCGCTGTCACCGCATCGCACCGCCGAGTTCACCGATACCGTCGTCAAGGCTGGTGTCGACCTGTTCGTGATCCGCGGCAACACGGTTTCGGCGGAGCATGTCTCCGAAGAGGGGCGCGAACCGCTCAACCTCAAGGAATTCATTTACGAACTCGATGTACCGGTGATCGTGGGCGGCGCAGCGACCTATCAGTCAGCACTGCACCTCATGCGCACCGGAGCCGCGGGCGTGCTCGTCGGGTTCGGCGGGGGAGCCTCGTCGACGACGCGCGCCACGCTGGGGATTCGGGCTCCAATGGCAAGCGCGATCGCCGATGTTGCGGGCGCTCGCTCCGATTACCTCGACGAGTCGGGTGGCCGGTATGTGCACGTGATCGCCGACGGCGGCCTCGGCACGTCGGGCGACCTGATCAAGGCGATTGCCTGCGGCGCAGACGCCGTCATGCTCGGTGCCGCACTGGCAAAGGCCTCGGATGCTCCCGGCCGCGGGTGGCACTGGGGGCAGGAAGCGCATCACGAAGATCTGCCGCGCGGCAAGCGCGTCGCGGTCGAGCCGGTGGCTCCCCTGGCCGAGATCGTGAACGGCCCCGCGCACGTCGCCGATGGGAGCGCGAACCTCGTCGGTGCGCTGCGCCGGGCGATGGCGACGACCGGCTACTCGGAGCTCAAGGAGTTCCAGCGCGTCGGCGTCGTATACGCCGAGCGCTAAGCGAGCATTTTGGCACGCAGTAAGCCGGAGTACCTGGGCGAGCCGACGCTCGCTCAGGTCATGTGGCGACCGCGCTGGATTCTGGCACTGCTGCTCGCGCTCGGCATCGCCGTCGCTTTCGCCGCGCTCGCGCAGTGGCAGGCGGGGGTCGCCGTGCAGAATCAGACGCAGCAGCAGGTGGATACCGAGTCGGTGCGTCCGCTGTCAGAGGTCACCTCGTTCGACCGAGGCGTTACCGACGCGGGGGCCGGGGTCGTCGTGCAACTCGACGGAACATTCGTGCCCGAAGACTTCTCTGTGGTGTCTCCACGCGATAACGACGGCCGCACCGGAGCCTGGGTCGTGGGGCACCTTATCACCAGCGGCGAGCACGCCGAGGCAGGCGCGAGTCTGTCGGTGGCGGTGGGGTGGGCGCCCAGCGCCGACGACGCGCGACGCATCGCCGAGGAACTGTCGGGTGATCCCGCATTCGCTGCCACCGCATCGCTCACCGGGCGATACATGCCGCCGGAGGGGCCGCAGGTGCCGGATCGCGATGAAGATCCACAGACCCAGCACACCATGGTGCCCGCCGCGCTCGCCAATCAGTGGCAGGTCGTCGACGGCCCCGTCTACTCGGGGTATCTGGTGCTGCACGATGACTCGGGCTCGCGTCCGTTGCTCGACGCAGCCGGCCTCGATCCTGTCGATTCGGTCGCGCCGCTGCCGGCCGAGACCGTCAACTGGTTGAACGTCTTCTACGCGATCGAATGGGTCGTGTTCGCCGGGTTCGCCATCTTCTTCTGGTACCGCCTCGCGCGGGATGCGTGGGAGAAGGAACACGAACTCATGCTGCTCGAAGCTGGCGCAGACGCCGAATCTGACTCCTAACCCCTCCTCCGACGTCGTGCGAGCGGTGTCAGAGGCCCGCCGTAGAATGGATCCCATGCAGTTGCAGCCCAAGCCCGCCGATTTCCCGCGCATCCGTAAAGCGCTGAGCTTCTACAAGGTCACCTCGGTGATCACCGGCGTCATGCTGTTGCTGCTGTGCGCAGTCATGGTGATGAAGTACGCGTTCAACGTGCAGCTGTTCCTTTTCACCCCCGACGGGTTCGCGCACTTCTACGAACTCGCTCCCGAGGGGCTCGAATCCGACTTCCAGGCGAACGGGTTCGATCTGTTCAAAGCGATTCTCATCGCCCACGGCTGGTTCTACGTCGTGTACCTGATCTCCGACTTCCTGCTGTGGAGCCCGATGCGCTGGGGCTTCGGCAAGTTCCTGCTCATCGCTCTCGGCGGTGTGATTCCGTTCATGTCGTTCTTCCTCGAGGCACGCATCGTGCGCCAGGTGAACGGCACCCTCGCAACACTCGGGAACGCGACCGACTCGGCCGCCGGCCCCGCCTCGACCTCATCCGCTGCGGCCTCGTCCGCGACTTCCTGAAAGGCTCACTGGAGCGAACATGACGATTCAGTCGGAACAGCCGGGGCACCGCCCCGTACTCGTCGTCGATTTCGGTGCGCAGTACGCGCAGCTGATCGCGCGACGCGTGCGCGAGGCCGGAGTGTATTCGGAGCTCGTACCTCACACCATCACCGCGGCAGAGGTGCAGGCGCGCAACCCGCTCGGCATCGTGCTCTCGGGCGGGCCGTCATCGGTCTACGAAGCGGGCGCCCCGTCATTCGATGACAGCGTCTTCGAGCTTGGCGTTCCCGTGCTCGGCATCTGCTACGGCTTCCAGGTCATGGCCCGTGCACTCGGCGGCACCGTCGGCAACACCGGCGACCGCGAATACGGAGCCACCGATGCGACGCTCGTCGGCGACGGCGGCGCGATTCTCGGCGGCCAGCCGGCGGAGCAGAACGTCTGGATGAGCCACGGAGACGCCGTGCAAGAGGCCCCCGCGGGCTTCGAGGTGCTCGCGAAGACGGCCGTGACCCCGGTCGCTGCTTTCGGTTCGGCCGAGCGCAAGCTCTACGGCGTGCAGTGGCACCCGGAGGTGAAGCACTCGGATCACGGCCAGAAGATCCTCGAGAACTTCCTGCACCACGTCGCGGGTATCGCTCCCGACTGGAACGCCGGCAACGTCATCGCCGAGCAGATCGAGCTCATCCGCAAGCAGGTCGGCAACGCACGCGTCATCTCCGCACTGTCGGGCGGCGTCGACTCCGCCGTCTCGACCGCGCTCGTGCACGAGGCGATCGGCGACCAGCTCACCGCAGTGTTCGTCGATCACGGGCTGCTGCGCAAGGGCGAGCGCGAGCAGGTCGAGAAGGACTACGTCGAGTCGACGGGTGTGCGCCTCATCACTGTGGAAGCCGCAGACACGTTCCTGGGTCACCTCGCGGGCGTCACCGACCCCGAAGAGAAGCGCAAGATCATCGGCCGCGAATTCATTCGCGCGTTCGAGCAGGTGCAGCGTGACCTGGTCGCTGAGGCCAAGGCCGAGGGCGAACCCATCAAGTTCCTCGTGCAGGGCACGCTGTACCCCGATGTCGTCGAGTCCGGCGGCGGCTCGGGCACTGCGAACATCAAGTCGCACCACAACGTTGGCGGCCTGCCTGAAGACCTCGACTTCGAGCTGATCGAACCGCTGCGCGCCCTGTTCAAAGACGAGGTCCGCGCGATCGGCCGTGAGCTCGGTATTCCCGAAGCGATCGTCGGCCGCCAGCCGTTCCCCGGCCCCGGCCTGGGCATTCGCATCGTCGGTGAAGTCACCCGCGAGCGCCTCGAGGTGCTGCGCGAGGCCGACGCGATCGCTCGCGCCGAGCTGACTGCCGCGGGCCTCGACAACTCGATCTGGCAGTGCCCGGTCGTGCTGCTCGCCGACGTGCGCTCCGTGGGCGTGCAGGGCGATGGCCGCACGTACGGTCACCCGATTGTGCTGCGCCCGGTCTCGTCGGAAGACGCGATGACCGCCGACTGGACCCGCGTGCCTTACGACGTGCTGGCCCGCATCTCGAACCGCATCACCAACCAGGTTCCGGAGGTCAACCGAGTGGTACTCGACGTCACGTCGAAGCCGCCGGGAACCATTGAGTGGGAATAAACGGCGAGAGCCCGGCTTCGGCCGGGCTCTCGCCGTTTGGTCCCGCTCTGATCAGCACCGTGTGGAACTCGGCCGCGTGCGCGGCCGAGTGGGAGTGAGCGTTTAGGGATTGCCCATTTCTGGGCAATCCTCGCTCACTCCGGGACCGTCGCGGTCTCGGCCGCTCGCAGAGCGGGAAGGTGAGAGCCCGGCTTCGGCCGGGCTCTTCCCGTTTCTGCGGTCGGAACCGCCCGCGGCCCGATCGACCACTGGCCCACGAATGCTCCCTTGCTCACCGAGCCCCTCTGAAGTGCGCGTGCACATGGCAGGGGCTCGGCGAGAAAGGGAGCATTCGGCGTTCGGAGCTCCCGCCCGCACGCACGAAAACGGGCCCGGCGCCGAAGCGCCGAGCCCGTTCGAGTGCGATGCGAATCGCTAGTTGTTGCCGCGCAGAATCGCGAGGATGCGCAGGATCTCGACGTACAGCCAGATCAGCGTCACCATGAGGCCGAAGGCCGCCGACCAGGCCCACTTCTCGGGCACGCGGTTGCGCACGCCGTTCTGGATCAGCTCGAAGTCCATGACCAGCGAGTAAGCGGCCAGCAGCACGGCGAGGCCGCCGATGACGACGCCCAGCGGAATGCCGAAGATCGTTGCACCGCGCATGCCCCACGGATCCTGGTTGACGCCGGTGAGCATGAGCACGACATTGACGACAGAGAATGCGAGGTAGCCGAAGATCGCGACCATGAAGATCTTGTTCATCTTGGGGCTGGTGCGCACCTTGCCGCTGCGGAAGAGCAGCAGCGTCACCGCGAATACGGCGAGCGTGCCGATCACTGCCTGCGAGACGATACCTGGCCACTGGCCCTCGAACACGCCCGAGATGCCGCCGAGGAAGACGCCCTGGAACACTGCGTACAGCACGATGAGGGGCACGCTGGGCTGCTTCTTGAACGAGTTCACGAGGCCGAGCACCAGGCCGATGATCGCGGCCGGGAGCGCGAGCGCCGGAACGAACCAGCCGACCGCACCGAATGCGAGCACGATGACGAACAGCAGCACGGTCTTGGAGATCGTGTTCTCGTAGGTCATCGGCTTGTCGGAGGGCGCGACCACGGGAGGCTGCTGCGCCCCGAAGCCGGCGTCGGTGGCGGGCGTATCGACACCGGGGCGCTGCGTCTGCGCAGCGGGCTGGTCGTAAATGCGGCGCAGCTCGTCAGCGGTAAGTGTCTTACCGTTGAGTGCGGGGTTGTTACTGAGAGCCGGATTGCTCATGCGTCGGAATCCTTTCCAGGCGTATGGGACACGCCCAGTCTACGGAGTGAGCGCTTCGGATGCGCTGTGACTTTTGGACGCCGTTCACCCAGGGCGTAGCGCCGCAGCTCTAGGCTGGGCACATGGTCAGCTCACGCCCCAGCCCACTTGTCATCGGTCATCGCGGGGCATCTGGATACCGCCCGGAGCATACGCTCTCCGCCTACCGTCTCGCGTGCGAGCTCGGCGCTGATCTGGTCGAGCCCGACATCGTTGCGACGAGCGATGGAGTGCTGGTCGTGCGGCATGAGAATGAGATCTCCGGGACGACGGACGTGGCGGATCACCCGGAGTTCGCCGACCGCCGCACGTCGAAGGTGGTGGACGGCGAGCGGCTCGAGGGCTGGTTCACCGAAGACTTCAGCTGGACTGAGCTCGAAACGCTGCGCAGCAGAGAGCGGATGCCGCGTGTGCGCCCCGACAACACTGCGTTCGATGGGCAGGAGGGGATCCTGCGCCTCAGCGATGTCTTTGCGGTGGTCGATGCGCAGAGCGCAGCGCTCGATCGTGAGATCGGGGTCGTGGTTGAGGTGAAGCACGCGCGCTTCTATGCCGATCGCGGCATCGATCTCGCTGCGCTTCTCATCACCGCGCTCGCGGCCGCCGGATGGGACGACCGGCCGGATCGCCTGGTCATCGAATCGTTCGAGCTGGGCGTGCTCGACCGCCTGCGCAAGGCAGGCGTACGCGCCGCATTTGTCTTTCTCGCTGAGCACTTCGGGTCACCGGCAGACGAGCCAGTCGGCGATGCACCGCCGCGCAGCTACGCCTGGTACCGCAGTGACGCCGGTCTCGATGCGCTCGCGGCGCGCGTGCACGGCATCAGTGTTGCCAAAGAGAACCTGCTGCGCCGTGATGTGCTGGGCCGGGCGATCGGGCCGACCAACCTTGTCGACCGTGCCCATGCGCGCGGCCTTCGGGTGTTCACCTGGACGCTGCGACCCGAGAACCGTTCGCTCAATGCGCGCTTCCAGACCGATGCGGGGCGCATCGAATGGGGCGACTGGCATTCCGAGTTCGCGATGATTGCGGCCTCGGGAGTCGACGGCATCTTCGTGGATCACCCGGATCTCGGCGTGATGATCCGCGACGGCGTTACGAAGACCTCGGCGGGGTGACGCGTCTGCCGCGCACCAGCACCACGGCGAGCGCGAGTGCTCCGGTACCCGCGGCTGCGGTCACGAGGCCGAGTGCATCGACGGTGACCCAGAACGCGCCGCCGAAGGCCGCGAGGGCGGCGATGTACACGGCGACGTCGCCCGCTTTCCGCGACGCATAGCCCGCGGGCACCTGTTCGAACCGCGCGAGTGGCACGGCGAGGGCGATGACGGCGGCGACTACGACGACGTAGACGATCGGTCGGGTCGCCCACCACACCGGAGACGCGGGTGTCGGCCCGCCGCCGGGCAACAGCAGCCCGAGACCGGTGATCGCGATGATCAGGGGCAGATGCCACAGGTACACCGTCATCGCACGCGCTCCGATGAGGTACGCGACGCCCTGCACGGGGCGCAGACGCATGAGGGAGCGCAGCCCGGGTCGCAGCACCTCGAAGAGCGCGATCTGAGCGATGCCGAGGCACACGAGCGAGATGGTCGGCGGGTTCAGGTTCTGCAGCATGTCTGCCGAGTCCCAGCCCGCGGCGACGCTGGCTCCGAGCGCAGCGTACGCGGCCGCAGCGATGGCAACGAGCAGCCACACCCCACCCGGCTGGGCGCGAAGCCGCTCGGTCGATCCGTCGAGCAGCACGAATCCGAGCTGCTGCACGAACCACCACACGAACGCGAAGTTCAGCCAGCCGATGGCCTCGATTCCGGTGGCGAGCCGGATCGCATCGACGCCGATCGCCAACACGGCAAGGGTGATCAGCGTTTGCCACCGCCAGCGCGCATGCAGCGCGGCGAAGACCGGCACGACGCACTGCGCGAGCAGAAACGCGGCGAGAAACCAGATCGGCGTTCCTGCGCCGGAAGCGACGGCGTCGAGCAGTGCCGCATCGATGCCTGCGGCACGGCCCGCGAGCAGCACGACGAGCCAGAAGGCGAAGAACGGGAGCGCCGGGCGGGCGAGTCGCACGACGCGTCCGCGCACGAAGGCCATCGCGGTGGCCCCGCGGGCGCGCGAGCTGCGCCACGAACGGAGCCCGGTGAAGCCGCCGAGTAGGAAGAAGAGCGGCATGATCTGACCCACCCAAGTGGCCGCCGCGAACCAGGGCTGCGCCTCGAGCGGCCGCGAGAGCTGCACGCCGCTTGTTCCGACGCTGGCTCCGATCATCAAGAGATGGATCAGGACGACCAGCAGCAGGCTCCCGATACGCGCCGCATCGATGGACAGATCACGATCGGCAGGAACAACGATCTGCCGCGGGCGCGCATCGGGTCGAGTCACGACTCGCGATCCGCCCGTTCGCCCACCAGATTGGCGTGCATCAGGCGACGGAGCTCGTCACCCGAGAACCCTCGGTCGAGCAGGTACCCGAGTTTTGCGGTCGCGGCTTCGACGGTGAGGTCGCCGCCGTCGATGACGCCGGCTGCGGCGAGTTCGCGACCGACCGCGTAGCGATCGAGATCGACCCCTCCGGTGACGCACTGGGTGACCGCGACGACCGGAAGCGCGGCGCAGAGCTCTCGCAGCGTGCCGAGCATGCCGGGTCGCGCCATTGGCCCGTTACCGCTGCCGTAGCACTCGAGCACGAGGCCATGCGGGCCGCCGCCGACGGCGGCGCGCAGGTCATCGGCGGTGACGGCCGGCACGAAACGGAACGACAAGACGCGCGCGGGGGCCGAGGCGGTCTCGCCGCGCGGAGTGGCTGCCTCTGGCGGCACGCCGGAGCTGTGCGCTGCGAGCGGCAACTCGGCCCGGAACGCGGTGAGTGAGACGCTGTCATGCTTCGTCGTGCGTACCGCCGGCAGCAGGGAACCACCGAAGGCGATCGCAGCGGGTGAGCCGTGGGCCGCTTTGACGGCAGCGCGAATGGCGAGCGCCAGGTTGTCACCGGCATCGGTACCGGGCGCGCCGTGCGGCAGCTGGCTACCGGTGATAACGATGGGCACGCCGAGGTCGGCGAGTTCGAAAGCGAGGCGCGCCGCGGTGTACGCGAGCGTATCGGTGCCGTGCGTGATCACGACCCCTCGCGGGCGCTGTGTGCGCACGCGAGCGCGCACGGCGCGGGCGATCTTCGGGGCGGTTTCGGCGTCGGCGTTCGCGCTGTCGATGGCGGGGGAGAGATGGTTGACCCGATGATCGATGCCCAACGGGGCGCAGATGCGATCGACGAGGTCTTCGAGCACATCGGCGAAATCGGGATCGGGGGCGAGCCCGCCGTCGGTATTGCGCATGCCGATCGTGCCGCCGGTTGCGAAGACGAGCACGGAGGGGCGCGCGGAAACAGACATGCCTTCTATTGTGCGGGATCGCGAGGGGTCAAGCGTGCATCGCGCCGCACGCGGCCGAATGTCGGGGGCTGCTCGTAGACTGATCCGTACGATGAGCGAATTCGAACTTCTGGACCCCTCGGGCATTCCGATCGGCGGCAGCGCAGGCGGCTCTGACCCGTTGGTCGACGGCCTGAACCCGGCCCAGGCGCGTGCGGTGATCGCGCGAGGGCCTGCGCTGCTGATCGTCGCCGGCGCTGGGTCGGGCAAGACCCGCGTGCTGACGCACCGCATCGCCCACTTGATTCGCGAGAAGGAGGCCTGGCCCAGTCAGATCCTCGCGATCACCTTCACAAATAAGGCCGCGGCCGAGATGCGCGAACGCATCGAGGGGCTGCTCGGCGATGCGTCGCAGGGCATGTGGATCTCGACCTTCCACTCGGCATGTGTCCGTATCCTGCGCCGCGAGGCCGAGCGTTTCGGCTACGTGTCTGGCTTCACAATTTACGACTCCGCCGACTCGCGCGCACTGCTCAAGCGCATCATCAAAGAACTCGACGCCGACACCTATGGCTTCACACCGGCCAATTCGGGCTCCAAGATCTCGCGTCTGAAAAACGAGCTCACCGATGCCGATAGCTACTCGAGCACGATGAATGACAGCGACCCGCGCGAGCGGCTCTTCGTCGAGATCTTCAAGATGTATGAGCAAGAGCTGCGACGGGCGAACGCCTTCGACTTCGACGACCTGATCGGGCAGACGGTTCATCTGTTCCGGGCGCACCCCGATGTCGCCGCGATCTATCAGCGACGGTTCCGGCACATTCTCGTTGATGAGTACCAAGACACCAACCACGCGCAGTATTCGCTCATTCGTGAGCTCACGCGGGCGATCGAGCCCGAAGAGGTCGAGCGGCTGGTGCCGCCCGCCCGCGATCGGGAGCTCGATGCCGACGGGCGCATCGCCGCTGCAAGCCTGACCGTGGTCGGCGATTCCGACCAGTCGATCTATGCCTTCCGCGGTGCCGATATCCGCAATATCGTCGAATTCGAGCGAGACTTCGCCCGGGCCGAAGTGGTCAAGCTCGAGCAGAACTACCGGTCCACTCAGAACATCCTGTCGGCGGCGAACGCGGTCATCGGCAACAATTTCGATCGCCAAGAGAAGCGACTCTGGACTTCGGAGGGCGACGGCGAGCGCATCGTCGGGTTCACCGGGTACTCGCAGCACGACGAAGCGCGATTCGTTGCTGAAGAAATCGAAGATCTGCACCGGGGCGGTCTCGCCTACGGCGACGTCGCGGTGTTCTACCGCACGAATTCGCAAACGCGTGCGCTCGAAGAGCTCCTCATCCGCTCGGCGATTCCGTACCGCGTGCTCGGCGGCACGAAGTTCTATGAGCGCGCCGAAGTGAAAGACGCGATGTCGTACCTCACGAGCATCGCGAACCCCTACGACCCGATCGCCTGGTCACGACTCATCGGCGCACCGAAGCGTGGCATCGGTGCGATGGCGGAAGCGCACCTCGCGAACTTCCAAGAGGCGCACGGGCTGTCGTTCCACGAAGCGATGCTGCGCGCAGATGAAGTCTCGGCTCTCGGCCCGAAGATCAAGGGCGCTGTGCGCCAGCTCGCCGATCTGCTGACCCGAGCCGCTCGAATGGCCGTGGGTGGGGGCGCGACCGATGTCGCCGGTGAAGCAGCGGTGCCGGCTCCGGTCGGCGACCTGCTGAAGCTGATCCTCGACGAGACCGAGATGATCGAGAAGCTCCGGGCGAAGCGCGATCCGCAAGACGATGCGCGAGCGGAGAACCTCGAAGAACTCGTCGCGGTGGCCCGAGAGTTCGATGCGAAGCAGCCGGGAGCGGGCCTGCTCGCGTTCCTCACCGAAGTGAGTCTGGTGGCGGCGGCCGACGACCTCGATGATTCGAGCGGCACGGTCTCGCTCATGACGATGCACACCGCGAAGGGCCTCGAGTTCAAGGCGGTGTTCATCACGGGCGTCGAAGAGGGGCTGCTGCCACATCAGATGTCGGTCGACGAAGTCGGCGGTATCAGTGAGGAGCGACGGTTGATGTACGTCGGAATCACTCGCGCCCGGGAACGCCTCTATCTCACGCTCGCCTCGACGCGTGCGACATTCGGCGACGTCTCGGTCGCGATGCCGTCGCGCTTCCTGCAAGAGATACCCGAGGGGCTCATCGACTGGCGACAGTCGCCCGGTGAGGTGACGGGTCGCGGCGGCACCGCCTCGCGCGCGCTCAACGCTCCGCGCAGTTCGACCGCCTCCTGGTCATCGCGCACCCGCACCGATTCATCGGTGTCGTTCGCCGGGGTCGGCGGCGGGAGCGGCTCCGGTGCTGCAGCGGTCAGCGAACCAGCCAGCGGCAACATGCAGTCGGCTCTCGACAAATGGCGCGAACGGAAGCGCCTCGCGAAAGAAGCGCAGGCGGCCGGTGGCGGGTTCCCCAATCTTGTCGGGGGAGCGGTGCGCGACAACGGAGACCTCGAACTGGCGTCCGGAGATCGCATTCAGCACGAAGAATACGGGGCAGGGCGGGTTACCGGAATCTCTGGCATCGGGTCGAAACGCATCGCGCACGTCGTCTTCGACTCTGTCGGCGAGCGCAAACTGCTCGTGAAGCTCGCACCGATCGAAAAGGTCGACGAGTAGACGCCGCGACCTCGTTCCGAATCCCGGTGTCGAGGTCGCTTCGGAATCGGGGTCGGCTAGCCGAGCAGCTTGCGGTATTCCTCAGCAACGCTCATGAAATCGCTCTCGTCGGCATCGGTGTCGCCGCTGCCCGCTGACCACACCGCCATCTGCGCCGACATCGCCCCGTGCACGAGCGCGAGCGCCAGCATCGACTCGCGTTCAGGTGAATCGAGCTTGGCGTGCTCGGGTCGCGCGCGCAGCCAAGCCGTCGCGACAATGTTGAGCTGATATCCCGATTCGAGCAGCGACACCATCGTCAAACGACCCGCTTCGAGCTGCTCGGTCATGAGTCGCAGTCGATCACGCGCCACTTCTGCGTTGATGTTGCGGTGCCCAATCGCTGCGAAGAGCAGGCGGAAGAGCCCGAGCGGAAGATTGTCGGGCGTGCTGTCGAGCACGGAGAACGCGAGGTCACCCTCGGGAATCTCGATCGCGCGGCCCACAATCGCGTCATCGCGCGAGGGGAAGTAGTTGAAGAACGTGCTCCGCGAAATATCGGCCCGCTCGCAAATCGCGTCCACGGTGACGTTCTCGACGCCGAGTTCGAGGGCGAGCGCGACTGCCGAAGACTCGATCGCGTTTTCGGTACGGCGGCGCTTGCGGGCGCGCAGCCCCTCGGGTGGGGCGGCCTCGATGGTGCTCACGTGATTGCTCTCCCGCTGCGCCGACTCGAGCGACTCCCCGGAGTGGGAGGGGCGGCGACGCAGTGCGATCGAGTGTAATCACGATCTCTGAGAAAACGGGAACGATCCCGTCAGTAATTTAAGGACGGCAGAGGATTTTCACCCCAACATTGTGTAGCCTGTGGGTCTGACAGTTGGGGAAATCGGGGGGTTTGCAACAACGTCACAGAGGAGGGGCGACCCGTGTCCTGGTTCCGCATGCTCGTGCAGAGGCAGAATGCCCACTCGTGGTATGTCGCGTTTGCGGCGTTGCTCATGAGCTTGACGCTCGTGGTCGATCTGCTCTTTCACCACTACATGGCGCATCGATGGTTGATCTGGACCCTGTTCGTCGTGAGTCTCGCCGGTGGCATCGGCGCGCTGCTCTCGGGTGCACGAATTCCGCGGTGGATCGGTGTGGTTGCGGTGTGCGTGTTCTTCGTCGCTCAGGGCTACTTTTTGAGTCTGCGCGACGATCCGCAATCGGTGATCTCTTCGGTGCAGCAGTTTCCGATCGTCGCGTTCTATCTCGGGTGGTTCGTGCGGCCGAAGGTCGCCGTGCCGCTTGCCCTGTTCGGACTCGTCGGCTTCGCCATCGTCATGTTCTCAAACCCGTTGTTTGGTGCGAACGGCAGTATCGGTGCACCCGTTGCCGTGCACGCGCTCCTGGGGCTCATCTTCTGTTACGGCGCCGGGCTGTATCTCTGGCGCAGGGAGGTGCGCATCGAGTCGGCGGACCCGCTGACTGGGGCATTGACGCGCGCACGATTCCAGGAGCGTGCAGCTCATCGCATCGACCGGGCGCGTGCACCGCTGAGTCTCGTGGCGATTGACTTCGACGACTTCAAGACGTTGAACGACACCCACGGTCATGCGGCGGGGGATGTGGCACTCGAAACGACGATCGGCGTCTGGTTCGAGGAAGTACGCGTCGGGGATGTCATCGGGCGCATCGGGGGAGATGAATTCGCTCTGCTGCTCCCGGCGACCGATGCGGCGACTGCGGCAGGCATTGCCGAACGGCTGCTCACGGCATCGCCTCATGCCTGGTCATGGGGAGTTGCGGAACTCCAAGTCGGAGACGACACCGCGTCGCTGTGGCGTCGCGCGGACGCGGCGCTCTACGAGCAGAAGCGCGAGAAGCGGCAGGCGCACTATGGATAGACGCCGGTTGTACCCCGATCTCGCGAGCCTCGGCTCGGAGATATGGATGCGGTTTGTGCGCTGGCAGACCCCGTTCTCCTACATGAGCGCCGCGATACCCGCTCTGCTCGCGGTCGTCTTCGTGTCCGACCTCATCGTCGGTCACCAGCACATGAACCGCTTGATGGTGACCATGTGGCTCGTCTTCTACGGCGTCGCAACCGCGCTGCCCCTGGTACTCGGGCGCAGATACCCGCTGTGGGCGGGGGTGGTGATGTTTGCTGTGATCGAGACCTGGTCGACCTACTTCCTGCTGTTTTCTTCGCACGCGCATGCCGAGATCAATGCCCTCCTGGAACTCCCGTTCGTCGCGCTGTATCTTGGGTGGTTCTACCCGCCGGTCTTCGGTCGTGTGCTCATGGTCATCGGCGTGATCCGCATGCTGATCATCCTGATGGTGAACCCGGACCTCGGCATGGGCCTCGCCGATCCGAATGTCATGGTTGGCTACGCGATCCTCATCGCGATCTTCTGCTACGTGGGGGCTCGCACCGTGCAGCGTCAGCTCCATCGTGAGGCGCGCACCGATTCGTTGACCGGCGCACTGAATCGGCGTGGATTGGGCGAGCTCGCGACGGTCGTGCGCAACCGCGCGGCGCGGGCGGGGGAGCCCGTGGCCGTCGCGATGATCGACTTCGACGATTTCAAGGGGCTCAACGATGCGGGGGGCCACATCGCCGGTGACGCCGCGTTGATCGAGTCAGTCGAGGTCTGGACCGTGCTCGTGGGGATGCGCGGCACGTCGGGCCGGTCAGGTGGCCTCGTCGCACGGCTCGGCGGCGATGAGTTCGCCCTCGTGCTGCGCAGTGGGCCCAGCGAGCTCGAACAGGCGCTGGACTCGATGCGAGCGGCATCGCAGTTTGCGTGGTCATGGGGTATCGCCGAGGCGGTTCCCGGCGAGCCCCTCGACATCGCCCTTGCACGCGCTGATGACGAGCTGCTCCGTGCGAAACCAGCACGCGGTAAGGGTTCGATCACTTCGCGGTGATAGGCTTTTCGTCGGTCGAGCTAGCTCGACATCGAGACATTTTTCTGCCTCGGATCACCCCGACTCCCAAGCAAAGGACAGTACGTGGATCTGTACGAGTACCAGGCACGAGATCTATTCGAACGATACGAGGTGCCGGTACTCGCCGGCATCGTCGCCGACACCCCTGAAGAGGTGCGTGCGGCCGCCGAGAAGATCGGTGGCGTGGTCGTCGTAAAGGCGCAGGTAAAGGTCGGTGGCCGCGGCAAGGCCGGCGGCGTGAAGGTAGCGAAGACGCCCGACGAGGCCTTCGAAGCGGCTCAGGCCATCCTGGGGCTCGACATCAAGGGCCACACCGTCGAGCGCGTGATGGTCGCGGCGGGTGCTGACATCGCCCAGGAGTTCTACTTCTCGGTGCTGCTCGATCGCGCAAACCGCACGTACCTCTCGCTTGCATCGGTCGAGGGCGGCATGGAGATCGAGCAGCTCGCTGTCGAGAAGCCGGAGGCGCTCGCCCGCATTGCAGTGGACCCGATCACCGGCATCGATGCGGTGAAGGCTGAAGAGATCGCTCGCGCGGCGAACTTCCCCGAAGAGCTCGTCGCCAAGGTCGTGCCCGTCTTCCAGAAGCTCTTCGCGGTGTACGCGGGCGAAGACGCGACGCTCGTCGAGGTGAACCCGCTCGTGCTGACTGGTGCAGGTGACATCGTCGCGCTCGACGGCAAGGTCTCGCTCGATGAGAATGCCGAGTTCCGCCAGCCGCAGCACGCCGAGCTCGCTGACAAGTCGGCGGAGGATCCGCTCGAGGCCAAGGCCAAGGCGCAGGATCTCAACTACGTGAAGCTCGACGGCGAAGTTGGCGTGATCGGCAACGGTGCAGGCCTCGTGATGTCGACGCTCGACGTCGTCGCTTACGCCGGCGAGAACCACGGCGGCGTCAAGCCCGCCAACTTCCTCGACATCGGTGGCGGCGCGTCGGCCGAGGTCATGGCGGCGGGGCTCGACGTGATTCTGGGCGACCCGCAGGTGAAGTCGGTGTTCGTGAACGTGTTCGGCGGCATCACGGCATGCGACGCCGTTGCCAACGGCATCGTCGGCGCGCTCGAGAAGCTCGGCGATGCGGCGAACAAGCCGCTCGTCGTGCGCCTCGACGGCAACAACGTCGAAGAGGGCCGGGCGATCCTGAACGCGGCGGCGCACCCGCTGGTCACCCAGGCCGCCACCATGGACGAGGGCGCCGACAAGGCCGCCGAGCTCGCCAACGCCCGCTGATCCGAGACGAAAGACTGTAGGAGTAGAACCACCATGTCGATCTTCCTGAACAAGGATTCCAAGGTCATCGTCCAGGGCATCACCGGCGGCGAGGGCACCAAGCACACCGCGCGCATGCTCGC
Organism: Leucobacter japonicus; assembly: GCF_001273855.1. NCBI lineage: Bacteria > Bacillati > Actinomycetota > Actinomycetes > Micrococcales > Microbacteriaceae > Leucobacter > Leucobacter japonicus. Next base: position 10,888 of record NZ_JHBX01000106.1, on the reverse strand, counting down.
GGCGGGCACCAACATCGTTGGCGGCGTGAACGCGCGCAAGGCGGGCACCACGGTGTCGCACGTTGACGCGCAGGGCAACGCCGTCGAGCTGCCGGTGTTCGCGACCGTGGCCGAGGCCATCGCTGCGACGGGCGCCGACGTGTCGGTCGCATTCGTGCCGCCGGCCTTCACCAAGGATGCCGCCATCGAGGCCATCGATGCCCGCATCGGCCTGCTCGTCATCATCACCGAGGGCGTGCCGGTCAAGGACTCGGCCGAGCTGTGGGCGCACGCCCAGGCCACCGGCAACGAAACCCGCATCATCGGCCCGAACTGCCCCGGCATCATCACGCCGGGTGAGGCCCTCGCCGGCATCACCCCCGCGACCATCACCGGCAAGGGGCCGATCGGCCTCGTGTCGAAGTCGGGCACGTTGACCTACCAGATGATGTATGAGCTGCGCGATCTGGGCTTCTCGACCGCGATCGGTATCGGCGGCGACCCGGTCATCGGCACGACGCACATCGACGCGCTCGCCGCGTTCGAGGCTGACCCTGAGACCCAGGCCATCGTGATGATTGGTGAGATCGGCGGCGACGCCGAAGAGCGCGCGGCCGAGTTCATCAAGGCCAACGTGACGAAGCCGGTCGTCGGCTACGTCGCCGGCTTCACCGCGCCCGAAGGCAAGACGATGGGGCACGCTGGCGCCATCGTCTCGGGTTCGGCCGGCACCGCTCAGGCGAAGAAGGAGGCCCTTGAGGCCGCCGGTGTCAAGGTCGGCAAGACGCCGACCGAGACCGCCGAATTGCTGCGCGAGGCTTTCGCCCAGCTGTAAACAGCACCCGAACGTCGGCGGGCCGGTCACTCTGGGGTGGCCGGCCCGCCGTGCTGTCTCCGGGGGCGCGGGCCGACAATGCGCAAGCGGCACGCCCGCAGGGGTGCGTCTCGGCTCGGCAGAACTCTTGCGGAGTAAGCTTCTGACGATGAGATCCTTGGTGACCGCGGTGATCGCCGCAATCGAAGCCGCCGCGGTGGCGATCGCCGGGCTCGCCGTTGTCGCGGTTCCTGGGGTGCTGCTCTGGGTCGTGACGTTTGGGCTCTCCGCCGAACCGGCATCGGTCACGTCGGCGGTCACCGGAGTGTGGCTGCTCGCGCACTTCGTGCCGCTGCACTTCGCGGTGCCCGCCGAGGCGGCACTTGCACTGGGGCTTGCCCCTGAAGCGCTGCAGTTCACGCTTTCGATCGCCCCGCTCGGCATCACCCTCGTCACCGTGCTGCTCGCGCTGCGCTCGGGTTGGCGTTTTGCGGCTCGCGGAGGTGTGGGGGCATTCGGTGCGCTGGGCGGCGCGGCTGGGTTCGGCGGCATCGCGTTCGCGGCAGCGGCGCTCGCCGCACCACTGCTGGTGTGGCCGCACGCACTTGCTGCCGCGGTTCCGGCCGCCGTATTCGGGGCGTCCTCGCTCACCGCCTTCGTCGTGCGGGCCGCGATCGACGGGCACGATTGGTGGCACGCGCTGGTGCGCCAGGCGCAGCGCGGCTTGGAGGCCCTCGGCTGGTCGGGTGCGGCCTCGCTCCCGACTCGCGGCGCCGAAGCGCTTCGACTCGCTGCAGCATCGATCGCGCTAGTTATCGGGCTCGCCTCGGTCGCGTTCTCGATTGCCGTGATCACGAGTTACGCCGATGTCACCGCACTGACGCAAAGTCTGCAACTCGACCCTCTCGGCTCGTTCACCGTCTTCATTTCGCAGCTGGCGCTGGTGCCGACGGCGATTGTCTGGAGCTTGTCTTGGCTTGCCGGGCCCGGGTTCGCGATCGGAGTCGGCAGTTCGACGACGCCGTTCGAAACGCTCCTCGGCCCATTGCCGGCGCTGCCGATCTTCGGGGCGATCCCGTCGAGCTGGGGCGCGTTCGGTGGAGTGGCACCCGCCATCATCGTGCTCGCCGCGATCGTGCTCGGCGTGCGGTTCGCGAGGCGGCCCGCGCAGCGCCGTTCGAGGTTGACGGTGGTGCTGGCCGCACCGGTCATCGCGAGCCTCTGCACCGGTCTCGTCGCGGTGGGGCTGGCCTCGGCCGCCGGGGGTGCGATGGGGCCGGATCGCCTCGCCGAGAACGGCCCTCACCCTTGGGCACTCGGTGGGTTTCTCGCTCTCGAGGTCGGCGCCGGGCTGCTGCTGGGTGCGCTGGCGGGTCGCATGGATGTGCAGCAGGTGCGCTCCGCGATCCCCGAGCGCGTCACGGACGCGACGCCGGCGCTCGCGGGGTTGACGCTGGGGCGTCGTCGTCGCACTGAGCCAGTCGAGGTAGACGTCGTTTCGGCACGCCTGGCCGCTGCAGGTGCCTTCGACGCCCCAGCTGCCTTCGAGACGGTGGAGCTCGAGCGGTCGGCCGTCGACGATGCCCATCTTGACGACGAGTATCTGAACGATGCGTCCGTCGACACCGGGAACGATGAGACGGCGGCGTTCGAGACCGGGCGCATCGGAGATGCTGAGTTTGAAACGGCTGAGTTCGAGACGGCTGAGCTCGAGACTGCGCAGTTCGAGCGAGCAGACTTCGAGACCGCGCAGATCGACGCAGACGATCTCGAGACGGCGTCGAGCGCCTCGACGCCGTCCGAGAGACGGCCGGAGTCCGAGCAGACCTCGCGCGATGCCAATGCTGACCACAGCAGCGTAGACCCGGAGTTCAGCGAAGCCGACCTGCTCCGCGCCTACGCCTGGGACGCGGCACCCGAAACCACTGACGCATCGTCTGATGCGGAAGACCGCAGCGAGAAGCGCTCCGGTTGGCGTTGGCCGGGCGGCGGGCACTAAGGTAAGAGGGCAATCCACGGGAGTCCTGACGCGCAGGGCTGAGAGGGAGCACGCGAGCTCCGACCGTCAACCTGATCTGGTTCATGCCAGCGGAGGAAGGAAGCCCTCAATGACGCCTATCCACTTTTCCCGTCGCGCGCGACGATCGGCACTTGCCACGGTGTCGGCAGCGGCCGCACTCGGTCTCGTGCTGACGGGCTGCACCACCGGTGCCGCCGACGAAGCCGATGCGAAGACGGTGACGCTGATCGTGCACGATTCGTTTCCGAACGACGACTTCGCGAAGGCCGCGAGCGCGGCAACCGGCTACGACGTACAGGTCGTCTCGGCCGGCGATGGCGGCGAGCTCACCAACAAGCTGGTGCTCACGAAAGGCGCACCCGTCGCCGACGCGTTCTTCGGAGTCGACAACATTTTCGCGTCGCGGCTCGTCGACAACGGCGTGGTGAAATCGTACGTGCCCGAGGCGCTTCCACAGAGTGCACTCCAGTACGCGGTGGAAGCCGAGGGGCCGAGCGCGCTCGGCAACGAGTACGTCGAGCGCACCGGCATGATCCCGGTCGACCACGGTTCCACCTGCATCAACATCGACACCGCCTGGTTCGCCGAGCACGGCGTCGCCGAGCCGCAGACCTACGCCGATTTGACGAAGCCCGCCTACCGCGACCTCACGGCGCTGCTCGACCCGACCGCATCGTCGACCGGCGGCTCGTTCCTCGTCGGCACGGTGTCGGAGTTCGGCGAGGACGGATTCGCAGACTACTGGCAGCAGCTCGTCGACAACGGCGCCCGCATCGAGCAGGGCTGGAGCGACGCCTACTACGGTCAGTTCACGCAGGGCGGTGAAGACGGCACGCGTCCGATCGTGGTGTCGTACGCATCGTCGCCGGCGTTCACCGTGAATGACGCGGGCACCGCGTCGAGCACCGCCGCGCTGCTCGACACCTGCACGCAGCAGGTCGAGTACGCCGGGGTGCTGCGGGGCGCCGCCAATGAGGCCGGAGCCGAGGCTGTCGTCGACTACCTCGTCTCGCACGAATTCCAGCAGACCATCCCCGAAGCGATGTACATGGTGCCCGTCGACAGCTCGGTGGAACTCCCCGAAGCATGGGCGAAGTTCGCACCCGAGCCTGCGGCCGACCAGACGCACGATCTCACTTCGGCGCAGATCGAGGCCGGGCGCGAGGGGTGGCTGAAGACCCTGGGCGACCAGATCGGACTCTGACATTCTGCGACGCGGGGGAGGCGCGACGTCACGGGCGAGCACCAGCCCGTGGGGTGTCGCGGCGTGGACGGCGGCGACGGCCGTGCCGCTCGCCTTTCTCGCGCTCTTCTTCCTGTGGCCCGTCATTTCGCTTATCGCGACGGGGTTCGTCGATGGCGGTGCGCTCGACTTCAGCGGCATCCCCGAGGTGTTCGGCGCGGCGCGCACCTGGCGGGTTATCGGTCAGACGCTCGCCCAGGCCGGCGTCGCGACGCTGATCTCGCTCGCGCTGGGTGTGCCCGCGGCGTACGTGCTCTACCGCCTCGACTTTCCGGGGCAGAGCCTGCTGCGGGGCTTTCTCACCGTTCCGTTCGTGCTGCCGTCGGTGGTGGTGGGCGTCGCGTTCTCCGCGCTGCTCGGCGCGGGCGGCCCGCTCGCGGGGTGGGGCCTTGACCGGAGCTTTGCCGCGGTCGTGCTCGCGCTCGCGTTTCCGAACGTGGGCGTGGTGGCGCGCACCGTGGGCGGATTCTGGGCGAGGCTCGACGCCACCTCCGAGCAGGCGGCGCGGGTGCTCGGCGCCTCCCGGGCGCGCGCCTGGACCCTCGTGACCTTGCCCGCGCTCGGGCCAGCGCTCGCCTCGGCGGCGTCGCTCGTCTTCCTGTTCTGCTCCACGTCGTTCGGTATCGTGCTCATTCTCGGCGGCTCGGCGTTCGCGAACGTGGAGACGGAGATCTACCGGCTCACGGTGCAGTACCTCGACCTGCGGGGCGCCGCCGTGCTGTCGATCGCGCAGTTCGCGATCGTCGGGTTCGCGCTCGTGGTGTCGTCACGACTGCGCAGAGCAGGCGAACGAGCCGTGCAGTTGCGTGAGGATCGTGCGCACGGGGCGCGCCCTCGTCGCGTCGATATCCCGGTGCTGGTGGTGTTTGGTGCGACCGTCGCGCTGCTGCACGCTCTGCCGCTCATCACCCTGCTCTCGCGGTCGCTGCGGGATCGTGACGGTGCGTGGACGCTGGCAAACTACGCGGCCCTGGTCGTGCCTCCCGAAGGGCTGCCGATCGACGGCTCGGTGTTCTCGGCGATCCTCGCGTCGCTCCGCATCGCAGTGGTGGCGGCGCTCCTCGCGATGGTGCTCGGGGCCCTGCTCGCGCTCGTGCTGTCGCGCCGGCCCCGATCCCGAACTCTGCGCCGCGGCATCGATCTGTTCGACGGCCTGGTCATGCTGCCCCTCGGGGTGTCGGCGGTGACCCTCGGATTCGGGCTGCTGCTCACGATGCATCGGCCGCTCGGCATCGGGTTGGATCTGCGCACCTCGACTGCGCTCATTCCGATCGCGCAGGCGCTGGTCGCCCTGCCGCTCGTGGTGCGCACCTTGCTGCCTGTGCTGCGGGGCATCGCCCCCGAACTGCGCGACGCCGCCGCCTCGCTCGGGGCGGGGCCGTTCGCGATGCTGCGCGCGATCGATGTGCCGCTGCTCGGGCGATCGACGGGGCTCGCGCTCGGCTTCGCGTTCGCAGCCTCGCTCGGCGAGTTCGGCGCGACCTCGTTCTTAGTTCGACCGGGGGAGCAGACGTTGCCGGTCGCGGTGGCGGCGCTTATTGGTCACCAGGCGCCGGGCAGCTACGGAGCGGGCCTCGCGGGAGCGGTGGTGCTCGGCGTGCTCACGGCGGGCGTCATGCTGCTCGCGGAGCGCTGGCGCACTGACGGGAATCGGGAGTTCTGATGCAGACATCTGCGGTGGACTGGGACGTGCTGATCATCGACGGCCGCTCGGGATCGGGCAAGACTCAGCTGGCCTCGGCCGTGCAGCAGCGATGCGCCGCAGCGGGCTGGCCTGCCGAGGTGCTGCACGTCGAAGAGCTGTACCCCGGGTGGGACGGGCTGGGTGCCGGATCGCTCGGCCTCGCACGGGCACTGCGCGAGGGCGGGTTCGCCGCCTACGACTGGATCGCCGAGCGCTTCGGTGCGCAGACGCCGCTGGTGCCCCGCCTCCCGCTCATCATCGAGGGGTGCGGAGCTCTGACGGCCGACAACGTGTCAGCGGCGCGCGAGTGGGGTGCGCGGGCCTCGGGGGAGCGTCGGGAGCCCCGCGTGCACAGCATCTGGCTCGAGTGCGCGACCGCAGAGCGCAAGGCGCGGGCGCTCGCCCGAGACGGGGACACGTACGCACCCCACTGGGAGCGCTGGGCTGCTCAGGAGGACGCGCACTACGCCGCGCACCAGCCCTGGCTGATCGCGGACGAGGTGCGGGAGTGCTGAGTCGCAGCGGCGGCGAAATCAGCTGCTCCGAGCGTCGCGTAGACTGATCCGGTGCTGAAAATCGCGGTTCTCATCTCCGGTGGCGGCAGCAACCTCAAAGCGCTGATCGACGCGACCGCCGACCCCGAGTTCCCCGCACGCATCGTCTGCGTCGGTTCCGACACCGAAGCGGCGGGCCTCGAGTACGCGCGAACCGCGGGCATCCCGACCTTCATCGTGCGCCCGCGCGACTCCGGCACCCGCGAGGAATGGGGTCAGGTACTCGCCGCCGCCATCCAGGAGCACGGCGTCGGCAGCGGCCCCGACGCCGGCCTCGTCGTCAGTGCCGGGCTCATGCGCATTCTGCCGCCCGGCTTCGTGCGCGAGTTCAGCCCGCGACTCATCAACACGCACCCGGCGCTGCTCCCGGCCTTCCCCGGCGCCCACGCCGTCCGCGACGCGCTCGCCGCGGGTGCCGAGCGCACCGGCGTCACCGTGCACGTCATCGACGAGGGCGTCGACACCGGCCCAGTGCTGCGCCAGGCCGCCGTCGACGTGCAGCACGGAGAAACCGAAGACGAACTGCACGAACGCATCAAGCAGCTCGAACGCCCGCTGCTCGTGCAGACCGTGCGCGACATCGCACTCGGGCAGCTCACCCTGCCGCGGGTCGGGTGATCCCGCACCGCCGCGGGTGACCCAGCGACCCCTCACACCCTTTCCGAAGCCAGCGAACACGAACCCGAGGAGCCCTTCCGCATGGCAGTTCAGAGCCACGATCCGAGCCTGTACGAACACCGCGACCAGATTCCCGTGCGCCGCGCGCTCATCTCCGTGAGCGACAAGACCCGCCTGCTCGACCTCGCCGCAGCGCTCGCCGCAGCCGGTGTCGAGATCGTCTCGACCGGCTCGACGGCCTCGACGATTCGCGACGCCGGCCACGCCGTGACCGACGTCGCCGAGGTGACCGGCTTCGCCGAGGCGCTCGACGGGCGCGTCAAGACGCTGCACCCCGCCGTGCACTCCGGCCTGCTCGCCGACCTGCGCCTCGCTGACCACCGCGCACAGCTCGAGACGCTCGGCTTCGCCGCATTCGAGCTCGTCGTCGTGAACCTGTACCCATTCGAAGAGACGGTCGCCTCGGGCAAGCCCGCCGCCGACGTCATCGAGAACGTCGACATCGGCGGCCCCGCAATGGTGCGCGCGAGCGCGAAGAACCAGGCGAACGCGGCCATCGTGGTCTCGCCGGCGCGCTACGACGAGATCATCGCCGCGGTGCAGGCCGGCGGCACGACGCTCGCGCAGCGCCGCTCGCTCGCGACCGAGGCGTTCGTGCACACCGCGCAGTACGACGCGGCCGTCGCCAACTGGTTCCTCGAGCAGGAGGACGCCGAATGGGGCGCTGCCGAAACGCTCGAGGCACCGTCTGACGAGGCATCGATCGACAGCATCTTCGCGACGACCGAGGGCTACGTCGGGTACGAGGTCTTCGGACTGCGCGAGTCGGTGCTGCGCTACGGCGAGAACAGCCACCAGCGCGGCGCACTGTTCACTGAGAACGAGGGCGCCGGCATTGCGCAGGCGACCCAGCTGCACGGCAAAGAGATGTCGTACAACAACTACGTCGACGCCGATGCCGCACTGCGCGCCGCGTTCGATCACGAGCGCCCGGCCGTTGCCATCATCAAGCACGCGAACCCGTGCGGCATCGCCGTCGCGCCCGAGGGTGCAGCCGATCCGATCGCCGCGGCGCACGAGCTCGCTCACGCCTGCGACCCCGTGTCGGCGTTCGGCGGCGTGATCGCCGCGAACCGCGTCGTCACCCGGGCCATGGCTGAGACGGTCTCCGAGATCTTCACCGAGGTCATCGTCGCACCGGGCTTCGAGCCCGAGGCGCTCGCGATCCTCACCCAGAAGAAGAATGTGCGACTGCTCGTGCTGCCCGCCGACTACACCCCGAATCCGGTCGAACTGCGGCAGGTGTCTGGCGGCTTCCTGCTGCAAGATGCAGATCACGCCTTCGCTCCGGCGGCCGAGTGGGAGCTCGCCACCGGTCAGCCCGCCGACGCCGACACCCTCGCCGATCTCGAGTTCGCATGGCGCGCGAGCCGAGCGGTGAAGTCGAACGCCATCCTGCTCGCCTCGGGCGGCGCCTCGGTCGGCGTCGGCATGGGGCAGGTCAACCGCGTCGACTCGTGCCGCCTGGCGGTCGAGCGTGCGGGGGATCGTGCGCGCGGGTCGGTCGCGGCGTCTGACGCGTTCTTCCCGTTCGCCGACGGACTGCAGGTGCTGCTCGACGCCGGCGTGCGCGCCGTCGTGCAGCCGGGCGGCTCCGTGCGCGATCCCGAGGTCATTGCAGCTGCCGAGGCGGCCGGGGTCACGATGTACTTCACCGGTGAGCGCCACTTCTTCCACTAAGCTGGGGCCTTCTCGCGGAATGGTCGCTGATCTGCAATTTTACTGGTGATTCATCAGTTGTGAGCAAGCCTCGCCTACGTTGCGCGGCGGGGTGCGGGCCGTCAGAATCAAGACGTGGAAATCGTCAAGGGAATTCTGATCGTCTTGCACCTCGTCGCCTTCGGTGCTGTCTTCGGCAGCACGCTGGCGCAGCTCTCAGCGGTCAAGGAAGCGCGCGCCCGCATCACGCCGGGCATTCTGCACGGTGCCTGGTTGCTGCTCGCAACCGGCCTGCTGCTCGTGGGCATGGTCTACGCGACCGGTGGCCAGCCGAACAACGCGAAGATCGGTGTGAAGCTGGTCGTGCTGCTCGTGCTCATCACCGTCGTGCTCATCGGCCGGAAGAAGCAGCCCACCTCGGCGGGCATGCTCGGCGCGATCGCCGGCCTCTCGCTCGTCAACGTGGCGCTGGCGGTGCTCTGGCACTGAGCCGCGGCTGAACGCGAACGATCCCCTCGGAGCAAGCTCCGGGGGGATCGTTGCGTGTGCGGCACCTGGCGGACGCACGATCCGCCCCGCCCATTGCGGATCGGGGTAACTTCGGACCAGTGCGGACGCTGAAAAGCGCCGGCACACCGGTCCGAAGTTACCCCAATCGCAGATGGGGCCGTGAGTGCGAGGCTGCGTTAGGGGCGGATGCCGGCGTCAGGGCCGTGCTCGAGTTCGAAGGCGCGACGTGCACGTCGGGCCCGCAGGATTCGCCGCAGTGAGAGGAGTGCGAGCGCGACCCAAATGAGCACGCCGATCCACAGCCACGCCGGGCCGAGTGCGGCTCGGTGAATGGCGAACGCGCCGGCGAGCACGGCCAGAACGAGCATCCACCAGCCGTATCGATGCTCGCGTTCGAACGCGAGGCGCTGCTGAATGAGGCTGGGCATGCTTCGACGGTACCGGAACGGAGCGGCCGCCTGCCACGCTGCTCTGCTACACCGCGACTCCGTCGATCCGCACCGCCCATTTTGGATCGGGGTAACTTCGGACCGGTGTGCCGACGCTTTTCAGCGTCCGCACTGGTCCGAAGTTACCCCAATCCGGCAAGCGCAAGCGCAGGTGCAGGGGCTGGGGCCGCAGGGCCGGGGGCGGGGCAGCGGCCGCAGGGCGGGGCTACCGCCAGCGGGCTCCCCACGACTGGGATTCGCCCGCCGGGGCGATGTGCTGCGGTAGGCCGAGCGGGTTGTCGTCGCGGAGTGCCTCCGGGAGGAGCGCGGCGGGGGCGTTTTGGAACGCGACGGGGCGCAGGAATCGCGTGATCGCTGCGGTGCCGACGGAGGTTGACGCGTCGTTGGTGGTCGCGGGCCAGGGGCCGCCGTGCTGCTGGGCGGGGGTGACGGCGACACCGGTGGGCCATCCGTTGAACAAGACGCGACCGACCTGGAGGGCCATCGCTCGAACGAGCGTGCCGAGTGCCGCGGCATTCTGGTGCGCAGCCGAGGCCTCCGCCTCGCCATGGTGCAGCGTCGCGGTCAGGTTCCCCTCGAAGAACTCGGGCAACAACGTTGCCAGATCGGTGTCGTGAGGCACCTCGACGATGATGGAGAGCGGACCGAACGCCTCGTGCGCGAGGGCCTGGTGTGCGAGGCGGAAGTCGTCGAGGCTGACGGCCACGATCGTGGGGGTGGCCCACCCCTGACCGGCGTCGTCGAATCGCACCCCGCCGGTGACGATCGCGCGCACGCCGGCCGCGCCGAGCACGGCGGTGCGGCGCTCGTCGTAGCTCTGCGCGATGCGCGGGTCGAGCAAGCGGTGCTCAGGGGTGCCCTCGGCGGCGGCGCGGATGCGATCCTGCCACTGCGCTGTCGCGTCTCCCGCCGACACGAAGACGAACCCGGGCTTCGTGCAGAGCTGCCCGGCGGACCCTGTGACGCTGGTGACGTAGCCGGTGGCGATGTCTTCGGCGCGCTCGGCGATGGCGTCGGCGGTGATGAAGACCGGGTTCACGCTGCCGAGTTCGCCGAAGAAGGGGATCGGTGCGGGGCGAGCAGCGGCGATGTCGGCGAGCAAACGTCCGGCCGCGATCGAACCGGTGAAGGAACCGGCACGCACACGCGGGTCTTGCAGGATCGCCACGCCGGCTTCGCGTCCGTGCACGAGCTGGAATGATCCCTCGGGCAGACCGGCCTCGCGAATCGCCGCAGAGGCCACACGCGCGGTGGCATCCGAGAGCTCAGGGTGCCCGGAGTGGGCTTTGACGATGAGG
>NZ_JHBX01000105.1:0-167957 GCF_001273855.1 Leucobacter japonicus | reverse complement strand
CGAAGCCGTCGCATCATCGTCCGCCGCGGCCTCCGCCGAAGCCGACGCCGAAGCCGACGCATTCGCATTCACATCGGCATCTGCCGCGGCCTCGACCTCGGTCGTTGCGGTTGCCGTGCGTCCGCTGGTGTCGCCGGTCGCAGTGAACTCGGCGTCACCCGTCGCGAAGTCGGCCGGAACGTCCCAGGTCGTGCTGAACGTGCCGTCGGCCTCGGCGGTGACCGTGGTGGTCGTGCCGTCGGGCAGCGTGACCGTCACGTCTTCGCCGCCGACGAACCCGCCGCCGGTCAGGGTGACGGTGCCGCCCTGTTCGACCGGATCGGGAGTCGCCGTGAGCGTGCCCGCCAGTGCTTCCACCTCGGTGGTCGCCGTTGCCGTGCGTCCGCTGGTCTCGCCCTCCGCCGAGAAGTCAGCGCTCCCCGGCGCGTAGTCGGCGGGCACCTCCCACGTCGTCGTGAACGAGCCATCGGCTTCAGCCGTCACAGTGACGGTGGTGCCATCCGGAAGCGTGACCGTGACGTCTTCACCATCAGCGAACCCTTCACCGCTCAAGGTGACTGTGCCCTCTTGCTCGACCGGGTTCGGAGTCGCTCCGAGAGTTGCCGCGGATGCCGCTTCCACTTCGGTGGTCGCCGCCGCCGTACGACCGCTCGCATCGCCCGTCGCAGAGAATTCGGCGTCGCCTGGAGCGAAGTCGAATGGCACGTCCCAGGTGGTGGTGAACGACCCGTCGGCTTCCGCCGTCACCGTGGTGGTCGTGCCGTCGGGCAGCGTGACCGTCACGTCTTCGCCGCCGACGAATCCGCCACCGGTCAGGGTGACGGTGCCGCCCTGTTCGACCGGATCGGGAGTCGCCGTGAGCGTGCCCGCCAGCGCTTCCACCTCGGTGGTCGCCGTGCCGGTCGCGCCGCTCTCCTGCCCCTCGGCCTCGAACGTCGCGGGGCCAGCCGGGTAGTCCGCGGGAACATCCCACGTCGCACTGATGGTGCCGTCGGCCTCCGCGGTCACGACCGTGGTCGTGCCGTCCGGGAACGTGACTGTGACATCCTCACCCGAGGCGAAACCGCCACCCGTCAGGGTCACGGTACCCTCCTGCTCCACCGGATTCGGTGACGCGTCGAGGGTGGCGTTGATCGCTGCGACGACATTCGTGGTCGCGGTCGCGGTCAGTCCGCTCGTGGCTCCCGTCGCGGAGAACGTCGCTTCACCCGTGGGGAAGTCACCAGGTACGTCCCACGTGGTGGTGAACGAACCGTCGGCCTCGGTGGTCACCGTAGTCGTCGTGCCGTCAGGGAAGGTCACGGTGACGTCTTCGCCGCCATCGAACCCACCACCCGCGACCGTCACGGTGCCGCCATGCGCCACCGGATCCGGCGTCGCCTCGAGCAGCGCATCTGCGGCCGCCTCGACTTCGACGCTCGCCGTCGCGGTCGCCCCGCTCGTCACGCCCGTCGCTGAGAAATTGGCCGGACCGACCGGGAAGTTCGCGGGAACGTCCCAGGTCGTGGTGAAGCTGCCATCCGCCTCAGCCGTCACCGTGGTCGTCGTGCCGTCGGGCAGTGTGACTGTGACGTCTTCGTCGCCGTCGAACCCGTCGCCGTTCAGGGTGACGGTGCCGCCCTGTTCAACCGGGTCGGGAGTCGCCTCAAGCGTCGCATCCGAGGCCGCGACGACCTCGGTCTCGGCCGTCGCGGTGAGCCCGCTCGTAGCCCCAACCGCTGAGAAGGCTGCCGCGCCGATTGCGTAATCGGCTGGCACGTCCCAGGTGGTCGAGATCGAGCCGTCCGGCTGTGCCGTGACCGTAGTCGCTGTGGCATCCGGGAACGTCACCGTAACGTCCTCGCCAGCGGTGAAGCCACCGCCGGTCAGGGTGACGACGCCACCTTGCTCGACCGGATTCGGTGACGCCGCGAGCGTGGCCTCGGCCTCAGCGGAAATCACCGTCGACGACCCCAACTGGAGGTTCGCCGAGCCAGCTCCGAGAATCGGAAGCAGCTCAATAGCGAGTGCACGAACGGTGAAACTCCCCGCACCGAGATCGCCCTCGGCCGGTTGTTCGTTCACCGTCACCTCAAGCAAGTTCGACAGGACGGGCTCGAGCGCGTCGTCGAGCAGCGGATTCACCACTGCGCCGACCGCCGTCGTCAACACCGGCTGCGCATTTGTGAGCAGGTTCTGCACGACGGGGAGCACAGCCGCACCGATTGTGCTCACCGTGCCGGCAAGCAAGTTCGCGATGGGTTGCACGATGGTGCCGACGGGGATGCCGGCCACCGTGATGCCGCTCACGTCGAATACCGCGGGCGTGTACCCCGGCTGGCCGGTCAGCCCACCGAGGTTCGTCGCCAGGGTGACCGGCGCGTTGACCAGCACGAGACCGGTCAGCGGGTTTGTCACGCGGATCTGCAGCGAAATGTTGAACGCGACGTTGTAGATGCCCTCGTTCAGCAGGTTCACGACCTTCGTGATCAACGAGTTCGGGCCGTTTCCGAGCAGCAGCTCGGTCACGCCGTCGACGATGCTCGTGACGGCTTCGCCGCTGAGCAAGTTCGTGTTCGGGTCCAGCGAGCTGAGCCCGACGGCTCCCCCGCCATCGGTGAGCAGGTTGTCGAGGTCGACATGGATGACACCGGTGCTCAGGTCGATCGACAAGCTGCCTTCCGCGTTTTCGAGCGGTTCGGCGAGCAGTGAGCTGCGGATCTCATTGGTGAGCGGCGTCGTGTCGAGCGACAGGCTGTTCAACGATGCGTTCACCTGCGCTACGAGCGGCACCTGGATGCCGTTGAGCGAGGTGATCAGCGTACCCAGCGTGTTCTGAATGGTGCCCCCAGGGCCGACCAGCGCATTCAGCGGGGCCAAGAGCGTTCCGAGCGCGCTATCCACTGTCGTAGTCAGATTGCCGACGACCGGGCTGTGTACGTCGAGGCCGACGCCCGAGAGCAGGTACTCGCTCGTCGGCTGACCGTCAACGGCCTCGGCCCGCGAGGCGAGTGCCCCGATGCTCACCGAAGCTTCATCCAGCGCGGTATCCACGAGCACATCGGGAAGCACCTGGCGCAGGAGCCCGCTCGCATCGAGGGTCGCCCGATCGAAGTCGGCCGGAACCGACTCCGGGTCCAGGCTGATGCCTCCGTCTTCACCGATCAGGCCGGCAGAGGCTACCGAGTTCTGTGCGTCTGCCGACTCCGAGAAGCTCGAAATCGCACCGAGGCCGCCCAGGTTCAGCAAGCCGCCGTTCGTACCGTCGCCGATCAATGGAATGTTGACGCCGGTGCCGATATCGACGGTGAGCGCGCTCAAGACCGAGAGGTCCAGATCTTCGCCGTTCGGACCGACGTTGTCGGGGAATTCGGAGAGCGCGGAGCCCGTACCCGCGACGTCGAGGCCGAGCGCGTCGAGCCAGAGTGCGTGCCCGTGGCCCGCGGACTCCGCATTCGCACTCGGCGTGTGCGTATCGGCCGATGCTGCCGTCGCGGCGATCACCGATGTCGACGCCAGGGCGGTGAGCGCAACGACTCCCACCGCCAAGGGCCTCATGGTGCGTCGAACCCGACGTCTCCGTTGGTCTTCCCTGTACCCCACGAGATACCCCCTCCGTTGGTCTGCAAAACCCGCGGCTACGCGGGCGCGGAGGTGGACAGAGTCCGGTCCTCCCTACGGGGAGGCTAATAATGTGCATTCACTGAGAGCCACGCAATTCAGCAATGCGGAGACTCAGTTCTCGTAATGCTGAATGAATATTCGCGCACTACTGAGAACACATATGGTTCACACTGATGCGAAACTTTGTTGCGCCTGACGTCAAGGGGGCGCGGCACGCCTGTTCTTTCGCTATGGTGATACCAAACGTCAAGTATGGTCACGGCATATTCGACGCGAGGGTTCGTCTTTTCAAGGGGGGAAGGGCGTGATTCGTCACATGCGAGGTGGGGTACGAAGCGCGGTTGCGGAGCGCCTCATCGAGGAATCGGGAAGGCCCGGGCTCCTCATTTTGATGGGCGCTCGAGGCAGCGGCACGTCGGGTGTGCTCGCCGACGTGCAGCAGGTCTGCAGTACCGCCGACATTCCAGCGTTCTCGGTCAGCATGCGCGACGCCGCAGCCGCCGAGGTGCTGACGCAGCAACCATTGACGGCGCTGCACCTGGTCGACGATCTCGAGTTCGCAACACCCGAGGCGTTGGAGGCACTCGCGACACGGCTGCGACACGGTGGGCGCGGTGCTTGCGCTCTCGTGGAGGATCACCTCACCGCCGAGCGCTCCAGCGAGCCGGGGTGGCGAGCCCTGTTTGCTCCCGAAACCGAACTTCCCTTGACGAGGTATGTGCACCTCGTCCCGCTCTCGGCGTTGGAGTCGCTGCGCATCATCACTGAGACGAGCTCAGAGTATGTCGACGCCCACACCGCTGTCACCCTGCACGGCTTATCATTCGGTCGACCGGCTTGGCTGCTCGAGCTGTTGCAACTCGAGGCCATGGGTGCGCTGCAGGCGACCCCCTGGCCCGGGCTCTCAGCGACTCAAGTGCGCGAACTCGGCCTCGATTCCTTCCGATTCGCCGACGATCGCGCCGCAACTCACCTCGCGCCCGAAGTCATCGCTGCGGGAGCGGCGCTGGCGCGCCTGGACCCCCGCACGCTCAGCGGTCATGGCGATCTCATCAGCGGGGCCTCAACCGCGGCGCTGCTCGCGCAGGGTCTCCTGATCACCATCCCCGGCGATGCCTCGATGTACGCGGTACCCGAGCTGTACGCGGCGGCGCTGCAACTCAGAGCCGATCCTGCGCTGCTCGCTCGAGTGTCGAACCAGATCTCTGAACGGCTGCAGATGCAAGAGTTGCTCGGCATTCAGCTCTCGGAACGCGAGGCTTACTTCTGCGCGACCGCCGATGAGCCCGCCGGCGATGCGACCGTCGGCGATCCCGTGCGAGCCGCACTGCATCACCGGGTGGCGAGCGAGTTCTTGGCCTTCGGCGGAACCGGCGAGGTGCGCGATCTGCTGCTACGAGGCGCCGCTCTCGGGTTGCGGCTCGATCCGCTCGAACGCAGCCGAGTCGCCACCGCTCTGCACGGCCCGCTGGCGGGCATGCGCAGCCTGCAAGCCGCTCAGGAGCATCCGAAGAACCTCGCCGAGCACATCGCGTTCGACGCTCTCGCGAGCTACGTCGTGGCCAACGCCCCGGTGCCTCACGACTCACTCCGAGTCTCTGTCGGGTCAGGAGCGAAGCCGTCGAGCGACGACGACGCACCTGCCGCCCGGTGGCTTCTCGACCGGTGGAACGCGCTCGGACCAATCGACTCCGATGCACAGCGCATCGCACGCATCGCTGACCGGCATCCGGTGGCAGAGATCGCGCTGCTCGCACGACTGCTGCTCGATCTCGAACAGGTGAAGCGCGGGCTGCAACCGCTCACGACCTCTGACTGCGTCGCACGCATTACGCAGATCACGGGCATCGCGATGACCAGCCCACCTGAACTGCGCGACCTGCTCACGACCGCCGTCGTCGCCGAAGCGATGATCGCGTTTTACCTGGGAGACACCTCAGGAAGCGATGTCGCGCTCGACGCGTTGACCGAGACGCTGCCCGCCGCCGCGCTGCACCATCGCTGGCTCATGCATCTCGGAGCCGCAGGCAAAGCCATCCTTGCGGGCGATATCCTGCGCGCCGCACTGGAGTGGAAGCACCTCGTGGCGCACCTGCCGCATTTTCTCCCCGTGAGACTCGACACCCTGATTTCGGACGTCGGCGAGGCGATCGAACGCGCCTCGATGAGTTCCGCCGCGCTCGGTGAAAACGAACTGAGCACCGACATCGACGACCTGTCGTCACAGTATCTGGCGTACTTCAGTGGACTTCTCGAACACATTGGCCCCCGCATCCAGCGCTACGGGTTTTTGCACGATGCACCCGTCGACGATGCACGTTCCCTCGACATCCCCCGGCTCGCCCGTGTCCACATTCAAGCAACGAATGCGCAGAACCCTGCCGCGCTCATCACCATCGCAGAGCATCTCGCCGAGCGCCACTTCTGGGGGCCCGCCGCCTACGCATTGCGCGAGGCACGACGCATTTTTGTGCAACGTCGCGCTACGGGAAGCGTGAACCGTTGCAGTGAACTGCTGACCGAACTGGAGCATGCGGCGCAGTTGACCGACCCGTGGTTTAGCATCGAGGCACTCCCGGAGGTCGAGTTCGCCCGGCTCACGCCGCGCGAGCTCGCCACTGCCCGACTCTCGGTCGACGGGCTCAGCAACAAGGAAATGGCCGCGCACCTGCGCTGCAGCGTGCGCACCGTCGAGTCGCACCTGGCGCAGGCCAGAGCGAAACTCGGGGCATCGGATCGCGAGGAACTCGCGGAGATCATGCGCGAGTTCGCGCAGCCGGAAGCGCCGCGGAACGCACGGCATCGGTTCCGGGTCGATTCGCGCACCATCGAGCACATGCGCTAATCTCGTGAGCGGTGACGTGTCCGAGCGGCCGAAGGTGCAACTCTCGAAAAGTTGTGTAGGGTAACCCCCTACCGTGGGTTCAAATCCCACCGTCACCGCCAGAAGAACCCCCTCCTGAGGAGGGGGTTCTTGCGTTTCCGCAGTTCAGCACTGCGCGGGGCGGCGGGGCGCCCTGACGCCCCTGCGCGTCGACGCGTCCCTCCGCATGCGCCGCCTCGCCCGCCGCCGACGTGCGGCTCAGGCGTCGACGACCTCGACCTGGTCGGTCGAGCGCGGATTGCGAATACCGAGGAACGAGACGATGGCACCCGCAATGAAGAGTGCCCCCGTGACGAGCGCTGCCGTGTGGAACCCGCGAAGGTCGAGCGTGCCGCCGACGATCGTCGCCAGGAGGGCGATGACGATGAGCCCGGCGACTCGCGAGATCGCGTTGTTCACCGCCGAGGCGATGCCGCTGCGCTCGGGGCCGATCGCACCCAGAATCGCAGCGGTGAGCGGGGCGACCATGATCGACAGGCCGAGGCCCATCACGAGCATCGTAGGGAGCACCTGCGTCCAGTACGAGAACGGCGTATCGACGAGCAGCAGCAGCCACGCCCCGATGCCGAGCAGGAGCGGGCCGACGGTCATGAACAGTCGAGGTCCGTACCGCCCGGCGAGTGCTCCGGCGCGAGAGCTGAGCAGCACCATCAGAATCGTGATGGGCAGACTTGCGAGCCCCGCAAGCGTCGCGGTAAGCGCTGGCCCCTCGGGATTTTGCAGGTACACCCCGACCACGAAGCCGTTGAGCGCGAGCGCGGCGTAGATGAAGAGGGTGGCGAGGTTGCCCGTCCAGAAGTTGCGCACGCGGAACAGGCTGAGCGGAAGAATCGGCGATGCCACACGCGTCTGCCACCAGAGGAAGGCCAGCAGGAGCAGCGCCCCGACGCTCAGCGGAACCCAGATCACGGGGCTCCCCCAGCCGTGCGCGGGCTCTTCGATCAGCGCCCAGACGGCGAGCCCGAGGCCGAGTGCGGCACCGATGCCGCCGAGCCAGTCGATGCTCACACCGCGACGTCGGTCGTCGGTGCCATGCAGTTTTTGCAGCATCCACAGCGTGAGCCCGATCGGCACCACGTTGATGAGGAAGACGAGTCGCCAGGACAGGTAGTCGGTGAACACGCCGCCGAGCAAAGGCCCGATGATCATGGCCCCCGTGGTCGCCGCCGTCCACACACCGATCGCGTGCCCTTGCGCCGGGCCCGAGACGCGCGACGTGATGAGCGCCAAGGAGCTCGGCAGGAGAAAGGCCCCGGCGGCCCCCTGCAGGGCTCGGGCGGCGATCATCATCTCGGGCGAGACGGCGAGGCCGACAGCGATCGACGCGATGCCGAAGCCGATGAGCCCGATGCGCATGATGAAGATGCGACCGTACGCGTCGGCGATCGACCCGGCGAGCAGCATGAGCGCGCTGAGTGTGACCAGGTATGCATCGACCACCCACTGCTGCGTTGCCAGCCCGCCGCCGAGGTCGGCCGAAATGCGCGGCAGCGCGACGTTCGTCACCGACATGTCGAGCGAGGTCACGAACGATGCGAGTATCGCGATCGTCACGACGAGGCGCTGAGCCGGAGTGAGCGCGGTGTCGGTCATGGAAGCAGGATACGACGAGCCGCCGACATTGGGAGACGGCGACCCGCGCATCGAGCGGCTACTGCCCGGCCTGCACCAGAATCTTCGCTCCGACGCCGCCGCGCAGGGCGTGGATCGCATCGACGACGCCGTTCAACGGCACCTCTTGCACCCATCCGGTCGTGTCGTACTTGCCATCTGCCATCGCCGCGATCACGGCATCGAAATCCTCGGGCAGATACGCCAGCGCACCGGCGATTTCGGTCTCGCCCATCACGAGCTGCGTCGGCAAGAACTCCATGGGACGCTCGTGAATGGCGACCACGACGATCCGCCCGCCCGGCGTGAGGCTGGCGAGCCCCGACGTGACCGCGGGGCCCGCACCGGCTGCATCAAATGCGACGTCGACGCCCGTGCCGCCCGTCAGCTCCGCCACGGCTGCCGCGAGATCCTCGTGCACCGGGTCGACGACGGTCGCCCCGAGCGCGGCAATGGTCGCGCGGCGGTCAGCGCTGGGCTCCGAGACGAGCACCCGATCCACCCCGCGCGCCTTGAGCGCGAACCAGACTCCGATGCCGATCGGACCCGCGCCCGCGACGATGGCCGTCTGGCCCGCCTCGACGTGGCTGCGTGACACCGCGTGCCACGACACCGACATCGGCTCGACGAGGGCGCCCATGCGCAGGTCGACATTCTCGGGCAGCACGTGCACCTTGCTCGCCGGAACCGTCGTGAACTCGGCCATGCCGCCGCCGTGCGAGCTGAGCCCGTGGAAGCCGATCTTCTGGCAGACGTTGTAGAGGCCCTTGACGCAGGCCGGGCACTCGCCGCAGTAGTAGATGGGCCAGACCGCGACGCGATCCCCCACCGCGACATCGGAGACGCCCTCGCCGAGCTCGACGATGGTGCCCGAGAATTCGTGACCGAGGATCTGCGGCAGCGTCGAACCGGTCACCGGGTGCGGGTGGTCGAAGTCGAGCCCAGCGGCTTCGGGCGAGTAGTAGACGTGCAGATCTGAACCGCAGATGCCGGCGAAGGCGTTGCGAATCTTCACTTCGCCCGGGCCCGGCGTGGGCTCCTCGACGTCGACGATGCGGAGGTCTTCCTTCGCGTAGAACTGTGCTGCCTGCATGGGGTGCTCCTTCTTCTCGGGCCGCGGATCAGCGCAGCCACCATTCCGGGGATGCCGCGAGGATCAGCTCGACGGCACGTTCGATATCGTCGCTGCCCGAGTCGAGCCAGGCCTCGATGGCTCCGACGGTGCCGGACGCGGCATACGCGATGGCGATGCGTTGCCCGATGGCGTCGTCGCGCAGGGCGGGCGGCAGGATCGCCGGGCGCAGGGCGATCCAGGTTTCCAAGCCGTGCCGCACGGACTGCTCGAGCGCACTCCGCACGGGTGCGACGAGTGTCGGTCGCATCGCCCCGCGATAGATGTCGGCGCGCGCGGCGACGTGCGCGATCAGCAGCCGCTCCCCATCGCCGATGGTCTGCGCGGCGGGCAGCGCCTCCATCGCGGCATCGATCTCGTGCGCGAGTGCGTCGCCGAGCAGGTGCGCCGGGGTGCTGGCGTGCCGATAGAACGTGTCACGCGTGATTGCCGATTCCCGGCAGATCGCCGCAACGGAGATGTCGTCGATCGGCGTCGCTGTCGACAGGGTGAGGATCGCGGCGCGCAGTTGGCTCCGCGTGCGGAGCGACCGAGCATCCATGCGCACATTCTATCTGACAGGTGTCAGATAGACCAGCGCCAGGTGCCCGCTCCGCCCGCCCTGCCCTAACAGCTTCGTCGGCCAGCTCCGCCCACTCACGGATTGGTGTCAAAAATTGCTCTCAGATCAGTGATGTGGGCGGGCTGAACGACACAAAGTGACACCGATTCGGCAGGGGCGAGCGGCGTTGCGAGCGGAGTGACGCGCGGCGTAGCGAGCGCAACGCCCAGCCCCACCAACGCGAAAACCCCCTCACGAAGAGGGGGTTTTCTGTGGCGGTGACGGTGGGATTTGAACCCACGGTAGGGGGTTACCCTACACAACTTTTCGAGAGTTGCACCTTCGGCCGCTCGGACACGTCACCGCGGAAGAGCTTATGCGATTCGCGCACGCATTGCGAATCGGGGCAGACTCAGGCGAGTCGCTCCTCCCAGAATGCGCGCAGTTGTTCGCTCTTGCGGAAGACGATCGTGTCCCACTCTTCATCGGTGGTCGACGAATCGGCGAAGTCCGAGGGGATCTTGAAGAGCTGCAGCGCAACCCCGAACCGCGCGCACACGCTCGCGTAGGCGTACGCCTCCATGTCGACGAGGTTCGCGCCGAGCCCGGCGATGGTCGCCCGCTGGTCGTCGTTCTGCACGAAGACATCGCCGGTGGCGATCACCGCGGTCGATTCCGTGGGCAGGATCACCGCACCTGTCGGGGCGAGCTCGGGCGAGGGCAGCGAGAAGTCGTGCTGCACGACCCCGGCGATTTGGTAGACCTCGTCGAGCGAGGGGCGATCCGGCGCATCACTGACGACCCCTGCCGTGCCGAGCACGACCACCCGGTCGACCGGGCGCTCGGCGAGCTCGGCGGCGAGCGAGACGGAGGCGTTGATCTTGCCCACCCCGGTGACGAGGTGCGGCACATCGGCGAAGGCCGAAGCCTCGTCTCGATGCGCGAAAACGAGCAGGGTGGTGAGGTCAGACATCGGCGCTCCCAGCGGCGCTTGCACGCCCGTCGATCAGGAATTTTCGACTCCACACTAGCGCTTTTCGAAACCTTGTTCTAATATTGGGGAGTCGGGTTCGCGAGCCGTACGCGTGATCGCCCTGAAACGGGACGTCGAGATCACCTCAACTCCGCGACAATCGCAGCGAAACCCACCCGCACCGCAGACCTTCACACGAGGTCGATCCTCCCGATGAGGCCGGTGCAGATGCGCTCACGCATCGATCCCGCAGGTTCCACAGACGCTGCAGGCTCGATCGGGCTGTGCCGACGCAGCCCCCGCGATGCAGCGTGAGGCCCCGAGCGGGCCCACCCCCGAGACATGCTCGGCGGGATACGCACCATGACGGTGCGTCAGAAAGGAACACCATGACTTCGCATACCCGTATGCCTGAAACCGCAGCCCCGCGCCCCGTCGCGACGCTGCGCACCCCGTACCACTCGCTCAGCGGCGCCGACAACATGCTCGTGCCCGACTGGGCGCAGCGCCGCTCCGTCTACCGCAGCTCGGGGCGCACGCTGTACATGGTCGAAACCGATCGCCTCAGTGACGCCCGCGTCGATCTGAAGCGTCTCGACCGTGCCGGCTGGGACGTTCGCGTCTCGCCGCTCCCCACGGGCGACCACGCCCGTATCGCGCTCACGCGCCGCGACCTCGCTCGCGCCGCGTAACCGTTCGCACACGCTGAGCTCCATGAGCATCGCGTAACTCGACGCCATCGCCCATGCGGCCCGGTGGATCCCCTGGATACACTGGGCCGCATGAGTGATGTCGAGCTTGCCGAAGTCGAGAGCTTCTCCCTGGACCACACGAAAGTGCTGGCCCCCTACGTGCGTCTGATCGGCGTCGAACGCGGACCCAAGGGCGATGCGATCTCGAACTTCGATATCCGCCTCGTGCAACCGAACGAGGGCGAGATTCCAACTGCGGGCCTCCACACCATCGAACACACGCTCGCGGCGCTGCTGCGCACCCGCTTCGACGGGCTGATCGACATCTCCCCGTTCGGCTGCCGCACCGGCTTCCACCTCATCGCGTGGGGCGAGCCGAGCGCCGAAACCGTCGCCGCAGCGATCAAGAGCTCACTCGAAGACCTCGTGGAGCGCGTGACTTGGGACGACGTGCCCGGCACCGAACCCGTCAGCTGCGGCAACTACCGCGACCACAGCCTGCACTCCGCGAAGGAGTGGGCCAAGATCGTGCTCGCGCAGGGCATCAGCCTCGACGCATTCGATCGCTCACGGATTGCCTAGCCCAGCAGGGCCTCGCGCCGAGCCGCATGCCCCGAGTTCTTGAGTCTCGGGCCCTCGAGCCCAAGGCTTTGAGCCCTTGAGTCGTTGAGCCCTGGGCCTCGCGCCCTCGAACGCACCGGTTTCGCGCGAGAGTACCCACATCACAGGGGTGCACTCGCGCGAAACCGGTGCGTTCGTTGCAGCGCGGCGGTAGCGCGGCGGTAGCGCGGCGCTAGCCCGGCGCCAGCGCGCCGCAAGCAAATCTACTCCCCCACGCCCCAGCCATCGACGAGACCGGCAAGCTCAGACATGCTGCTGAACACGAGCGTCGCGCCCGCAGCGCGCAATGCGTCGGGTGCGGTCGCGACCGGGCTGTCGGGCGAGAACCCGAAGACGGTCGCTCCTGCGGCGATGCCCGCAGTGACGCCGGCGACGGTGTCTTCGACGACCAGCGCGGTCGAGGCGTCGATGCCGAGTGCCGCCGCGGCCGCCAGGTACACATCGGGGGCCGGCTTGCTGCGCGGCTGATCCATGCCGCTGAACACGCGATCTCCGAACCAGCGGCCGAGACCGGTGACTTCGAGCTGCATATCGATTTTGACGCGGTCTGCCCCGGATGCGAGCGCGATGCGGTCGCCAAAGCGCTCCGTGATCTCGGCGAGCATTTCGGGGACACCGTCGATGGGAGTCACGCTCACTCGCAGCGCGTCGTCGCGACGGGCGTGAAACTCATCGATCCAGTCTTCGGTGATGCGAATCCCAGTGTGGGTGAGAATCACTTCCCACTCGTCTTTCAGTGCGCGCCCGATGAACGTACGGATGGTCTCGGCTTCAGAGATCTCCCACCCGAGTTCGCGCAGCATCTCGGCGAGCAGTCGCTGCGTGATCGTCTCCGAGTCGACGAGTACGCCGTCGCAGTCGAACAGCACCGCCGAGAACGGAGTCCTCACCGCAGCGCCACCCGCAGCCGCGTCGCTCATGCTCAGCCCACCAGCACGTCGAGTGCGGCGGTGAGTGCACCGTCGACGGCCTGCGTCACGATCTCGCGGTACGGGTCGTACCCGTCCATCGCCTCGTCTTTCGCGGCGAGCGGGTTGCCGTCGATCGCGAAGACGGCACCCGACTCGATGCCGTGCAGCGACGCGATGACGAAGAGCGCCGCGGCTTCCATCTCGACGGCCACGATGCCGGCGCGCTGCCAGGCGTGGTGGTCGACCCCGACGATGACCTCGCTCGGGTAGAACATGTCGCCGGTGAGCACGATGCCGCTGTGCACGTCGAGCCCGGTCTGGGCCGCGGCAGCCTTGAGCGCGATCGTGAGCTCGGGGGTCGCGATGGCTGGGAACTCGGTGGGCACCAACTGGTGGCTCACCCCGTCGGCGCGCACCGCACCGGTGGCGACGACGATCGCGCCGTCGACGACCTCGGGCTGAATGCCGCCCGCGGTACCCGAGCGCACGATGCGGGTGACGCCGCCGCGCGCGAGCTCTTCGAAGCACACCGCGGCACCAGCAGCACCGACGCCGTGCGAGGCGACGGTGACGGGCACGCCCTTCCAGGTGCCCGCGTACACGTGGTACTCGCGGTTCGCCGCGAGCTGGCGCACATCGTCGAGCCGTTCGGCGACGCGCGCGGCCCGAGCGGGATCGCCGACGACGAGCGCGCGATCGGCGAGATCGGAGACCCGAGCGCGCAGCAAGGGAAGTTCGGCATCGGAGGGAAGACGTACGGGCATGACGGGCCTTTCAGTGACAGCGAAGCGATGCCGTGCAGCGATCGCGCGAGGTGGGAAGCAGTGTTCGGGAGTGGTGCCGGATCGCGCCAGCGTCACTCAGCGGAGCGACTGGCGGCGGTGAGGCGTGCACGCGCTGCGGCGGCGCGCGCGCGAATCGCGTCGGCGTCGAGCGTGAGGTGCTCGCCCTCCGCGTAGACGTGGCGGCCGCCGATGAAGACGTGGCGCACATCGGCACCGGTGGCGGCGAACCCGAGGTGGGAGATCAACGACGCGGCGTCGAAGGGAACGGCGGCGGATCCCGTGACGTCGAGCGCGATCACGTCTGCGAGGCGCCCGGCTTCGAGCGCCCCGGTCTCGGCGAACCCGATCGCTTCGGCACCGCGTCGCGTCGCGATGTCGAGCACGTCGGCGGCGCGCACGATCGCGGCATCTTGGCGAGCGCCGCGATGCAGAATCGTGCCGGTCTTGATCTCTTCGAAGAGGTCGAGCGTGTTGTTGCTCGCGACCGAATCGGTGCCGAGCGAGATGCGCAGCCCGGCCTCCTGCCACTCGGGCAGCGGGGCGATACCGTTGCCGAGTTTCAGGTTGGAGACCGGGTTGTGGCTGACGGCGGTGCCGGTGCGCGCGAAGAGCGCGATCTCGCTCTCGGTGAGGTGCACGCAGTGTGCGGCGAGCACCTCGGCTGCGAAGAGCCCGAGCGAGTCGAGGTGATCCGCCGGCGTCGCACCGTACTGCTCCTGAATCTGCGCGACCTCGGCCGCCGACTCCGAGATGTGTGTGTGAATCGGGATGCCCCGCTCGACCGCTCGACGGGCGATATCGCGCAGGTATTCGGGCGGGCAGGTGTAGGGCGCGTGCGGGCCGTAGGCGATGGAGATCTGCGCGTCGTCGGCGTAGCGCGCGGCCAGCACCTCGGTCTCGTTCGTCGCGTCAGCGCCGTTCCAGGGCGAGACGCCCGGAAAGCCGACGGTGTCGGGCGCGAACGACGCGACCGCGATGAGCGCGCGCATGCCCGCGGTGCGCACCAGCTCGATGAGCTCGGCATCCCAGTGATACATGTCGGCGAACGCCGTCGTGCCCGTCTCGATCATCTCGACCATCGCGAGCTGCAACCCCACGGCGACGTCATCGTGGGTGAGGTGCTGCTCGAGCGCTTGCACGGCCGCGAGCCACGGCATGAATCCTTCGTCGTCGGAAACGCCGCGCAGCAGCGTCATCGCCGAGTGGGTGTGTCCGTTCACGAGCCCGGGCATGAGCACGTGCCCCGCAAGATCGTGCACCACGCGGTCGCCGGCAGACTCTGCGTCGGGGCGGGCGGATCCGGCATAGGTGATGCGCCCCGTGCCGTCGAACGCGAGCTCGGCGTCGACAATGACGCCGCCGGGGGCCAGCATCGCGTCGGCGCGCAGCACCGTTTCGAAGAGCACGGTGTCAGACGCGGCGGTCTGGGGGGTCTCGATGTCGCTCATGCGGGGCTCCGTTCTGCGGTGGGAGTCAGGTGTCTGGGAAAGCAGGGTCGGGTGGCAGCGCCGGATCGCCCAGCGCTCACCATCCGGGCGTCGCGAGCATGCCGCCGTCGACGGCCAGGTCTTGGCCGGTGATGAAGGTCGCCGCGTCAGAGGCGAGGAGCGCGCAGGCACCGCCGATGTCAGCCGGTGTCGCGAGTCGACCGAGCGGCGCGTGGCGCGTCCAGCTCTCGACGCCGGAGGGCCAGGCCTCGGCAAGGCCGGGACGATCGACGAGCCCGGGCGACACCGTGTTCACGCGGATGCCCTGCGGCCCGAGCTCGAGCGCTGCGGCGCGCGCGTGCATCACGAGACCGGCCTTGGCCGCGGCGTAGTGCGCGTGCGCGGGGCTCGGCCGCGACGCCTCGACGGAGGCGATGTGCGTGATCCAGCGATTCGCAGGCACCCCGTCGGCTGCTTCCCCTGGCGCAGCGATCATCGCGGCGGCCGCGACCTGCGACAGCTCGAAGACGGCGCCGAGATTGGTACCGAGCACCTCGTCCCACTCGGCGCGCGTCGTCTCGGCGAGCGGGGTGACGGGTTGCACGCCGGCGTTGTTCACGAGGCCGTCGAGCCCACCCAAGCCGGCGACCGCATCGGCGATCAGTCTGGCCGCCGCACCGGGCTCGTTCAGATCGGCGCGCACTCCGATGACGCGGGGCGTGGGATCAGCACCCGGCGCCGGGGCCACGCCCCCGCCGACGGCGTCGGCGAGTTCGCGCAGCTCGGCGACGAGTGCCTCGCCGGCCCGCACCGACTCGGGTGTGAGCCCGCGGAAGTGGACGGCGACGCTCGCGCCGGCGAGCACGAACGCGCGGGCGATGCCGCCGCCCACGCCCCCGGACGCACCGGTGACGAGCACGCGCTGACCCGACAGATTCGGGAGACCGCGCGGGTGGGTTTGGGAAGTCACAGTCACCCTCCGAGGCGTCGTTGGCGGGTCGAGTAGTCGCGCAGGGCGCGCAGGAAGTCGACCTCGCGGAGGTCGGGGTACAGCGCTTCGACGAAGTAGAACTCGGAGTGCGCCGACTGCCAGATCATGAAGTCACTCAGCCGCTGCTCGCCCGAGGTACGAATGACGAGGTCGGGGTCTGCCTGACCCCGCGTCCAGAGGTGCTCGCCGATCAGCTCCGGCGTGAGGCGTTCGGCGAGCGTGTCGATGGTGCCGCCCGCGGCCTGGTGCTCGGCGATGACGCTGTGCATGGCGGCGGTAATTTCGCTGCGGCCCCCGTAGCCCACGGCGAGGTTGATGTGCAGGCCCGTGCGATCCTGCGTCGCCGTTTCGGCCGCCTGCAGCGCCGAGGCGAGCTCGGGGGCGAGCCCCTCGCAGGTGCCTACGTGCTTGACGCGCCACCCGGGATGCTCGGCGAGCAGGCCCGCGAGCTCGGCGATGATGCCGAAGAGGTCTTCGAGCTCTTGGCGGTCGCGCGCGTTCAAGTTGTCAGCCGAGAGCAGGTAGAGCGTGACGGTGCCGACCCCAGCCTCTTCGCACCAGCCCAGAAACTCCGGAATCTTGCGCGCCCCGGCACGGTGCCCGAACGCCGCGCGCTCTTGCAGCCGCTGCTTGGCCCAGCGGCGATTGCCGTCGACGATCACCGCGATGTGGTGCGGCACCTGCTTCGGATCGATCTCGTGACGCAGGCGTCGCTGATACAGCCGGTAGAGCAGACCGGCCCGCGGTTTCGACGGCTGGGCACTCACCCTCCGAGTGTACCGGTCGGGCAGCTTGGCGCACCCCGCTCGTCTGCGACGCGCGACAGCAGCAACACGTCCGAGCGACTGGGGGTTCTCCACACATATGCCCCCGCCACGCTGTAGCGAACATACACTCGAGATATGACCTCGCAGAGCTCGCCCGCGCCCGAATCACCGATGCCGGATGCGGGCGCGAGCGAGGCGACCGCGGGCACCGGCGGCGAGCGCCGCTTCCCGGAGCCCGACAGTCTCTCGCTTCCCCTGCTCGACGATGCACTCGATCACCCGCACGATCAGCCGGGCGGTGCGCACGAAGACGTGAAGCCCCGGTGGCGTGGATGGATTCACGCGGGCACGTTCCCCGTCACCATCGCCGCGGGGATCGTGCTCATCTGCCTCGCGCACGGCGCCGTCGCGAAGTGGGCCTCGGTCGTGTACATGCTCTCGAGCATGCTACTGTTCGGCGTCTCGGCGCTCTACCACCGCTTCAATTGGAAGCCGACGACCAAGCAGGTGTTCAGGCGCCTCGACCACGCGAACATCTTCGTACTCATCGCAGGAACCTATACGCCGATCGCCCTGCTCGCGCTGCCGCCGTCGCAGGGCATCCTGCTGCTCGTATTGGTGTGGGCGGGTGCGCTGCTGGGAATCGGGTTCCGGGTGTTCTGGATCGGTGCCCCGCGTTGGTTGTACGTGCCGCTGTATCTGCTGCTCGGTTGGGCAGCGGTCATGTACCTCGGTGCGATCGCTCACGCGAATCTCGCCGCGATGGTGCTCGTGGTGGTCGGCGGCCTGCTCTACTCACTGGGCTCCGCGGTCTACGGCTTCAAGCGACCGAACCCTGTGCCCGGGGTGTTCGGATTCCACGAGATCTTCCACGCGCTCACCGTGTTGGCGTTCCTGTGCCACTGGACCGCCGCGCTCTTGCTCGCGCTCGACCCGTTCTTCTTGCGTTAATTCGCGCCGAGCACCCCGCCCGCCGAACGCCAGCTCTGCACCTGCATCGCAAGGCGGTCGAGGAGGCGCGACTCAGGGAGCGCGCCGTCGATCGTGAGCCCCGACTCGTCAGCGCCGAGCGGTTCGAGCGTCGCGAGCTGGGAGTCGAGCAGCGCGACGGGCATGAAGTGGTCAGGGCGCCCCGAGATGCGCGCGGCGAGCTCGGATCGCGCCACGTCGAGGTGCACGAACACGAGGGCACAGTCGGGCCCGGTGCCTGCGCGCAACCGGTCTCGATAGCTGCGTCGCAGCGCCGAGCAGGCGATGAACGCGGGTCCGCGCCCCGCAGCGGCAGTGTCGCGCATGCGTTCGGCAACACGGTCGAGCCAGGGTGCGCGATCGACGTCGGTGAGCGGCACTCCGGCACGCATCTGGGCCACCGCGGCGGGCGAGTGCAGCGCGTCGGCTTCGATGAACGCTCCCCCAACGCGCGCGGCGAGGGCCGCGGCCACCGTGGTCTTGCCGCACCCGGCAACCCCCATCACCACCACGGCGAGGCCGCGTGACTCCTCCGGCACGGCCGCCGCGGCAGTGAGCGCTCGGCCAACAGGCTGGGGCTTACTCACGTGAGCCCGAAGCGCGCCGAGGTCGAGGTGATCCACCGCTCGAGCAGTTCGCTGCCGAAGGCGGACAGCACGCTGCCGAGTTGCTCGAACACTTCGGCGCTCACAAGCCCGATGAGCGCCGACCAGGCTTCGACAGCGTCGGCGGCGAAGCCGGGTGCGTCGTGCGCCTCGGCGGTGAGCTCGGCGCCGGCCTCGCCGAGGAGCGCCGCGACGCCCTGCTCGAGCACGGCCGCGAAGTCATCGCTGACCGGTGGCCGCTCAGCATGCCGCACCGCGCGATCGCCGGCCGCGAGCGCCTCGACGAACCGCATCATCACGCGCGTGCCGGCGGGCGTCGTCTCATCGGAGGGCGCCGCATACCCGGGCACGGGCGATCCGTAGAGCAGCGCCCACGATTCAGGGTGCGCGACGCCCCAGGCGCGGGTCGCCCGGGCGATGACCGCGAGCCCGTCGACTCCCGCATCACCCGCCGCGTCGAGCTCCGCATCGACCGCATCGGCGAGCTCGGTGTAGGCGTCGACGACGAGCAGGGTGAGCAGCGCGTCTCGGTTCGCGACGTGCCGGTAGATCGCCGACGAGGCGACCCCCAACCCTCGCGCGATTTCGCGCACCGACAGCCCGGCGGCGCCGGAGTCGGCGAGCTGTGCTCGCCCGAGGCGCAGGATCCCCGCGCGCATCTGCGCGCGGGCCTCGGCGTGTGTGCGGCGGGGGCGTTCCATGTCCCCCAGTGTGGCAGTCCGCACCCCGCCAAGCAATTCAGAGATCAGTGCTCTTGATTTTTCGCAAACTTCGTTTTACAGTGAATCTCATCAATTAGTGAGCACTGATCACAGAATGGAATTCCCTCATGCACGCACTCATCACCGGCGCCGGTCAGATCGGCACCCAACTCGCCCGCGAACTCTCCGCAGCCGGCCACGAGGTCACCGTGCTGCGCCGAGGCACCGGAGCCGTTCCCGGGGCCCGCGTCATCAGCGGCGACGCGGGCGACCGCGACAGCCTGCGCGCGATCGCCACGGGCACCGCAACGGAGACCAGCACGATCGACGTCATCTTCCACTGCATCCACGCGGCGTACTCCGCGCCGGTCTGGCGCCGCGAACTCCCCCAGCGCGAACTCGCCGTCATGGATATCGCCGCCGAGCTCGATGTGCCGGTCGTCTTCCCGGAGTCCGTCTACGCCTACGGACGCGGTGCAGCGCAGCTGCACGAGCACCTCCCCCTCGCACCAGTCTCCCCGCTCGGCGAGGTGCGCGCCGAGTTGCTCGCGGCCCGGGCGGCTCACCCCGCACGCACGGCCTCGGTGATCGCCTCGGATCTCGTCGGCCCCACAGCCACGGCGCAGTCGTCGGTGGTGCTCGGCATGGTATTCACGCCTTCCGCTGCCGGGCGCGGCGCGTGGGTGCTCGGCGATCCCGATGCTCCGCACGCCGTCACGACGATCCCGGATCTCGCTCGCGCGATGATCGCCGCGATCCCTCTGGCGAGCACCGGCGATACGCGCCTCACCGCGCCCACCGACACCGCGCGCTCGCAGCGGCAGATGGCCGCCGACGCGGCGCGCGTCGCTGGTAAGCCCCAGCGCACCACGCACCGCATCCCCGGCGCGCTCTTCGCACTCGCCGGGCCGTTCTCGCCGATGATGCGCGAGATGCAGCATCAGCGGTATCTCTGGGCCGCACCGAGCGTCATCGTGCCGGGTCG
The DNA here is from genome assembly GCF_001273855.1 of Leucobacter japonicus. Taxonomy (NCBI): domain Bacteria; kingdom Bacillati; phylum Actinomycetota; class Actinomycetes; order Micrococcales; family Microbacteriaceae; genus Leucobacter; species Leucobacter japonicus. Next base: position 147,759 of record NZ_JHBX01000105.1, on the reverse strand, counting down.
CCTCACGACCGAGCTCGGCCTCGAGCCGACGCCGTGGGAGGACACCCTGGTCGAGTGGCATGGCGGGCGGGCGGTCGATCCGGCGCACCGGTAACCCGCACTCAGCGGGCGTGCGCGCTGAGCAGGCTCACGCCCGCTCGAGCACGCGACCCCTCAGCGCTCGCGGCGCGGCGCCGGCACGAGGAACGCCGCGGCCACGCCGACGAGCGAGACCGCAGCGGCGATCCCGAACAGCATTCGGAACGTCTCGACCCCCGGCTGCCCGGCCGCCGTGACGCCGACGATGGTGAGTACCAGCGTCGCGATCGGCGTGCCGAAGGCCGAACCGACCGTGCGCAGCACGCCGTTGACACCGAGTGCCGCGCCGATGCCGGCCGGGGGCACATTGCCCGCGATGAGCTCGGCGATGACGGCGAACCCGATGCCGTTGCCGAGGCCGATCAGGCAGAAGAACCCGATCACCATGGCGAGGGAATCGGGCCGCGCCGCGATACCGACGCCGCCGATCACCATCACTGCGAGCGCGATTGCCGCGACCACCCGTCCGCTGAGTCGGCCGAGCAGCCATGGCGCGAAGCGTCCGCCGAGGAAGACGAGCACGGCCCCCGGTAGGAGCGCCGCTCCGGTCGCGGTGACTCCGAGACCGTGACCGGCACTCGACGCCCCCGGCAGCACCGACGCCTGCAGCAGCACCGGCAGGCCGACGTAAAACGCGTACGGAATGAAGCCGAGGAGAAGGGTGAGCACGTTCGTCGCGGCGAGCGCGCGGTGCGTGACGAGGGCGGGATCCACGAGCGGCGCCGCGACCCGGCGCTCGACGAGCACGAGCGCGACCAGGCTCAGCACGGCGACCACGGCAAGCGCGATGGTGGCGGGTGCGCCCCACCCCCACCGGGCGCCCTGCGATACGACGAGCAGCAGCGGCAGCAGCGTCGTCACGAGCAGCACGATGCCGGCCCAGTCGGGTCGGGATCCGGTCGCGCGCAGGGCCGCGGCCGGCACGCGCCACAGCACCAGCAGCACCGACACCAGGCCGAGGGCGCCGCCCGCGATGAACAGCCACGGCCAGCTCAGCAGGTCAGTGATTGCGCCGCCGACGACGAGCGCGATGCCGGCGCCGAGCCCGAGTGTGCCCGACAGCCAGCCGATGGCGCTGGCCTGCGCGCGACCGGTGAGCCGCACGCGCACGATGGCAACCGCGAGCGGGAACGAGGCGGTGGCCGACCCTTGGAGCACCCGCCCGACGAGCAGCAGCGGGAACGCGGCCGCTACCGGGATCAGTGCGCTGGCGGCGGCGAGCGCGGCGCCGAGCACGAACACGAGCATCGCGACGACGAGCGTGCGCCGGTGGCCGTAGCGGTCTCCGAGCGAGCCGATGACGGGTGCGGCGATGGCCCCGCTCAGCAGATATGCGGTGAGGATCCATCCGGCAGTGGCCCCGTCGACGCCGAGTTGCTCGGCGAAGACCGGCAGCGCCGGCACGAGCAGTGTCTGCATCATCGAGAAGGCCAGCACCGCCGATGCGAGCGCGAGGGTGAACCCGGCGGGCGGGGCAATGCCCGGCGCGAGCGTGCCCCGTGCAGGGGCAGCCGCGTCGGGCGCGGCAATCGTCGGATTCGGGGCGGTCTGCGCGGTCATGGCATCCTTTCAAAATCGGAACGGAATGATTCGTTCCGATTCAGAATCGTAACACCACCCTCGGTACGATGGAAGCCATGAGTCAGCAGACGGAGCCGACGCGGCCCGAAGCGGGCGGCGACGACGCCGCTCCCCTGCGCGGACGCGCACGCGAGGCCCGCGACAACGACCGCATCCTGATGCAGGCGGCACGCGAGGTCTTCTCGCAGCGCGGCTGGCAGGCTCCCATGTCTGCGGTGGCCGAGCAGGCGGGCATCGGCATCGCCAGCATCTACCGCAGGTTCCCCAGCAAAGACGACCTCGTACTGCACCTGCGCACGCTCGCGATCTCCGACATCACCGACGTGGCTCGCGCGAGCCTCCCGGGCGAGGGGTCAGCCGTCGCCCGCTTCTTGCGCCGGCACATCAGCGAGGCGGCGTCGCCGCTTATGGTCGGCTCCTGGCGCCAGGCGGTATCGTCGCCCGAGATCGATCGGCTCGCCGAAGAGCTGCACGCGGGGCTCGACGCCCTGGTCGCGCAGGACGCGGCGGCCGGGCTGATCCCGAACGCCTACACCGCAGCCGATCTCATGCTCGCCGTCGCGCACCTGCGCCCGAATCTGCCGGCCGCACGCGAGCGCACTACCGAGATCCACCTGCGGCACGTCGATCTCTACCTGCTCGGGCTCACCGCGTCGGTGGCGCACCCCGAACTCGTGAGCGGTACCGGGTCGACCTGGGACGAGTGGTTGTCATTCAACGTCGCCGAGGCCGACACCGCGCACTAATCGGCCGCGCGCTCACCTGCCGCGAGGGTCTCGAGCACGGCAGCACCGTAGCGCTCGAGCTTGACCTGGCCGATTCCTGAGATGGCGAGCAGTTCGTCGTCGTTCGTCGGCTGGTGCACGGCGAGCGCTGCGAGAGTCGCGTCACCGAACACCACGTACCCGGGCACGCCCTGTGTGCGCGCCTCGCCGGCTCGCCACGCACGCAGGCGCTCGAATACCTCGGCCTGCTCGGGCGACAGATCGGCAGCAGCGGCCGATCGTTTCTCACCGGCGGCCCCGCGTGACGCTCGGCTGCCGCGACCGCCGCTTGCGGCGCGGGTCACGACTTCCTCGCGCATGTGCACCTGCTCCTCGCCGCGCAGCACCGGCTTCGACGCCTCGGTCGGGGCGAGTACGCCCCACTCGCCGCGGGCTTCGATGAGCCCGGCCGCGAGCAGGTGCCGCACCACGCCGCGCCACTGCGCCACCGACCACTCGGTACCGATGCCCCACGTCGAGAGCTCATCGAGTCGCATCTGCGTGGCGCGCTCCGACGAGACGCCGCGCAGCACGTCGATATGCTGACCGGCTGCGTAGGTGCGGCGGCGCTCCTTCTCCGTGCGGATGACGGTCGACAGCAGCATCTGCGACGGCACGGTCGCATCCCACAGCTTCGGCGGGTTCAGGCAGACGTCGCAGTTGCCGCAGGCCTCGCTGCGCTCCTGACCGAAGTAGCGCAGCAGGAATACGCGCCGGCATGCCACGCCCTCGCACAGCGCGAGCATCGCGTTGAGGTGCCGGGTCTGGCTGGCCCGCGTCACCTGATCGCCGTCGCCCGACTCGATCATCTGGCGCTGCTGCACCACGTCTTGCAGCCCGTAGGCGAGCCACGCCTCCGAGGGCAGGCCGTCGCGGCCCGCACGGCCGGTCTCCTGGTAGTACCCCTCGACCGACTTCGGCAGATCGATGTGCGCCACGAACCGCACATCAGGCTTGTCGATGCCCATGCCGAACGCGATCGTCGCGACCACCACGACGCCGTCTTCGCGGAGGAAGCGCGTCTGCGCGTCGAGACGCACGTGCGCCGGCAGTCCGGCGTGATACGCGACGGCGTCGACGCCGACGTCGCGCAACGCGGCCGCCGTCTGCTCCACGCGCTTGCGGCTCAGGGCGTAGACGATGCCCGCCTCGCCGGCGTGCTCGCCGCGCACGAACTGGATCAGCTGCGCCCGCGCATTCTGCTTCGATTCGATGCGGTAGCGAATGTTCGGGCGATCGAAGCTCGACACGAAGTGCCGCGCGCGCTGCAGATGCAGGCGCTCGGTGATCTCCTGGTGCGTTTCGGGCGTCGCCGTTGCGGTGAGCGCGATGCGCGGCACGTCGGGCCAGCGCTCCGCGAGCGCACCGAGTCGCAGGTAGTCGGGGCGGAAGTCGTGCCCCCACTGCGACACGCAGTGGGCTTCGTCGATCGCGAAGAGCGCGATGCGGCCCTGCGCGAGCAGCTCGACGGTGCCGGGAGCAGACAGGCGCTCGGGCGCGAGGTAGAGCACGTCGAGCTGCCCCTCGCGGTAGGCCTGCTCGACGGCGCGGCGATCCTCGATCGACATCGCCGAGTTCAGTGCGGCCGCGCGCACGCCGACGAGCTGCAGCGCCGCGACCTGATCGTGCATCAGGGCGACGAGGGGCGACAGCACGATGCCGGTGCCCTCGCGCACGAGCGCGGGAATCTGGTAGCAGATCGACTTGCCGCCACCGGTCGGCATCAGCACGACCGCGTCGCCGCCGCCGATCATCTGCCGAATGATCTCTTCCTGCTCGCCGCGGAACGCGTCGTAGCCGAAGACCTCGGCGAGCACCTCGCGCGGATCTTGACCGACGTGCGGCCCGTTGCCCGAGGCGATGGCGGGCGCGGTGGCCGGAGTCGCAGTGCGCTGCTGCGGGATCGCCGACGGCGCACCATCCGCCACGTTTCCGGGCGGCAGCGCTCCCCAGGCCTCACCGGGCCAGCGTTCGTCGTCGCCGAAGTCGAAGTCTGCCGGCTCCTCGTCGGGGCCGGGGGACCAGCCGCCGCTCACGCGGTCAGCTCCGCTGCCCGGATTCCGGATCGGCGGGCTGCGCAGGATCGGCAGCGTCGGTGCCGCCCTGCTGCTCGGCGAGTTCGAGCTCGATCTGCTCGCGAATATCGGCGCGATAGCTGTTGCGACGCAGGCGACGCACCATGTTGAACCCGAGCAGGATGATGCCGACGGCGAGCGCCGCGACGGCGAAGAACCCGGCGACACCGGGGCTGACGGTGTTCGGGTCGAATTCGGTGTCTTCGGCGGCGCGGGCGATGGTGAACAGCAGGCTCATGCGCCCTCCTCGATTCCTTGGAACAGGTCAGCTTCGAATTCGCTGGTCGCCACGCGAGAGGCGGCCAGTCGGTAGTCCTCGAATGGCCAGGCCTGACGCTGCAGCTCGTTCGGCCAGAAGAAGAATGTGCTGTCGGGCGGCACCTGGCTCGCGTGGGCGCGCAATGCCTCGTCACGGCGCTCGAAGAAGCGCCCCACGTCGACGCTCGCGGTGCCCACGTAGGGGCGACGCATCATCCACTCGCGAATTTCGCTGAACTGCTCGATGATCGGCGACGATGGGTCGTTGTCGGTCAGCCACTGGTAGATCGTCTCGACGCGCTTCGCGTTGAAGATCTCTTCGTAGTAGAGCTTCGACATCTCCCAGGGCTCCCCGGCATCAGGGTAAGCCTCGGGGTCGCCCGAAAGCTCCCACGCGCGACGGCTGATCTCGTGGCAGCGGATGTGGTCGGGATGCGGGTAGCCGCCCTGCTCGTTGTACGTGATCATGACGTGCGGGCGGAACTCGCGCACGACGCGCACGAGCGCTTCGGCGGACACCTCTGCCGGGATGCCGGCGAATGACGTTTCGGGCACGCCCTCACCCTCTTCGGGCAACCCCGAGTCTTGGTACCCAAGCCACGTGTGGCGGAAGCCGATGATGTCTCGTGCGCGCGCCATCTCGTCACGGCGCAGACCGGGCAGATCGCGCCGGCTCTTCGGATCGCGCGCGACGAGCTCGTTGAGCAGATCGCCGCGCTCGCCCCCGGTGCAGCTCACAATGAGCACCTCGACGCCCGACTCGACGTAGTGCGCGTACGTCGCGGCACCCTTGCTGGACTCGTCGTCGGGGTGCGCGTGCACCGCGATCAACCTGAGCGTCATGAGGGTCCTCTCACATGCTTCCCGGGCGCTTCCCGGTACTCTGGCAACAGACACCCAGTTTACCCAGGGCAGATCGGAGGATGCCGTGCCAGAGGCCGCTGGTTCGACCCCGATCGCTCAAGGCTCGGCGACTTCGGCGACGCAGTCGCTGGAGGATCGCTACGGCACGAGCCGTCGACGCAGTTTCGATCGACGATTCGCCTGGGGCGCCGCTGTCGCGCTTGTCGCGGGCGGCGTCGCCTTCCTCGCCTTCAGTGGGTGGCAGCAGACCAGCCAGGTCTCTGCGCAAGACATCGGGTACACGAAGAACGGCGATGCGAGCGTCGACGCCAAGTTCATTGTGACAGCCCCGGCGAACACTCCCGTGGCCTGCGCGATCGAAGCCTTGAACAAGGCGAAGGCGCCGGTCGGGTGGAAGGTCGTCGAGGTGCCCGTCTCAGACGCGACCTCGCACACCGTCACCACCCGCGTCATCACCACGAATCCTGCCACTGCCGTCACTGTGCAGGAATGCTGGGTCATCGAGGAGCGCGCCACGGCCTGACATCTGGAGCGCGCTCCTGATATCCTGGAAGTTGCGCCCTGGTCATTCAGGGCGTTGCGTATATCTCGCGCGACCCCTCCGGCATTGCCGGCACTCATCTGAAACGAGGATCGACTATGGCCGAGCCCACCCAGACCTGGCTGACCCAGGAAGCCTTCGACCGACTCAACGGTGAGTTGGAGCAGCTCACCGGGGCGGGCCGCAAGGAAATCGCTGCGCGCATCGAGGCGGCTCGCGAAGAGGGCGACCTCAAGGAGAACGGCGGCTACCACGCCGCCAAAGACGAGCAGGGCAAGATGGAGGCGCGCATTCGCGACCTCGAAGAGCTGCTGAAGCACGTCGTCGTCGGCGAGGCCCCGCAGGCGAGCGGCGTCGTCGAGATCGGCACCGTCGTCACCGCAGACATCTTCGGCGACGAAGAGCGCTTCCTGCTCGGCAACCGCGAGCTCGCGAACGGTTCCGACCTCGACGTCTACAGCGCAGAGAGCCCGCTGGGCGCCGCGATTCTCGGCCGCAAGGTCGGCGAAGAGGTCAGCTACGCGGCCCCCAACGGCAACCAGATCGGCGTCAAGATCCTCGCGGTCGACACGTACGCCGGCTGATCGGCGCGCCGGCCGAGTGCCGGCTCGCGACGGAGGGGGCGGGATCGCGCAGTGCGATCCCGCCCCCTCCGTCGTTTTCCGTGGTTCGACGACCCTCGCTACTCGTACATCGCGATGTTGACCGGCCCGGTCAAATCGGGCGCGGCCCGGCGCAACCCGCGCGTGGAGATCAGCAGGTACGTGACGCCGAGCGCCAGCCAGATGCCGCCGATGAGCATCGAGATCGCGTCGAGGCTCAGCCACAGCCAGACATTGATCGCCACACCGATCGCCGGGATCGCGACGAACGTCACCCACGACCCCGCCGTGCGCCGCTGCAGGAAGCGGAAGAACACGAAGATCACCGACAGGTTCACGAACGTGAAGGCGATGAACGCGCCGAAGTTGATCATCGAGGCCGCCTGATCGAGGTCGACGAAGAGCGCAGTCAGCGCGACGGCGGCGACGAGCAGCACGTTCGCGACCGGCACGCCCGTGCGGGGGTTCACCCGACCGAACAGTCGCTTCGGAAGCGCGCCGTCGCGGCCCATCGCGTAGAGCAGACGCGCGGCGCTCATCTGCTGGGTGATGCCGCAACCGAGCACGGCCATCATGTAGCCGCCGACGAAGATCGCCTGGAACGCCGCCCCGCCGATGTACTTCGCGATCTCGGGCGAGGCCCCGACGATGTCGGCGAGCTGGGTGACGTCAGGAAAGAGGGTCTGCATCACGTAGGTCACGGTGATGAAGAACGCTCCAGCGACGGCGATGATGATGAAGATCGCGCGCGGAATATCGCGCTCGGGCCGCTCTGCTTCTTCGGCGAGCGTCGAGACCGCATCGAAGCCGAGGAACGAGAGGGCGAGGATCGCCGCACCCGCAGCGATTGCCGCGCCCTGCACATCGCTCGAGATGAACGGCCGCGCCGTGAACTCCGCCCCGTTCGCGCCGTTCGCGATGTTGATGACGGTGAGCACGACGAAGACGACCGCGACAACGAGCTGGATGCCGACGAGAATCACGTTCATGCTCGCCGCCAACTTCACCCCGACGAGGTTCAGCACCGTGCAGATCGCGACCGTGAGCAGCACCCACACCCAAAACGGAACCCCCGGAATCACCGCGGTCATGTAGATCGCCGAGAGGATCGCGTTGATCATGGGCAGCAGCAGGTAGTCGAGCGTCGCGACCCAGCCGACGAGGAACCCGAGGTGGGCGTTGATCGCCTCTTTCGTGTACGTGTACGCCGACCCGGCGATCGGGAAGAAGCGCACCATCCGCGAGTAGCTGAAGGCGGTGAAGAGCACCGCGATCATGACGACGAGGTACGCGAGCGGCACGTGCCCGCCGGTCACGTCGGCCACGATCCCGAACATGTCGAAGACCGCGAGCGGCGCCATGTATGCGAGCCCGATGAACACCAGGTGGCGCAGCTTCAGGGTGCGTTTGAGCCCACCGGGTTCGGTGCCCGGAGTTCCGGTGATCGCGTGCGCGATCTGGTCGTCACCGGCGGCGACTGCGGAGTGCGATGGCAACGTCGACATCTGGGTTCCTCGGTTTCTTCAGGGGGTTCAGTATTTGCGATTGGGCTCGCAGGCGGGGCTCGCGGTCAGTGCGCGTGTGCGTGGCAGTGGTGATCGTCGGCAGGCTCGGCGCAGACCTGGCCGGCGCCGGCCGGATCCTGCGCCCGCGCCGCGGCCGCGACGCCATCGAGTTCGCCGCGCACGTCGTGGATCGCGGTGCCGCCGACGACCGTGAGCTCGGCGCGGTGCTCGAGCAATTCGGCGGGCTCCATCGCGTACAGATCACCCGACCACGCGACGACATCGGCGAGCGCGCCGACTTTGAGCACACCGAACGCGTCTTCGCGGTGGAACGCCTCGGCGCCGCCCAGCGTGTAGGCGCGGAGCGCGCGGTCGAGGTCGAGCCGCTCATCGAGGGTCCAGGCGTCGCCGCCGTCGAGGCGGGCGCGGGTCATGGCGCTGTAGAGGCCGATCAGCGGATCCATCTCGCCCACCTGCCAGTCGCTCGAGAACGTGACGCGCGCGCCCGACTCGATCATCGACTTGAAGCGCCAGGCGCGATCCCACCGGGCCTCGCCGACGTTCTCCATCCAGGTGCCGGCGACGAGGTCGGGCGACGCGTGGCGGGGCTGCATCGCGGCGACGACGCCAAGGTCGGCGAAGCGCGCGAGGTCTTCGGGGGCCAGGCATTCGACGTGCACGATGCCGTGGCGCGTGTCGGCCGCGACTCCGCCCAGCCCGTTCGCGCGCTGCGCGGCCTCGATCGAGTCGAGCGTGAGGCGAATGCCCCAGTCCCCCGTCGCGTGCGTGTGCACCTGGTAGCCGAGACGGTCGAGTTCGACGAACAGCTTCGTGAACTCGGTGGGTTCGAGGCTCGGGCGGCCGCGGTGGCCGGGGCGATTCGCGTAGTCCTCGAGCATCGCTGCGGTGTGCGGCTCGATAACATCGTCGGCGTACAGCTTCACCGGGCCGAGCCGGAAGCGCTCGTGCTGCGGCGTCTCACGAATCGCTTCGGTGATGCGCGCGCGGAAGTCGCCGTCGGCGCCGACGGGGTGATAGATCGCGGCGATGGTTCGGCTCGTGAGCTTGCCCTCGCGCTCGGCGCGGGCGAAGAGGTCGAGCTCGGCGAGCGGCACCTGCGGTTCGACGACGGTCGTGATGCCGGATCGCGCGGCCATCTCCAGGCTGTTCGTGATCTTGCGGTAGCGCCGGTCGGGCGAGTACATCGGGATGTCGCGCTGCAGCTCGGCGAGCCCGTCGATGGTCATCGCGCTCGTGTAGAAGTCGGTGACCCAGCCGGTGGGTTCGCCGGTGACGTCGTCGATCTCGGGGTTGCCCCAGGCGATATCGGCGCCCTGCAGAATGCCGAGCTTCGCGAGTGCCGGGCGATTGAGCCAGACCGAGTGCTGGTCGTAGGTCGTGATGAACACCGGCTTATCGGTGACGCCGACGAGGTCGTCGGCGCGCGGGCGGCGCCCCTCGACGACGGAGTAGAGGGCGTTCTCGGCGCAGATCCAGTCGAGCTCGGGGTGCGTCTCGGCGAATGCGGCGATGCGGGATCGCACGATGTCGAGGCTCTGCACCTGGTCGAGGCTGACCGCGAGGTCGTCAAAGCCGAGCAGCAGGTGGTTGTGGGTGTCGGCGACGCCCGGCGTGAGCAGGCGCCCCTCGAGCTGCACGGTGCGGCGGGCGGCGGGCGCGTCGGCGGCCGACCCCACGTAGCTGATGCGATCGCCGGTCACCCCGAGGGCCTCGGCCCACGGCTGTGCGGGGTCGAAGGTGCGGATTCTTCCACCGGTGAAGAGGGTGTCGACGGCCATGTCTGCTCCTGCGCGCTCGGCTCGCCGGCCTCCCCGGCGAGTTCTTTGACTCAAGAGTAAGTTAATTTACTCAGATGTCAAATAATGGCGCTGTGCTCGGCTCGTTCTGGCCGCTTGCGGTGCGCCGGATCGCCCGATCCCCTGGCATACTGGCAGGCATGGCACGACCGAGCACCCAGCAGCAGCGCCGCAAGGAGGTCGTCGACGCGGCCCTCGCGGCGGCGGCCGAGCACGGGCTCCGCAGCCTCTCGTTGACCGACGTCGCGAACCAGGCCGGAGTGACGCGCGGCGCCCTGTTGTACTACTACGACGACCTCGACGCGATCCTCGTCGAAGCCCACGCCGCGGGCCTCGCGCGCGTCGGCTCGGAGCGCGTCGCCCTCGTCGCACGGCAGACGGGCGCGCCGGCGAAGCTCGATGTCGCCATCACCGCGGGGCTGCCGACCGGACCCGACGACGCCCTCATGAGCTTGCTCTACGAGTTCGACGTGCTCGGCGGCAAGTCGCATCTGCACGACGAACTCGTGCAGCAGCTGTACCGGGAGCAGCTCGGACTCTACCGCGACATCCTCGCAGAGGGCGTCGCCGCCGGAGACTTCGACCTCACCGGTCCACTCGAGATCGTCGCCATGAACTTCGTCGCACTCGAAGACGCGTACGGCCTGCACATCACGGGCGGCGGCAGCATCACCGTTGCCGACGCGCGCGCCGCGATCGCGCTCTACGCCCAGCAGGCGGGGGCTCCGCTGCCGGTGCAGTGAGGCGCGCTACGGCGCCACGCTGTGCCTGGCGCCGCCGAGTAGCGCTCCACCCCGCGCTTCGCTCCGTGGGCTGCCGCCGTGGGCGGCACCGAGCGCTACGGCGCCACGCGATGCGTGTCGCTCCTAGTAGCGCTCCACCCCGCGCTTCGCTCCGTGGGCTGCCGCCGTGGGCGGCACCGAGCGCTACGGCGCCACGCGATGCGTGTCGCTCCTAGTAGCGCTCGCCCACCCGCACGGTGTAGCCGGCATCGCGCAGCGCCTCCGCGACAACCTCGCCGTGATCGTGGCCACGGGTCTCGATGTGCAGCTCCAACTCGACCTCGCTGATCGGCAGCTCAGTCGCGTGACGAGTGTGAATCACCTCGACGACATTCGCGTTGTTCTCGGCGACGATGGACGCGGTGCGCACGAGCTGACCGGGCACGTCGGGCAGCAGGATGCGCAACTTCATGTATCGCGCAGACGCCGCGAGACCGTGACCGATCACGCGCTGCAGCAGCAGCGGGTCGATGTTGCCGCCCGACAGGATCACCGCCGTCGGCCCGCTCACGTTCGCCTTGCCCGCGAGCATTGCGGCCACGCCGGCGGCCCCTGCAGGCTCGACGACGAGTTTCGCCCGCTCGAGCAGCATCACGATGGCGCGCGCGATGTCATCGTCGCTGACGGTGACCATCTCATCGACGAACTCACGCACGAGCTCGAAGTTGCGATCGCCCGGGCGCGCGACGGCGATGCCATCGGCGATCGTCGGCTTCGTCGTGATGGTGACGGGTTCACCCGCGTCAAGCGAGGCGACGAACGGCGACGCGTTCTCCGACTGCACACCGATAATGCGCATGGGGCGCCCATCGCGCTGCGCACGAAGCTTCGCGGCGACGGCGACGCCCGAGATGAGCCCGCCGCCTCCGACCGGCACGACGATCGTCTCGACGTCGGGCGCCTCATCGAGGATTTCGAGAGCGACCGTGCCCTGCCCCTGGATCACGGCGTCGTGGTCGAACGGCGGAATGAACGTCGCCCCCGTTTCGGCCACGAAGCGCTGCGCGGCGGCGTTCGTCTCATGGAACGTCGCCCCCTCGAGCACGACCTCGGCACCATACCCGCGCGTGGCTTGCAGCTTGGGCAGAGCGACCCCGAGCGGGGTGAAGATCGTCGCTTTGATACCGAGCTCGCGCGCCGCGAACGCCACACCCTGAGCGTGGTTCCCGGCCGACGCGGCGACAACGCCACGCGCGCGCTCGTCCGCGGTCAGCTGCGTGAGGCGGTTGTAGGCTCCGCGCAACTTGTAGGCGCCCGTGCGCTGCAGGTTCTCGCACTTCATGTACACCGGCACGCCGAGAATCTCGGCGAGATAGCGCGACGTCTCGAGCGGCGTGTGTTGCGTGACCTGATGCACGTTCTCGAGCGCACGCTCGAAATCTGCGAGTACCGGCGCCGGCTTCTGCTCGGTCATGGACGTCCTCCCTTGCGACGGAGTTTGGCGATGCTGCGGGCCCGCTGCCGAGCCTCTTGGTGGGCGTGATCGTTGCGGTGGTATTCGGCCACCGGGTCGGTTCCCGCTTCCCACTGCCGTTTCACCAGCGTGTTGACGATCGAGTTCGCGGCTGCGGCCAGAGGCACGGCGAAGAGTGCACCGGGAATGCCCGCGACCAGTGCGCCGGTCGACACCGCGAGCACGACGCCGAGCGGGTGCACGCGAACCGCACTGCCCATGACGAGCGGCTGCAGCACATGGCCTTCGATCTGATTGACGAGGATCACGACGCCGAGCATGATCAGCGCGTTCACCGGCCCGTTGTACACGAGCGCGACGAAGGCCGCGAGGAGGCCGGTGCTGATGGCACCCAGGAACGGAATGAACGAACCCAGGAAGACGAGAATGGCGATGGGAATCGCGAGCGGAACGCCGAGCACCGCGGCCCCGACGCCGATGCCGACTGCGTCGACGAATGCGACGAAGATCTGCACGCGCACGTACTGCCCGACCGAGACCCACCCGGCACGGCCCGCGGCGTCGACCGGAGCGTGTGCGCGGGCCGGCAGGAAGCCGAGCACCCAGTTCCAGATGCGTCGCCCGTCGATGAGCATGAAGATCAACGAGAAGATCGTGAGGAGCAACCCAGTGACGAACTGGCCTGCGGAGGTGGCCACCCCCAGCGCACCGTTCCAGAGCTCGGACTGGTGCCCCTCGATGGTCTTCAAGAGCTGATCGGTGAATCCGCCGATCTCTTTCGCCGAGATGCCGAACGTCGCCTCGGCCCAGCGCAGCATCTCCCACCACACCTGCTCAGAGCGGTTGGCGACATCGCCCAGCCCGTCGCGCAGTTGCGTGATGATCAGCGTGAGCAGCACCCAGACGAAGGCGCCGAAGATCGCCAGCGCGAAGACGACGCCGAGCCACCTCGGCAGCTTCTGGCGTTCGAACCAGTGCACGATCGGGGCGAGCAGCGCAGTGAGCAGGATCGCGATCAGCAGCGGGATCACGATGATGCGCACCTGCACCACCAGCCAGAGGAAACTGGCGAAGGCGATACCGATCAGCAGCAGTCGCCACGACCACGCCGCGGCGACTCTCACTCCCAGCGGCAACTCGTGGGCAGCGTTCGTGCCCTCGACTTCCCCGCCGCTCTCAGCGGCGGTGCTTCTGCGCTCTTCCACAGGCCAATCCTAGCGACGGGCAGATTCGAAACCGCTCATACGCTGCGATCGAGCAGTTTGCCGAGCCACCGTCGCGCGAACGCATCTTTGCCGGCGGTGTACGGCGGCATGATCGTCGACGCGAGCGTGTCGGGCGCGAGCGGCTTGGCGAGCACCGCCTTCTCGTGGCTGAACAATCGGAACGATCGCTCGCCGTGGTAGGCCCCCGTGCCGCTCGGCCCGACCCCGCCGAACGGCAGATCGGGGACGACGAGATGCAGCGCCGGCACGTCGAACCCGAGCGCCCCCGAGCTCGTCTCCCGTTCCCAGCGCCGTCGCACGGCGGGGTCTCCTGTGAAGACGTAGGCGGCGAGCGGCTTGTCTCGGGTACTCACGAACGCGATCGCGTCATCGAGACTCGTCACGGGCACGAGCGGCAGAATCGGCCCGAAGATCTCCTCGCGCATGACTGATGCCCCCCGGTCGACGTCCGCGAGCACCGTCGGTGCGATGAAACGCGTCGCGGCATCGTGTTCTCCCCCGGCCACCACCCGTCCGTCGCCCAGGTACCCGACCAGGCGTGCGAACTGCGCGTCGTTCACGATCCGCCCGTAATCGGGGTTCGCATGGGTCGCGCTGCCATACAACTCGTGGATTGCGTCGACGAGGTGTCGGTGCAGCGCAGCGAGCACCGTCGGCGTTCCGAGCACGTAATCGGGTGCGACGCAGGTCTGACCGGCGTTCATGAACTTGCCCCAGACGATGCGACGAGCCGCATCCGCCAGTGAAGTCGTCGTATCAATGTAGACGGGAGACTTGCCTCCGAGCTCGAGGGTGACGGGGGTGAGGTGATCCGCCGCCGCGTGCGCGACGATGCGCCCCACTCGCCCGTTGCCCGTGTAGAACAGGTGGTCGAATCGTTCGGCGAGCAGCGCCGACGTCTCGGGCACGCCGCCCTCAATCACCGCGACGGCGCGTCGGTCGAGCACCTCGGGCACCAGACGCCCGATCAGCGCCGATGTCGCAGGAGCCAACTCGCTGGGCTTGATCACGATGGCATTGCCCGCAGCCAGCGCGCCGATGACCGGCGAGAGCGCGAGCATGAGCGGGTAGTTCCACGGCGCGATGACGAGCACGACACCGAGGGGTTCCGCAACGACGCGGGCAGTCGCCGGCTGCACCGCGAGCGGCACGCGCACGCGCCGCGCCCGCATCCAGTGACGCAGATGCCGCAGGGCATGATCGATCTCGGCGATCACGAAGCCGATCTCGGTCAGCTGCGCCTCGGTACTCGACTTGCCGAGATCGGCGTGCAGGGCCGCCTCAAATTCGTCGGCGCGGCTGACCAGCGCGTCTCTGAGTCGCCGCAATTGCTCGCGGCGCCACGTCTCGGGTCTCGTCACTCCGGCCGCGAACGAATGCCGCAGGCCCGCGACGATGTTAGGAATCCGATCGAGCGTCGTGCCGTTCATACGGCCACCTTACGCATCGCGTCTCAGTGCGCGCGCAAGATCAGGGGATCACCAGAAGTGCAGGGCCGGAATGATGAGGAAGATACCGACGAGCACAACGACCACCGAGAGACCGAAGCAGAGGTTCGCCGCGATCGTCGCCCAACGTGGGCGGCCGATGTCATCGACGTCGTCGTCTTCGTCGTCTCGCGAGGGGCCGTTCGGCTCGAACGTGCCGTCTGCGAGTCGCGCCGGGGGCGCCGGTGTGGCCAGAAAGCGAAGGCCGAGCGAGTACAGCGCGACGACGAACACCGCGGCGAAGAGCGCGGCGCCGAAGACGATCAGAAATGCCATCCAGTCGATCATCGTTCGCCCTCCGCATCTTTCGCTTCAGCCGCCTGCGACTGTGCCGCACGCTCTGCTCGTGCCGTCTCGCGCGCGAGCCGCTCGGCTTCTCGTGCCGCGTCTTTTGCGGCGATGTCGTCAAGCACGGCCGCCTGAGCCACCGATGTCAGCGGCGGCACCGTGCCGGTCTCAGTTTTGACCTGCTTGACCTTGCCCTTGCGAATGCGCACCGCATAGCCCGATTCCGCGACGTCAGGCACCGGAATCGCGTTGCCGTGATCGACCTTATTGCGGCTCGAACGCCAGAAGATGAAGAGGATGAAGGCGAACCCGAGCACGGCGTCGATGATGACACCGACGAACCCGGTGTGCGCGATTGCCGCGGCGATCGCGCCGACGGCGCCCGACGCGGGAAGCGTGAAGAGCCAGCCCGAGGCGATGCGCCCAACGGTGCGCCAGCGCACGCTCGACCCGCGACGCCCCAGACCCGAACCGATGACGGAGCCCGACGCGACCTGCGTCGTCGAGAGCGCGAACCCGAGGTGGCTCGACGCCAGAATGGTGGCTGCGGTGCTGGTCTCGGCGGCAAACCCCTGCGCGGGCTTCACCTGGGTGAGCCCTGCACCGAGCGTTCGAATGATGCGCCAGCCGCCCGAGTACGTGCCGAGCGCGATCGCGAGCGCGCAGGCCACGACGACCCAGAGATGCGGGCCGGTGCCCGGGTCTTGCAGGTTTGCGGCGACAAGCGTCAGGGTAATGACGCCCATCGTCTTCTGCGCGTCATTGGTGCCGTGCGCGAGCGCGATGAGTGACGACGACGCGATCTGGGCGTAGCGGAAACGACCGCGGCCGTCTTTCTTGCCGTCGTTGCGCTTCGTGATCGCGTATGCCACCTTCGTCGCGGTAAACGCAACGATGCCGGCGGTGAGCGGGGCCGCGACCATCGGGATCAGGATCTTCGATAGGAAGACGCCGCCGTTAATTGCTGCGACTCCGGCACCGACGATCGCCGCACCGATGAGGCCGCCGAAGAGCGCGTGCGAGGAACTCGAGGGGAGACCATACAGCCAGGTGACGAGGTTCCAGACGACTGCACCGATAAGACCCGCGAAGATCAGCTCTGGCGTGATGAGCACGCCGTCACCACCCTCATTGATGAGCCCGCCCGAGATCGTCTTGGCGACCTCGGTCGAGAGGAACGCGCCCACGAGGTTCAGAATCGCGGCGAGCAGCACCGCGGTCTTCGGCTTGAGTGCACCGGTCGCGATGGGCGTCGCCATCGCATTCGCGGTGTCGTGAAAGCCGTTCGTGAAGTCGAAGAAGAGGGCCAGTACGATGACCAGCAGCACGATGAGGGTGAGTTCCACCGGCGTCTTTCTTTCGGGAGCGGGACCCTGACGGGCCTTCCGGTACACACCGGCGAAGTCACCTCGTGTTCACTGTTTCGTGAGCCTCGAGAGTCACCGCGCCAGCGCCGTACATCATGGTTACATCTGGCACACGGCAGGTCAAGCTGAGCACCTGAGTTCACCTGTCGTTCACCTTGAAGTCGAAACCTGCGCGTGTTCATCTGCCCGGAGTACGCTGGTGGGGTCGATCGAGAGGACCATATGAGCACCGCAGCACTCACCGATTTCACGCCCGAGTCGGGCACCGTCACGATGTTCTCCACTGTCTGGTGCGGGTACTGCAAGCGGCTGAAGCTCATGCTCGACAAGACGGGCATCGGCTACACCGTCGTCGACATCGAAGAGACGCCCGGCACCGAAGAGCTGGTCAAGTCGGTGAACGGCGGCAATGCGGTGGTACCGACGCTGGTGTTCCCGGATGGGTCCACCGCCACGAATCCGTCCTTGAAAGACGTGCAGGATCGCCTGAACGCCTGACCCGCTCCATCCGGGGCAAGCTTCGACTCAACCGAAGTTGAGGCGCGCCTCCTCGTACCGGGCATCGGGCACCGTCTTCAGGTGTCCGACCGCCTCGGCGAGCGGCACCATTTCGATGCGATCGCCGCGCAGGCCCGCCATCGTGCCCCACTGCCCCGCCTCCGCGGCGTCGGCCGCCGCGATGCCGGTGCGGGTGGCCAGTACGCGATCGAATGCGGTCGGGGATCCGCCGCGCTGCACGTGCCCGAGCACGGTGGCGCGGGTTTCGATGCCCGTGCGCTGCTCGATGAGCGGGGCGAGTACTTCGGCGATGCCGCCGAGTCTCGGCCGACCGAAGCCGTCGAGCCCCTGCCGGGTGGTCTGTTCCTCGTCACCCGCGAGACGGAACCCCTCGGCGACGACGACCAGTGATGATCGGCCGCGGTCGCGCACGCTGAGCACCCATTCGCTGATCTGCTCGATCGACTCGGGGAACTCGGGAATCAGTGTGACTTGCGCACCGCCAGCCATGCCGGCGTGCAGGGCGATCCAACCCACGTCGCGGCCCATCACTTCAAGCACCATGCAGCGGCGGTGAGATTCACCCGTGGTGCGGAGTCGGTCGATGGCCTCCGACGCGATCGACACGGCAGTGTCGAAGCCGAAGGTGAAGTCCGTGCCGCCCAGATCGTTGTCGATGGTTTTGGGCAGGCCGATCGCGGGGATGCCGTGATCGGTGAGCAGCTGCGCGACAGTCTGGGTTCCGTTGCCGCCGATCAGCAAGAACGCGTCGACCCCGTATTCGGCGACGCGATCCCGAATCGCCTGAATGTCGGCCGCGTCGCCGCGCCCCGAAAGGAAGGGCTGCACCCGGCTCGTGCCGAGGATCACCCCGCCGAGCGGGGAAATGCCGCGCACCGCTGCACGGTCGAGTGGCACCAGATCACCCTCGTGAAAGCCGCGCCAGCCGTCCATGAAGCCGACCATGTCGAACCCGTGGACTTCAACCCCGCGGAGCACCGCCCCACGGATGGCCGCGTTCATTCCGGGGCTATCCCCGCCTGAGCACAACACTCCGATACGCATGCGGCACCTCACCCTTCGACGCGCGAACACTTTCGGGCAGACGTGTGCCACGGTGCCCGAAGTCCAGCTTAGCTGGCAGGATCCTCACGCACGTTCATGTTCGCGCCAAAATGGAGACGCATGCGGCCAGGGAGTCGAGTACCTCGACCCCTGCG
Source organism: Leucobacter japonicus (assembly GCF_001273855.1). Lineage (NCBI taxonomy): Bacteria > Bacillati > Actinomycetota > Actinomycetes > Micrococcales > Microbacteriaceae > Leucobacter > Leucobacter japonicus. The sequence continues at coordinate 129,392 of NZ_JHBX01000105.1, read as the reverse complement.
GAGCTACTCCCCGGCGTGCTCGACGGCCTTCGTCAGCACGCCGATCAGCGCCTGGAGCTGCACCGAGTCGGCATCCTCGGCCGGAGCTGCGGCTCCGTCGAGTGCACGAGCGGCGAGCCCGGCTTTGCCGTCGATGAGCTCGGCGATCTTCGCATCGATGGTCTGCGCGGCGACAATGCGCCACGCGGTGACCGGCTCGTCTTGGCCAATACGGTGCACGCGGTCGATCGCCTGCGTCTGCTCGGCATCGGTCCAGCTGAGCTCGGCGAGCACCACGTTCGACGATGCCTGCAGGTTCACGCCCACGCCGGCGGCGGTCAGTGAACACACCGCCACCGAGATCTCGGGGTTCTGGTTGAACGCGTCGATCTGTTCCTGGCGGAACGCCGCGGTCTGATCACCGCGGATGGAGACCGTCTTGAGCCCGGCCTCTGCGAGCTGTCGCTCGACACGATCCATGACGTCGATGTGCTTCGCGAAGAAGACGACCTTGCCGACCGATCGCGCGAGCTGCGCCGCGTAGTCCGCGGCGAGCGCGGCCTTCGCCTGGCCGATCTGGCGCACCATGGTGAAGACGTTGAGCCCGTCGGCAGACGAGTTCGACTCTTCCAGCTCCTGTGCGGCGACCATACGAATGATCGCGGTGTCATCGAGCTTCTCGCCGAGCTTGCCGCGCTTGACGACGCGGAAGCGGTCGAGCAGTTTCTTCGCGAGCTGCGCCTCGGCCTCGCGAATACTGCGGCCGAGTTCGTCGTCGAGTTCGACGGGCAGGTCGACGACGCGCTTCGCGGGCAGGTCGGCGGCGACGTCGATCTTGCGGCGGCGCACGATGCCCATATCGATCACGCTCTGGCGCGCTTCCCGATAGAACGACTGGTCTGCCGGGGTCCACCCGTTGTTCTCGAGCCGCGCCATCAGGTCGGAGCCGGGCTTATCGCTCTCGGTCCACCCGAGGAAGCGCCAAATCGCACGGAAATCATCGATGTCGTTGATGAGCGGCGTGCCCGTCAGCGCGACCAGCAGGGGTGAGACGCCCGGCGTGCGCTCACGGATCCGCTCCGAGATGGCGAGCACGTTGCGCGAGCGCTGCGACTGCACATTCTTGATCATGTGGGCCTCGTCGACGACCATGCCCTTGAACCCGAAATCCGAGATCCAGCTCAGGTGACGATCGAGGATGTCGTAGTTGACGACGAACACGTCGGCGAAGGCGTCGATGTTCTGCCCGTCGCCATGGATGACGGTGACTCGACGCTGCGGCGTCCACCGCTCGACCTCGCGCGCCCAGTTCATCTTCACGACGTTGGGCACGACGACGAGCAACGGGTAGGCGTCGGCGACCGATGCTGCCAGAACGGACTGCGCGGTCTTGCCCAGACCCGGCTCGTCGGCGAGCAGGAAGCTGCGGTGGCCGTCACGCACTCCGGCGAGGAAACGGGCCTGGTGCGGCATGAGTTCGCGCCCGGCGGGGGCCAGGCGATCCGGCACCGGGGGCGCGGGAAGCTCCATGCACGCCGAGCCACCGCCGCCCTGTTCGAACGACTTGAGCAGCGGGCCGAGCAGTTCCCAGTTCGCGAGGCGCACCACCGGTGTGGGCTGCTTCGGCGGGGCGAGGTCGGGCGACAGGAAGGGGTTCGCGAGCATGCGGGCCTCGATGCCTGCTGGCTCGACCTGGCGCTCGGCGAGCTCGGGCGGCACGATCGCGCGCGCAGGCTCGGGGGCCGCCTTCTCGTCCTCGGGAAGTTCGATGCCCGCCTGACCGAGCATCTTGCGCTTCAGGAGTCGCGTGGCCTCGGTGATCGCGGCAGCGGGCTCGAGCAGCGTGATGAGGCTCGTGTCTCGAGCAGCGGTTTTGGCGAGGATCGCCGCCACGCCGTCGAGACGCTTCAGCGTCTCTGCCCGCTCCGAGTCGCTGACCTGATCATCGGTCTTCACCCGAGCGCGCTCTTCGCGCATGAGCAGTGCGATGACGTGGAACTTGGTGCGGTTCGCCGGGGTGGCCTTGCCCCGCTGCGCTGAGGATTCGACCTCGCGCACAGCGCGGGCGAGCAGCGGAATGATGCCCTCGTTGTGCGTGTGCTTGCGGCGGCCGTTCGAGCGCGACTGACCGCGCTGCGCGCCGCCCTTCTGCTGGGGCTGGCGCGTGGCAGTGGTGGTTGCCAAAGGATCTCCTGATCGGCGAGTTGCAGTCTCGGAACGCGTACCGAGTCGCGGGCCGCTCGCGGGTTCGGAGTCTGACCTCATGCGCGGCATGGGACTCACGAACCGCAGAATACGCGACCGTGCTCACGATTCTAGCATTCGCCTCGCTGCGTTCGGCCAAACGATGACGGAATGCGAAGCTCGCGATCAGTTGGCGAGCAGCTGCCGCGCACGCGCGACGTCGTCATCCATCTGCTCGATGAGCGCGTCGAGCGAGTCGAATCGCACCATGCCGCGAAGACGGTGAGCGAAGCGCACCTCCATGACGCGCCCGTACAGGTCGCCCGAGAAATCGAGAATGAACGCTTCGACGCGCGAGACTTCATCAGGGGTGAACGTCGGATTGTTGCCGACGGAGATCGCGGCCGCGCGCACCTCCCCGTCGATGACGACCCAGCCGGCGTATACGCCATCGGCGGGCACGAGGCCCTCGAGCGCACCGCCAAGGTTTGCGGTCGGGAACCCGAGCTCACGACCGCGGGCATCGCCGTGCACGACGTCGCCGCGCACCGCGACCGGTCGCCCGGTCATGCGCGCCGCCGCCTCCACGTCTCCGGCGAGCACCGCGGTGCGGATGCGCGACGACGACACCTGCCCGGCCTCATCGTCTTCGACGAAGTCGAGCACCTCGGCGACGAAACCGTGCTGAGCCCCCAGCGCACGCAGCAGGTCGCCGTCACCGGCTCCACGATGCCCGAAGCGGAAGTCGCCGCCCATGATGATGTGCTTCGCATTCAGACGACCGACGAGCACATCGACCACGAAGGTCTCCGCCGAAATCGACGCGAAGTCGGCGTCGAACTCGACCATGACGCACGCATCGAGACCGAGCGCCGCGATCGCTTCGAGGCGCTGGGTGCGACTCATCAGCGGGCGCGGGCACGACTCGGGGTTCAGAAACCCGAGCGGGTGGTTCGCGAAGGTGAAGGCGACGCTGCGGGTCCCCTCCTCGGTCGCCGCGACGCGCATGCGCTCGAGGATGGCTTGGTGCCCGATGTGCAGCCCGTCGAACTTGCCGACTGCGACGCAGCTCCCGGCGGCAAAATCCGCGGGGTCGATCGCGTCGATCGATTCGATGATCTGCATCACGCAGACCCTGCTGCAGCGCGTTCCGCCGCGCCCGTGCTGCGCAGCCAGAGCAGACCGAGCACCGGAAGCACCAGCGGAATGAAGACATAGCCGCTGCCGAAGAACGACCACACTGACGGGTGGCCGAAGAGTTGCGGCTCAATCACGCTCAGCAGGCCCACGACGAGCACACCGGTGAGTTCGAAGATGAGTGCCGCCCAGGCGATCGTGCGCCAGATGCCACGGCGCTTGATCAGTGCGATCGTCGCGACGATGTAGACGACACCCGAGAGTGCCGACAATGAGTACGCCAGTGGCGCCTCGTCGAACTTCGCAATGATCTGGTAGACCGAGCGGAAGGTCGCCGCGATGGCGAGCACGATGTAGACCGTGATCAGCACACGCCCCAAGCCGCCGAGACGATCGGCGCGCTGGGCGCCCGGCGCGACGGGTGTTGCGGGTGAGGCGGTGGCTCGTGATTCGGCATTCGACACGCGGATCAGTGTACTCGCCTGCGCCGCGCCGAGCTCACACGTCGGCGCGCTGCTGTTCCAGACGGTCGGTGACTTCCGCGCCCACGCTGGCGAGAAACACCTCGCCGGCGCCACTCAGACGAATGACCCCGCCCGCAGAAATAAACAGCGATTGCCCGCGCCGCACATTCGCCACCTCGCGAGCCTGCGCATCATCACGCTCCACGAGCACTCGACCGCGCGTTGCAATCAGCACGGTCGGATGAGTGATGTCGATTTCGACTTCGGCGGCAGCGTCATCCTCGAGAGGGATTCCGAGTGTTTCGACGTCTTCACGAGCACAGACGCGGGCGCGCAGCAGCCGGAAGTCTTCGATCTGCGGCTGCCATTCCTGCAGGCCACGAGACACGCTCGAACCGGAGAACTTGGGGTCGGGGAGTTCCGAGTAATCGACGATCCGGCGCAGCTCGTCGATGTCCACATGCTTCTTCGTGAGTCCGGCGCGCAACACATTGTCCGAGGCCGCCATCACTTCGACCGCGACGCCGCTCAAGTATGCGTGCAGATGCCCGGCGGCGAGGTAGATCGATTCTCCGGGTGCAAGCTCGACGACATTCAGCATCAGCGATACGAACACGCCCGGATCGCCCTGATGCTCGCGGACCAGAGCCGCCAGGGCATCGACGCGAGCGGTGTCGATGCCGCCGCAACGGGCCGTGTCTGTTTCGCCCGCATTCTGCGTTTCGAGCAGCTCGCGCGCGAACCAATCCAGCGCAGGAACGAGGGTCGTCTGACCCGAGAAAACCCAAGCGAGGAATTGCTGTCTTGCGTGCTCCTCGTCGACGCCAGTGACAGAGGCCAGCGCGTGCTGGAACACCTCTGCCGCGGGAGCGTCACCGGATGCGGCCGCGGCATCATGGAGTCGAGAAATGTCCGAGCGAGCCGCCTCGAGGTTCCGAAACCCGCTGAGCGCCGTCACGGTGCTCAGCGCGACGAGCAATTCGGGCTTGTGATTCGCGTCACCGTAGTTCCGGTGCGGTGCATCCACGGGCACCCCTGCCGCTTCTTCCGCGGCGAAGCCTGCCTCGGCTTGAGCCTTATTCGGGTGCACCTGCAATGACAGCGGCGCGCCGATCGCGAGCACTTTGAGGAGGAACGGGAGTGGCCCACCGTTTACCCCATAGCGCTCGGGGTCACGGCGTACCAGATCGATGACGGTCTGTTCCGTGGGAGTCGCTTTCGCGACCTGCGACGGGTTCCCCGGGTGCGATCCCAGCCAGAGTTCGGCCTGCGGCTCCCCAGTCGGCTCGACTCCCAGCATCTCGGGCAACGCGTCCGTCGACCCCCACGCATAGGCGCGCGGGGTGTTCTCGATGAAGATCAGCACGTCTTTCCTCCGCTGCCCGCAGGCGTCCGCTGCACATGGTCCCCCGTGAAGCATGAACTACCATACCGACTATGTCGGAGAGCAAGACGAGACTCGGAGTGAGCGCGTACGCGATCTGCGTGTTCATCCTCACTTTGGGCGCCAACGGCCTGCGCAATTTGGTCGGGTGGCCCGGTTTTCTGGGGCTCGCTGCCGCGCTCGTGGTCTGGGGCGTCATCATCTTTGTGCGCGAGCGCCCGGATCGGTTCCGCTGGTACCGGCTGCCCGCTCCGCTTTACTGGTTCCTCGGCCTCGCGATCCTGTCCATCGCCTGGTCGCAATACCGCGTCGAGAGCGTGCTCGGCGTGCTTGCCCAGTTGGCGACCACGCTCCTCGCCGTGGTGATCGCCTTCGTGCTCTCCTGGCACGAAGTGCTGCGCACGCTCGGCACGGCATTGCGCTATCTGTTGGGGTTGTCGCTCGTCTTCGAGCTCTTCGTCGCGGTGATCGTGCGCGAGCCGTTGCTGCAGAACTTCATTCCCATCCCTGACGGTCGCATCCCGAAGCTGCTCTATTGGAGCCGCGACCTGCTGTTCGCCGGTGGGCCGATCCAGGGTCTCGTTGCGAGCTCGGTGCTGCTCGGCTTCCTCGCGCTGCTCGGCGTCATCATCTTCGGCATTCAACTGCGCGCGGGGCTCGTGCGCCCCGTGTGGGGCTGGTTCTGGGTGGCGGTGTCGTTCGGCACCATTCTGCTCACCCGGGCTGCTACGGTGTGGGTCGCGCTCGCCGCGGTGATTGTTGCTCTCGCGCTGGCCCTGTGGGCCCGTCGCCTCGGTCCGGAGCGACGCGTACCGCTCTACGCGACTGGCGGCGTGCTGCTCGCCGCCGCGATCGGGGCAGCGCTGTTCGCCCGCGACTTCGTATTCGGCCTGCTCGGCAAGAGCGGTGACCTCACCGGCCGGGTCGAGACCTGGCACAAAGTCATCGAATTGGCGGATCAGCGGCCCTGGTTCGGCTGGGGCTGGGTGAGCTACTGGGCGCCCTGGGCAGAGCCTTTCAAGTCGCTCGATGTCAAGGCCGGCATCTCGGTCATGAGTGCGCACAACGCCTGGCTCGACGTCTGGTTCCAGCTCGGTATCGTCGGGGTGCTCGCGTTCGCGCCGCTGATCGTGCTGACCACGTGGCGAGTGTGGTTCCGCGCCGTCGACCCGCCTCGTCGTGGCTACGGCCCGCCGCTGCCCTACGCGACGAGCGCGCTTTGGCCGTTCCTGCTCGTCGTCGCGCTGCTGGTGCAGTCGCTCACCGAGAGCCGACTGCTCATCGAGGGCAACTGGCTGCTGCTCGTGCTGCTCGCGGTCAAATCGCGTTTCGACTTCGCCCTGCCGTCGCTCGAGGCCGAGCCCACGCTCATCCCGTGGCGGCGCGTGCCCATCACGCACGACACGGGCGCGATCCGTGTGGCGCGTGAGACCGAAGCCTCGCGGGCCAGCCGATGAACACCCTCCACCTCACCACCGAGCGTCTGGTGCAGCTGCGCTCAGACGCGCGATTGGAGCGCCAGACGATTCTCGAGCACCGCGTGCGCGACGGCGAAGACCCCGCGGTCGCGTTTGCGGAGGTGCCCGAGGTCGACGATTTCGTGGTGCTGGCGCTCCGAGACGAGTTGCTCGAGGAGCGCGGGTTGCTGGCCGAGTTCGGCCTGGCGCGACTCGCGGCCCGTGCTGGGGGTAGCGACGCCGAGATCCATCGTCGCAATGCGGATCGCGTCGAGTTCGAGCTGCTGCGCGAGATCGCGGCGAGCGCGCCGCCGCTCACCGTGGCCGTGTGGCGCGCGGGCCAGGAACTGCGCGTTCACTGACCCGCGGCACCGCGGCTGCACCGAGACCGGCGAGTGTTTAGTAGCCGGCGTTTCCGGTGCCGCCGTCGAGCACGGTGCGGCTTGACGACAGGCCGAGACGCGACGCCCCGGCGCGCAGCATGGCCTCAGCATCGCCGCGGTTGCGGATGCCACCGGAGGCCTTGATGGCGACGCGATCCCCGACTGCAGCACGCATCACCTCGACCGCGTGTACGGTCGCGCCACCCGCCGGGTGAAAGCCCGTCGAGGTCTTCACGAAGTCGGCCCCTGCCGCCTCCGCGGCACCGCACACGGCGGTGATCGTGGCGTCGTCGAGCGCCGCCGATTCGATGATCACCTTGAGCACCGTGGGTGCGGGCACAGCCACGCGCACCGCTCGAATGTCGGCTTCGACGGCATCGATGCGCCCGTCGAGCGCGGCACCGAAATCGATCACCATATCGATCTCGTCGGCACCCTGCGTCACGGCGAGGGCCGCCTCCGCCGCCTTCACCGACGACTGGTGCTTGCCGCTCGGGAACCCGCACACCGCGGTGATCTTGAGCGAGCTGCCCTCGGGCAGCACGAGCGGCAGCTCGGATGGCGAGACGCACACGCTGTAGGTGCCGAGGGCGGCTGCTTCGGCGACCGCTTCCTCGACGTCGGCGCGACGCCCCTCGGGCTTGAGGAACGTATGGTCGATGGTGCGGGCGAGGTCGAGAGATGCGCTGTTCATGGGTGTTCTCCTCAGTGACGGGTCAGCGGGCGGCGGCCTGAGCGCGAGCGTCCAGGACCTTGTTCAAGATGAGTGCGAGTACGAGGATCAGGCCGGTGGCGATCATCTGCACGAACGATCCGATGCCCATGAGGTTGAAGAGGTTCTTCAACACCGAGAGCAGCAGCACCGCGACGAAGGTACCGCCCACGCTACCGCGCCCGCCGAAGAGGCTCGTGCCGCCGAGCACGACCGCCGCGATCGCGTCGAGTTCGGCCCCTTGGAAGGCGGTCGGCTGCCCGATCGTGAGTCGACTCGTGAGCAGCACGCCGGCCAGCGCCGCCGTCAGACCTGAGAACCCGAAGACCGCGGTCTTGACCCAGTTCACGGGAACGCCCGAGAGCCGCGCGGCTTCCTCATTGCTGCCGACCGCGTAGATGTACTCGCCGAAGGTCGTGTAGCGCAGGATGAGCGCCGTGCCGATCGTCACCGCGATGAAAATAAGCCCGGTGAGCGGCAGGATCCCCAGATAACCGCCGCCGATGATCGTGAAGGAGTCGGGCAGCCCCGAGCCAGCCGGTCGACCATCGGTCAGGGTGTAGGCCCACCCGCGCACCGCGGTGAGCCCGGCGAGCGTCACGATGAACGCCGGCAGCCTGATCCACGACGACACCGCCCCCATGAGCAGGCCGATACCGATGCCGGCGGCGAGCGAGACGATGACCGCGAACGCGATGGACATCTTGCCATCGAGCAGGATCGCGACCAGCATGCCGCTCAGCGCGGCAGTCGAGCCGACTGCCAGATCGATACCGCTCGTCAGAATGACCAGCGTCATGCCGATGGCGATGATGCCGGTGAGGCTCGACTGCTGCAGCAGGTTCGAGATGTTGCGCACCGTCAGGAAGTCGGGGCTGAGCAGCGCAGCAATCGCGCAGATCACCACGAAGACGATCAGGAGGTTGCCCTTGATGAGCCACCCGGAACTCCGCTGCTTCCAGGTCGGTCGGACGACGGCGTCCGTTTGCACCGGCTTCGGTGCGGTCTGCGTTGCGTTCATGATGCCTTTCCGCTGATAATCGCGTGACTGATCGTCTCTTCGGTGTCGACGATCGGATCGAATGCTCCGATGTTGCGCCCCTCGTGCAGCACGACGATGCGGTCCGCATTCGCCATGAGTTCGCCGAGCTCGCTCGATGCGACGAGCACCGCTGCGCCCTGGTCGGCGAGCGCGCGCACCTGCCGATACAGGTCCGCTTTCGCGCCGATGTCGAGGCCGCGGGTGGGCTCATCGAGCAGCAGCACGCGGGTGTCGCGTGCAAGCCACTTGGCCAGTACGACCTTCTGCTGATTGCCACCGGAGAGTAGGCCGACGGCCTGGTTGCCGTTGGCATGCTTCACCGCGAGATCGCGCAGGATCGGCGCCGTGCGGGCCGCCGACCGCTCTCGGGGCCGCAACCACCCCGTTCCTCGCAGAGCCGCGAGGCCCGCGTTGCGGGCGACGGAGAGTCCGAGCAGCAGCCCCTCGGTCTTGCGGCTCTCCGGCACCAGCCCGAAGCGGTGCCCGATCGCGTCTTTCACCGAACGGATCGACGCGGGCTTGCCGAGCACCCGAAGGCGTCTTGCGGCGGGCCGTGCACCGAATAGCGCGGAAAGCAGCGTTGTGCGTCCAGCGCCGCCGAGACCCGCGAGACCGACGATCTCGCCGGATCGCACCTCGATGCCACGAATATCGATCAGGCCGGGAATGGAAACCTCGTCGATGCCGAGTGCGACCTCATCGGAGAACTCCCGGCGTTCCCGGTGCTCGGTGAGCTCGGCCTTCTTGTCGCCGATCATGTCCGAGATCCAGCGCTCGGCATCGGTGTCTGCGACGGCGTACCTGGCCGCGCCCACCCCGTCGCGCAGCACGGTGATGCGCGTACCGATCGCCCGAATCTCGTCGAGTCGGTGAGAGATGTAAATGACCGCACGGCCTTCTTCAGTGAGTCGGCGGATGACGCGGAACACGTTTTCGACATCTGCCTCGCCGAGCGTCGCCGTGGGTTCGTCCATCACGATGATGCGCGCGTCCGTCGTGAGCGCCCGGGCGATCGCTGTGAGCTGCTGATCGGCGATCGAGAGATCCGCCACGCGCGCATCGGGCGAAAAGACTGCTCCCACACGCGAAAGGGCGTCGAGTGCCAAGCGGCGACGTTCACCGCGCTGCACGATGCCACCGCGCGACGGCGAGTGCCCGAGGAAGAGATTCTGCGCCACAGTGAGGTCGGGGAACAGGTCGAGCTCCTGATAGATGACGGCGATACCCGCGGCAATGCCATCGAGCGGGCGCTGCATCACGACGGGCGATCCCGCAATTTCGATGGTGCCCGCATCGGGAATGTAGGAGCCGGCCAGGATCTTCATCAAGGTCGACTTTCCCGCGCCGTTCTCACCGAGCAGGCAATGCACTTCTCCCCCGTGCACGTCGAGGTCGACAGAGGAGAGTGCGAGCGTGCCGGGAAACCCCTTGCGAATGCCGCGCATGCGCAAGAGCGGTGCCGCGGCGTCGTCGATGACGGCCTCGGCAGTGGAGGTGTTGATCACGATGTGTGCTCCTTCAACAGGTGAGTGGCGCAGTCCTCGTCGGTGACGAGTACCGAGCAGGTGCCGCTGCGCACAACCGCGCGGCAGACGGGCCACTTCGCCCGCCCCGAGATCACCGCGATCGCGGTGTCGGCCAACTGCAGATCGGCGATGGTCAGCCCGAGGGTGCGGGCGTTCAACGAGGGATCGACGATGTTGCCGTCGGCATCGATGTAGCGGCCGAGCACGTCGCCGACGGCGCCGAGTTCGGTCAGTCGGGTGAGGTCGGCGGCTTCGAGGTAGCCGCTGCTCACCAGCACCGAGTCGCCCCCAACGGCACCGGCACTGAACACGTAGGCCGACGCCTCGCGCGCGGCCTCGAGAATGCCGGCGACCGTGCGGTCGCCCTCGATCGCTTCGCGCGTCGACGCCTGCTCGAGAATTGCCGGGCTCGGCAGCAGCGTGACCGTGCCGCCGCCCTTCTGCGCGATGGTGGTGGCGGTCGACGAGGCCATACCCGCCTTGCGATTCACGGTGACGCCGCCGTTGATCTGGATCACCTCGATGCCCGATGCCCAGGCCTCCGGCAGGTCGGTGGCGATCTGCTGCAGCGTGCGCCCCCAACTGATGCCGAGGCTCCGCGGAACCGGGCGCATCGTCGCGAGAAATTCCGCCGCAGCCATGGTCGTGCGCTGGAACGACTCGCGCTCGTTTGCCGCCTGCGGCACCACGACGGCGTCGCGCAGGCCGAACGTGTCGCGCAGGGCCCGCTCGAGCGGCAGACGGCGAGCGCGCGGATGGATCACCTCGATCTGCACGTAGCCCCGCTCTTTGGCGTAGCTCAGCAGGCGGCCGACTTTCCACCGGTTGATCCCGAGGATCGCCGCGATCTCGGCCTGGTTCTTGTCATCCTGGTAATAGAGCTCGGCGGCCCGCACCGCCAGCGTGTCGTCATCGGTCTTCACGCCCCCACCTCCACGCGTTGGCCGCGCGCCGCGGCGGAATCGGCGAGCCGGTGGCTGATCTCGGTCAGCGCCGAGGTCGCCTCCAGATACGCGGCGTACCCGTCGTCGAGCGCCGCGGTGGCGCTATCGTCGGGTTCGATCGTCCTGCATTCGGGGGCGAAGCGGCCGGCAACCGTCTCCAGCGACTCGCCCGAGATTGCGGAGACACCCAGCACGGCGAGGGCACGGGTGGTCAAGTTCTCACCGGCGACAAGCTTCACCGGGCGGCCGAGTGCGTCGGCGGTCGTGCGCAACCACAGCGGGTTGTGTCGGATCCCTCCGGTGAGGAATGTGTCGGCAGTGTTCACGCCGACCTGCTCGAACGATTCGAGCACCTGACGCGTGCCGTAGGCAACGGACTCGACGGTCGCCCGGTAGAGCTCTTCCGGCGTCGTGCCCAGGGTCAGGCCGAGCACCGCGCCCCGCAGTTTGGGGTCGCGGAGCGGGGTGCGGTTGCCCATGAAGTGATCGAGCACGATCAAGCCGTGCTGACCCGCCGGCACGTCAGACGCGCGTGCGACGAGCTCGCCGATGCGTTCGCGCCCGACGCCGAGCACGCGCTCGGACAGCCATGACAGCGCCGCCCCGGCCGAGATCTGCCCGCCCTCGATCAGCCATCGACCCTCGCGCAGCGCGCCGGGATATGGGCCCCAGATCGTCGGAGAGAAGACCGGATCGTCGAGTTCTGCGATGAACGCGTTCGACGTTCCCGCGACGATCGCCACGGGGTTCGCGCTGCGCCCCCACAGCGAGACCAGCGTGAGATGCGCGTCGATGCCGCCGGTCACGACCGCGGCGCCGGGCGCGATGCCGAGTTCACCCGCCGCGCGCGCACTGACCTCGCCCGCGATCGCGCCGACTGGCAAGATGCGCTGCGGCAACTTTTCCGAGAGCCCGGCAACTCCGAGCTCGCGGTACAGATCCTCGGGCAGCCCGTCGCCGCGGTGGTCGTAGTTCCACTTGCAGGTGGCATTCATGCGCGAACCGACCCAGTCGCCCGTGAGTTTGAAAGTCAAGTAGTCGACCGACTCGGCGATGCGGTGCGCCGCCGCGTAGATCTCGGGTTCGTGCTGCGCGATCCACATCGCCTTCGGCACAAGCCACTCCGCGCTATCCGACCCTCCGGCAAACTGCAGGGCCGGGTGATCGATCTGCGCGGTACGCGCCGCTTCTGGTGCGGCACGCCCGTCCATCCAGAGCAGTGCGGGCCGCAGCGGCTCACCGTCGGCGCCCACCACGACCACCGACGACGCCGTGGTAGCGACGCTGACCGCCGCGACGCTCACGGCGCCGGCTGCGGCGAGCGCCGAACGCGACGCCTGCACGGCCGCCGCCCACCAGTCGGTCGGATGCTGCTCCGCCCACCCCGGGGCCGGGAAGTGCGTGGGGTACGACGCCGATGCGTCGGCAAGCCGCGCGCCCGTTTCATCGAAGACTCCGGCGCGAGCGCCCTCGGTGCCGATATCGATCGCGAGTACGAACATGTTGTCTGCCTCCTGCTGCGCTTCAGCCCTGGTTCGGCATGAAGAGCACCTTCGAACTGAAGATGGAGCGCTCACCGAGCTGCCGCATGGTTTCGGGAAGCGCTTCGAGCCCGAGCTCGTGAGTGATCATAAACTCCCACTTCAATGAACCGTCGGCGAAGGCTCGCGCCGATTCCACCCATTCGCGGCCGGGGAACGGTGCGGAGAACGAGTTCCAGCTGCCGTGCAGCGATGCCTCACGGCGCAGGAAGTGACTGAAGGTGCTCTTCGCGAGTTCGACCGGCGTGTGGGGGATCCCGATGAACACCGCCTCACCGTGTCGCGCGGTGAGTTGGGTCGCCAGCGCGACCGTCTGCGCAGCACCGGCCGACTCGATGACGACGTCGAATCCCAGGCCCGCCTGCTCGAGGGCCTCAGCGTCGTTGTTGGCCGTCATCGTGGCGCCGGCTTCACGAGCCATCGCCGCCTTCTCCGGGCTCAGGTCGACGGCGAGCACCTCGGTGGCGCCGAGCAGGCGAGCCCACTGAATCGCGAAGAGGCCGATCGGCCCGGCACCGGTCACTGCGACACGGCTTCCAGCACCGAGCTTCGTGCGGTAAATGGCGTGAAGCGCGATGGCTGACGGGTCCATCATTGCGGCTGCTCGGGGGTCAACCCCCTCGGGCATCGGGAATGCGTTTGCGGCGTTCACTGCGACGTACTGGGCGTAGGCGCCCTCCTGCCGGCTTCCGAAGTATCCGTAGTCCTCGCAAAGGCTGAAGTGCCCCGCCAGGCAGCTGTCGCAGGTGTAGCAAGGAATGAGCGGGGGCACCGTGACCAGCTGCCCGACCGCGAGGCCCTCGACCGCGTCGCCGACCTCGACGATCGTGCCCGAGAACTCGTGACCGCAGATGATGGGGGTGTAGTAGGCGCCGGCAAAATTCATGCGCGGAATGTCGGATCCGCAGACGCCGCAGGCCTCGACCCGCAGCAGCACGTCACCCTCGGTGATCTCGGGGACCGGCACCTGCTCAACGCGGATATCGCCGGGCTCGTGCATGACCGCAGCGGTCATCGTTCGCGTCATGTTCTCTTCTCCTCCAGGGGCAGCAAATCTGTGCGGTGCAGCGATCGGGGCCTGCCCGCCCCGATCGCTGCGTCGCCGGGGCCTACTTGGACTCGGCGAACAAGGTGTCGCCGACGTAGTCGGCAGCGTTCTTCGCGGTCACGAGCTCGGTGCCCGCGTCGATCTCGGCCTCGACGTCGTCGCCGGCGGCGGCCGAGAGCGCCGTTTCGGCGGCCGTGCGTCCGAGCGCGATCGGGTCGTTCAGCGAGGTCGCAACGTACTGCTTGCCATCGGCGATCGCCGTGACCGCTTCCATGAGGCCGTCGACCCCTGCGACGAGTACGTCTTCTCGGCCGCTCTCGCGAAGCACCTGAAGCGCACCGAGCGCCATGTCATCGTTGTGCGCGTAGACGACCTTCACATCGGGGTTCGCCTGCAGCAGATCCTGCATCGCGGTGACCGCATTCGCGCGGATGTACTCGGCATACGGGCCGGCCACGATCTGCACGGCGTCGTTGCCCTCGAAGGCGCGGTGGAATCCTTCGGAGCGATCCATCGCCACCGTTCCGCCGGCGTCGCCCTGGATCTCGATGATCTTGCCACCGGCGTCGCCGAGCGCGTCGCTCACGGCTTCGCCCACAAGCTCGCCCATGGCGACGTTGTCGCGGCCCACATGAGCCGCGGCGCCTTCGGCCGAGCGGTCGACCGTGACCACGGGAATGCCTGCGGCCTTCGCCGAGGCGATGCTCGGCGCGATGCCCTGCGGATCGACCGGATTGATGAGGAGCACGTCGACCCCACGGGTGATGAGGTCTTCGATGTCGTTGTTCTGCTTCGTGACATCGCCGTTGGCATCGACGTATTCGAGCGATGCACCGCTGCTCTCAGCGGCGTTCTTCACGCCCTCGCCGAGTTCGACGTAGAACGGCGACTGCTGCGTCGCCTGGCTGAAGCCGATCGAGAGCTCGTCACTCGACGAACCCGCCTCGTTCCCGCTGCCGCCTCCCGGGGTGGTCGAAACCGAGCAGCCCGACAGCATGAGTGCCGCCGCAGCGAAGCCCGCCACGAGCAGACCTGTTTTCCGAAGTTTCACCTGAGCCTCCTTGATCAGTAACTGGTGTCCCTCGGGAAGCGTAGGTGCGGTTACGAGCGTGTTACAACTTATGAGCACCGCTTTGCTCACATGAGCAGAAAGTGTGTTTGTAAGTGCTCGTACGAGCAGTCGGAGATGGTCCCTCACTCACTCCAGCGACTCTCGGCTCCAGCGGCGCCCCAGTGTCGACACCAGTGCGCGCCGGTAGACTGACCCGGTACTCCGACCGCCGCACGCCGAGAGAGGCTCGTTCCCGATGCCGACCATTCTGCAGAACGTTGTGTTCCCCGTTGCCAAGGACCCCGACGTCCTGCCGCTCTACGCCGACGCCGAGACGTGGACGACCGTGCGAAGCAAGCCGGTGCGCCTCAGCGAGAACGCGCACATCGACAACGTGCTCTCGCGCGAGAGCACTCGAGTACGGTCGGGCAATCGCGTCTCGTTCGCCAGCTACTTCAATGCGTTCCCGGCGTCGTACTGGCAGCGGTGGACGGTCGTCGACCAGGTGCAGCTCGAGCTGCGCACCACCGGCCCGGGCACCATCATCGTCTACCGCTCGAACGCATCTGGCGTGCAGCAGCGCGTCGACTCCCGCAGCGTGACCGGCGAAGCCACGTCGACATTCGATTTGTCGCTGCGTTCATTCAGCGACGGCGGCTGGTACTGGTTCGACCTCATCGCCAGCACGGAGGATTTGGTGCTCGACGGCGGCAGCTGGTCGACGGAGGCCGAAGCCGTGGAGACCGGCAAGCTGAGCCTCGGCATGACGACGTACAACAAGCCCGACTACTGCGTCGGCACCCTGCGCAACATCTCCGAGAACCCGGAGCTGCTCGAGGGCATCGATCGCATCTTCCTCGTCGATCAGGGCACGCAGAAGGTGCGCGACGAGCAGGGGTACGACGACGTCGCGGCTGCGTTGGGCGAAAAACTGCAGGTCATTGAGCAGGGCAACCTCGGCGGCTCGGGCGGCTTCGCTCGTTCGATGGCCGAGACGCTGGAGCGCGAAGACACCGACTTCCTCCTGCTGCTCGACGACGACGTCGAGTTCGAGACCGAGAGCGCCCTCCGCGCCCTCCAGTTCGGCCGGTTCAGCCGCACCCCGGTCATCGTCGGCGGGCACATGTTCGACCTGCTCGACAAGCCCGTGCTGCACGCGTGGTCGGAGGTCGTGCGTCCCGGCCCGTTCATGTGGGGCCCGTCGTTCGAAGAGCAGTTCCGCCACGACTTCCGCAAGCGCAACCTGCGACAGACGAAGTGGATGCATGCGCGCCTCGACGCCGATTACAACGGCTGGTGGATGTGCATGATCCCGAAGAAGATCATCGCGGAGATCGGGCTCTCCCTCCCCGTCTTCATCAAGTGGGACGACGCTGAGTATGGGCTTCGTGCGCGCGACGCCGGGTACCGCACGGTATCGCTGCCGGGCGTCGCACTCTGGCATATCTCGTGGCTCGACAAAGACGACTCGCAAGACTGGCAGGCCTATTTCCACACGCGCAACCGCATCATCGCTGGGCTGTTGCACTCCGACCAGCAGGGCGGTGGCAAGCTCTTGCAGAACAGCGGCCGCCAAGACATCAAGAAGCTGCTCAACATGCAGTACTACGCGACGCAACTCGCCGTCGATGGCATGCGTTCGGTGCTGCGCGGGCCGGAGGGGCTCCACGACGACCTCTCCAGGGTGATGCCCGACGCCCGCGCCCGAGCCGCAGAGTTCCCCGAGACGAAGGTGTACCGACCGGGCGACCCCGAAACGCCGCACGCCCGCGGCGGGCGCGCATTGCCACTCCTCGAGAAGCCGAAGGACTACCCGACCGGAGTGCGCCTCGCGGCCTTCACCGCACGCATGCTGCCGAAGCATTGGCGTCGCACGGTCAACGAAGCCGACGCGCAGACCCCGGAACTCGAGTACGCGAAGGCCGACGCGCTGTGGTGGCGCATCCCGTATCACTCCAGCGTGATCGTCGGCGCCGCCGACGGCAGCGGCAAGATGTGGTACCGGCACGACCGCGCGAAGTTCCGCCGTCTCCTCAAGGAGTCGCGCGCGCTCACCCGCGAGATCGGAAAGAACTGGGATCGGCTGGCAGCGGAATACCGCGCCGCTCTTCCGCAGATCACCTCGGTCGACGAGTGGAAGCGCACGTTCGAGGGGCGCTGACCCCGGGTCTTTCGAAACGCTCGGCCACACCATGCAGATGGCCCCGGTTCTCCAGTCGGAGAACCGGGGCCATCTGCATGGTCGCAGCGAACTCTACGAACGGGACGAATCGGCCAAGAGCGATTCGAGCTTGTTGCTGTACATCGACAGCGCGGAACCGATCGCCATGTGCATATCGAGGTACTGATACGTGCCGAGACGACCGCCGAAAAGCACCCGGTCTTCGCCCTCGGTCAATCCGCGGTAAGCCAACAGGCGCTCACGGTCTTCGGGAGTATTGACTGGGTAGTAAGGCTCGTCTTCGCGGGTAGCGAAGCGCGAGAACTCGCGCATGATGACGGTCTTGTCGTTCGGGTATTCGCGCTCAGGGTGGAAGTGGCGGAACTCGTGAATGCGCGTGTAGGGCACGTCTGAGCCCGCGTAGTTCATGACGCTGGTGCCTTGGAAGTCGCCGGTGGGAAGCACCTCTTGCTCGAAATCGAGCGTGCGCCAGGCGAGCTCGCCCTCTGCATAATCGAAGTAACGGTCGACCGGGCCGGTGTAGACGACGGGCACGGTGCCGACAACGGCGTTCTTGTTGAGCGGCTGGCTCTCGTCGAAGAAGTCGGTGTTGAGGCGCACCTCGATATTCGGGTGATCAGCCATGCGTTCGAGCCACGCGGTGTAGCCGTCGGTCGGCAGCCCCTCATGCGTGTCGTTGAAGTACCGGTTGTCGTACGTGTAGCGCACGGGTAGGCGGCTGATGATCTCGGCGGGCAACTCCGTCGTGGGCGTCTGCCACTGCTTCGCCGTGTAATCGCGAATGAACGCTTCGTACAGCGGGCGCCCGATCAACGAGATGCCCTTCTCCTCGAGGTTCTGCGCCGACTTCGTGTCGAACTCGCCGGCCTGCTCGGCGATCAGATCGCGCGCCTCTTGCGGGCCGTGTGCGGCACGGAAGAACTGGTTGATGGTGCCGAGGTTGATGGGCAGCGGGTACACCTCGCCCTTGAAGTTCGAATACACCTTGTGCACGTAGTTCGTGAACGTGGTGAACCGGTTCACGTACTCCCACACGGTCTCGTTCGACGTGTGGAAGAGGTGCGCCCCGTAGCGGTGCACTTCAATGCCCGTTTCGGGCTCGGCCTCGGAATAGGCGTTGCCGCCGATGTGCGAACGGCGATCGATCACGACGACGCGCTTACCCGCTGATGCGGCGCGCTCGGCAATGGTCAGCCCGAAGAAACCTGACCCGACGACAAGAAGATCCATGCATTCAAGCTTACCGAGTCACTTGGATTCCCCTGCACGTCGACTCGCATGGCGACTACTCGCGCGCGCTCTGCCCGGCTTCTCGGAGCTCGCAATACACTTAACTCATACCCCGCGCAAAGGAGCGACAATGTCAGAGAATGTGAAGCATGCCCTCGGCTTATTGTTCGCCGGAGTCATCGCGTTCGGTGGCGTCGGGGCGGCAGCGGCGCTGAGCCCAACGACCGCCGCTCCCGCTCACCACGACAGCGATGCCGATTCCACCGCGGAGCCGACCGAGCTCTCGACCGCACTTCTCGGGCGTTGGCAGGCTCCCGCTCCCGCCAACCCAGACGCGTTCGTCGAGTTCACGCAATACGGCCTGTGGTTCGCCTCCGACGGGTGCAACGGTCTCGATGGCACGTGGATCGTCGATGACGACGGAGCGCTGCAGGTTCAAGGGTCGAAGGTGATGACGCAGGTGTGGTGCGACAACGTCAACATTCCGATGGTGGTGTCCGATGCCGTCTCGGCGGAGGTCGGAAACGATCAGGTCACGCTCACGACGTCCTCGGGCGACGACATGGTGCTCGACCGCACTCGCACCGAGAGCGTCTCGCTCGTCGGTACGTGGGCACCCGAAGACGGCGCGAGCGGACCGGAGGTCACGTTTTCATCCGAGAACGAGGTGACCGCGACTGACGGCTGCAACGGCTCGTTCGGCGAGTGGTCGCTCAGCCCCGAACTGGAGTACGGGTCGACGAGCTCGATGGCGCCGCTCCTGCAGGGTCGCTTCTCGGCTGGGCTCCTGGGGTACACGCAGGTGGGATGCCCAGGGAACGCCGAGCGCGACTTCCTCGGGATTCTGGGTGATGCCACACAACTGGGTTTCATCGACCCAGACCGGGTGCTGATCGCCCACCCATCCACGAAGACCGACGACCCGTTCGGCACCGACTCGTCGGTGATCCTCAAGCGCCAGTCATAGCGGCGGCACTCGCTCGGTGCGGGCTCGCCCTACGCGAGCGCGGCGGCGATGATGCGGTGAGCCGGCAGAATACTGCGACGCTCCTCGTCGGCGTCGATCTTACCCTCGACGAGGTCGACGAAGTGGTCGAACTGCGCGGCGAGCGGCTCGAGCCCGGAGACCTCGGGGACCTCCATCTCGGTCATCTGCTTGAACCCGGCGCGCCCGTCAGTCCCCTCGATGTTCGCGTGACGGTACTTCGTCACGCCGCGGAGCAGCAGGTCGACCTCCACCATCGAGTCGAGTGACTGGATCGTGAGGCGACGCACCTTGCGCTGACCGATGCGGCTGGCCGAGGCCGAAGCGATCCCGTTGCCCGGGAACCGCAGGGTGAGGTCGATCACGTCTTCCGCACCCTCCAGCGACTCGGGGTGGAAGTAGCCGAGCTCGGCGTTGACGCGCTCGGGCGTCTGCGAGCCGAACATGCGCGAGATGAGGTCGGCGTCGTGCACGAGCACGTCCCAGGCCACACCGGTCTTGATGCGCGACCAGTAAGGCGAGTGGCGCTCGGCCCGCACGTACACCGGCTCCGACTCGATCAGCGACTGCGCCGCGATGACGCCGGCATTGAAGCGCTCGAGGAAGCCGCACTGCACCGGCACGCCGCGCTGCTCGGCCGTCGCAAGGATCTCCTCGGTTTGCTCGAGCGAGGGACAGATCGGCTTTTCGATGAGCACCGGAAGCCCCGCATCGAGAATTTCTCGCGCGATGTCGTAGTGGTATTCCGTCGACGCGGCGACGACGACCGCGTCGGCGTGCTTCAGCGCGTCTTCGGCGGCGGCGTACCATTCGCCGCCGTACTGCTCGGTCGCCGCCCGTCCGTTCGCTTCGAACGGATCGACAATGCCGACGAGGTTGGCACGCGCTGACGTCGAGATGATACGCGCGTGATTGCGCCCCATCGTGCCAGCACCGAACAGGACCACATTGGGTTGCGCCACGGAATCATCCTCCAAGTCGACTGCGTTTCGTACGGCTCGCCAGAGGCGAACCCTCACAGTTTACGGGGCAGGCGCCGACAACCAGGGTTTTGGCGCCAGAGCTCGCACTCCCAACTCACCTGACGTGTGCTCTGATACCCGCAGGCGCCCCAGCCTGCAGACAATTAAGATGGAGAGCATGCAGTTGCGGCGCGGTGGGAGTGACGAGTGGTGAACCGCAACCGGTTGCCGCGCTGGGTGAACTGGGCGATTGATCGACTCGCAGATGCGCCGATGAGTCCGCTTGGCCGGATCGCCGCTCGCCGGCTCGGTCGGCCCGCGCCGCGAGGCAGCGTTCTCGCGACCGAGTTCGCTCCGAAGCCGATCCGGGTACTCATTGCCCCGGTGAACTATTCGGCCCAGGGCATCGCGTGGGCGCGCGCGCTCGAACGCACCGAAAGCGACATCTCCGCGCGGAACATGGCGATCGATGTGCCCGGCGGGTTCTCGTTCGATGCCGATCTCGTGGTTCCGCAGGGCACGTATCACAATGATCCCGACTGGCAGCGACGCCAGTTCGCGGCCGCCACGCAGGCGACCCACGTGCTCATCGAAGCCGAGGAGCCACCGTTCGGCCGCCTGATGCGTCGCTCGGTCGTCGCGCAGGCACGGGCGCTCGAGGAAGCGGGGGTGAGTGTCGCCTTCTTGGCGCACGGCACCGATGCGCGGCTTCCCTCGCGCCACATCGCGCACAACCCGTTGTCGTATTACGCGGACGATGCGGTGTACCTGCCCCGCGCGGAGCAGTTGGCCGCGCGCAACATCGCGCTCGTCGAAGCGAGCGGACGCCCGGCCTTCGTGTCGACCCCTGATCTACTCGTGGATCTGCCCGGCGCGACCTGGTGCCCGGTGACCGTAGACCCCGAGAGATGGGCCGCGCCGACCCGCACCGAGCGGCAGCCCGGTGCGCCACTGCACGTCGTGCACGCGCCATCGGTCGCTGCCTACAAGGGCACGCCGTTGATCGTCCCCGTGCTGGAACGCCTGCGCGACGCCGGCATCATCTCATTCGAGCTGATCCAGGGCGTCCCGTCGCGCGAAATGCCTGCGAAGTTCGCGACCGCCGACGTGATGCTCGATCAGTTTCGCGCGGGCTCCTACGGGGTCGCGGCGTGCGAAGCCCTGGCGGCGGGCTGCGTGGTCATCGGGCAGGTCTCAGAACAGGTGCGAACGGCCGTGCGCGACGCTGCCGGGAGCGAGCTCCCGATCACCGAGGCGACACCGGATACCCTTGAGGCGGCGCTTCGGAGCCTCGCCCAAGATCTCGATCTCCGAGCCGCTCGAGCCCGTGGCATCGCATTCGTGCGGCACGTGCACGACGGCGCATTCGCAGCACGTGCGCTCTTGGACCACTGGATTTCGCTGCCCGACCGAAAGGATGGCTGAAGTGCACCCCGTCGCTGAGCGTCTCTGGAAGATCTCCCCGAAGTTCGCGCAAGACGCCATTGCATCCGCGGTCGATCGCGCGCAGGGCATCGTTCCCCCGGCTCCCCCGGTTCCTGACACGGCGCGGCCCACTCGGATGCTCGTCGGACCGGTCAACTACGCGGGTCAGGGATACCAGTGGTCTCGTGCCGTCGAGACGACCGGACGGGTATCGGCTCGGAACTACGTGCACGAGGCCAACAACCCTCTAGGTTACGCGGCCGACTACACAGTCTCTTGGCGAACGGCGGAGCACTCTCGTGCCTGGCAGCGCGCGATGATCGAAGCGCTGCGAAAGAACTACACGCACGTACTCGTCGAAGCGTGCTTCCCGGTGCTCGGTGGGCTGTACTCCGGCGACATGCGCAAGCAGATCTCGCTCATGCAGGATGCCGGCCTGAAGATCGCTTTCGTGGGTCACGGCACCGATGTGCGGCTGCCGTCTCGGCACGCGGAACTCGAGCAGTGGTCGTTCTTCCGCGACGACGAGTGGGTGGCGCCCGAACTCGTCGAAAAGGTGGTCGCTGAGAACCTGCAGCTCATCGACGAGCTCGCCCTCCCCACCTTCGTGTCGACGGCGGGGCTCCTGCTCGACCTGCCAGCTGCGCACTTCCTCGGTGTCATCATCGACCCCGAGAAATGGGCCAACACGGCACCCCTGCTCGAACGTCCGAGGCTGAAGGTGGTGCACGCACCGACCAACCCGATCGTCAAGGGCACGGGATTCATCGAGCCGATTGCGCGCAAACTGCACGATGAAGGCCTGATCGAGTACGTCGAGCTGCGGGGCATTCCGAACGATCAGATGCCGAG
Organism: Leucobacter japonicus; assembly: GCF_001273855.1. Taxonomy (NCBI): domain Bacteria; kingdom Bacillati; phylum Actinomycetota; class Actinomycetes; order Micrococcales; family Microbacteriaceae; genus Leucobacter; species Leucobacter japonicus. Next base: position 106,904 of record NZ_JHBX01000105.1, on the reverse strand, counting down.
TGTGTTCGCCGACGCCGACATTGTGCTCGACCAGTTCCGTATCGGCGACTACGGGGTCGCGGCCTGCGAGACGATGGCGTCCGGGCGCATCGTGCTCGCGCACGTGAGCGACCAGGTCAGATCCACGGTCGAGGCTGCCGCAGGCATGCCGTTGCCCATTCCCGAGGCCACGGTCGAGAATCTGGAGTCGGTCATCCGCGACATCGCCGCCCGTCGCGATCACTACCGCGAAGTTGCGACCCAAGGCCCGGAGTTCGTGCGCCGCGTGCACACCGGGGAGTTCTCGCGCGAGGTACTGATGCGCGAATTCTTGGACCTCGACTGATGCGCATCACGATCGCGAGCCGCATCTACCGGCCCGAGCCTTCTGCCGCCTCACTATTTCTGGGCGGCGTGGCAGATTCGCTTCTCGCGCAGGGACACGAAGTCGACGTCCTGACGGCGCGGCCGCTTCCGGGGCAGGGCAGTGGCTCCCGTGGAGAACGTGTGCGCACCTTTCCCGTGCTGCGCGATCGCACCGGCTACGTTCGCGGATACCTGCAGTATCTGAGCTTCGATGCGCCCCTGGCGTTCCGTCTGCTGTTCTCTCGGCGATCCGATGCCGTCTTCGTCGAGCCCCCGCCCACCACAGGAGCGGTCGTGCGCGTCGTCTGCGCGCTGCGCCGCATGCCGTACGTGTACGACGCTGCAGATGTGTGGTCGGATGCCGCGTCCGGCGCCACCGGATCGCAAGTCGTGGTGAACGTGCTGCGCGCGTTCGAGCGGTTCGCGATGCGCGGTGCCGCTCGCATGGTGACGATTTCCGATGGGGTCGTCGAACGCGCACGCGCGCTCGGAGTGCGAACGCCGATGGCGGTGACGGGTTTCGGTGCCGATACCGAATCGTTCGTCTATGAGGAGCGGCCCATTGAGCGCACCTTCGTGTATGCCGGCACCTTCAGTGACCTGCACGGCGCGGTCGTGCTCGTCGATGCATTCGCGGAGTTCTCGCGCACGCACCCCGGGTTTACGCTGCGATTCATCGGCAACGGCACGGAACGGCAGGCGATTGAGGATCGCGCGCACGACCTCGGGGTCGCCGCGCAGGTCGAGATGCGCGATTCCGTACTCCCGGAGGCGCTCCGCCCTGAGCTCGCGGCGGCAACCGCCAGTCTGGCCACGCTGCTGCCCGGAGGCGGGTACGAGTACGCGTTCACGTCGAAAATCTACTCGTCGCTGGCGTCCGGATGCCCCGTGATCTTCGCCGGCCCCGGCCCCACCGCAGCGTTTCTCGATCACGCCGCCACCGACGTGGCTGTGGGCCGGGCCGTAGCCTACGAACCGTCGGCAATCGCCGAGGCGATGCGTCGGGCGGCTGACCGACCACCGACCGCGCAGCAGCGGCGAGAACTCGCCGACTGGACAGCCGCGCACCATTCGATGCAAGCGGTGACGGATCGGGTCGCACGCGAGATCGTCGCCGTCGCCGCCGAGCGGAGCACCTCGTGAGCGGCTGGTTCGCGCGAGCCGCGGGCTGGGCGGTTTCGCACCGCACCAAGCTCCCCCGATGGACGCAACGGCTCATGGAGTCCGCGGCCCGCAACCCGGACGGCTTCGTAGGTCGTATCGCGGGTCGTCTGCTCGGCGGGGGCGGCCCGGCGCCCACCACGAGCGTGCCTGATGCCGGCACCCGCGTGTACATCGCACCGACGAACTACGCCGGCCAGGGCTTCCGCTGGGCCCGAGCGCTTGAAGAGTTCGGCACCGATATCGCTGCGCGCAATGCCGCGATCGAGCTGCCGGGCGGGTTCGCGTTCCCTGCCGACACCCTCGTGCCCATCGCCTCGGTCAACGCGTCGGGCGAGTGGGCCGAGGCCGAGTGGGAGGCCGCACGGCAGTTCACGCACGTGCTGGTCGAGGCCGAACGGCCGATGTTCGGCAAACGTTTCCAGCGCGATCTCGCCGCCGAGATTGCGGCGCTGGGCGACGCCGGCGTGAGCGTCGCGTTCCTCTGCCACGGCACCGACATACGCGACCCCGAGCGGCACGCGGAGCTCACCCCGTGGTCGATGTACCCGGAGGACCCGCGGACCGCCCAGCTTCAAGCCGACGCCCGCGCGAACGCCGCACTCATTGCCAGTTTCGACGTACCGGTCTTCATCTCGACTCCGGACCTCGTCGCCGACGTGCCCAATGCGCACTGGTGCCCGGTTGTCGTCGATGTCGAACGCTTCCGCGCACCCGTGTCTCCGAGCTTCTCCGGTCGACCGTTGCGGATCGCCCATGCGCCGAGTGATCCGCTCGTGAAGGGCAGCAACTACATCGAGCCCGCCCTCGCCCCGTTGATCGCATCGGGCGCGGTCGAGTACACGCTCATCACCGGCACCCCGTCGGCGCTCATGCCCGCAGCGTTTGCGGCGGCGGACGTCGTGATCGATCAGTTCCGAGCCGGGTCTTACGGCGTAGCCGCCTGCGAGGCGATGGCGGCCGGTCGCGTCGTGATCGGGCACGTCATGCCGTTTGCGCGCGAGTACGTCCGGGCACAGTCCGGGCTTGAGCTCCCCATCGTGGAAGCCACCCCCGATACTCTGCTCGCCGTGGTCGAAGAGCTCCTCGCCGACCCGGTGCGCGCGCAGCGGATCGCCGCTGACGGACCCGAGTTCGTGGAGGGCGTGCATTCGGGGCGCTTGAGCGCCGGAACCCTGATCGAGCACTGGATCACGGACACCGGCACCGCCGAATAACGACCGGCTACCAGGTCAGCACGAGCCCGCCCCAGGAGAGGCCGACGCCGAACCCGAGCAGCATGACGCGCATGCCCGGGCGCAGCGCCCCCGCTGATGCGGCATCGGCGAGCGCTATGGGAATCGACGATGAGACCGTGTTACCGGTCTCCGCAAGTGACACGAAGAACTTCTCCTGCGGCACCGCGAGCTTCTTGCGCAGGTGTTCAAGCATGAACGCGTTGGCCTGGTGGAAGACGAAGAGATCGATGTCGTCGAGGCCGGCCTGCGCCTTCGCGAGCACGGCGTCCACGGACTCGGGAACGACGCGCAGTGTGAAGTTGAAGATCTCGGGGCCGTCCATGTAGAGGTCGTACCCGTTGCTCTCCAGCTCACGCGCTGCGGCGGTCGACCGAGGCTCGAGATCGGCACCGCCGCGGAGTCCACCGTGGGGCACGACGAGACGCCCGGCGCCGCTGCCATCCGTGCCGTACGTCATCGCAGTGATGCGCTCCACGGCCTCGTCGGCCGCATCAGCCTCGACGAGGGTCGCTGCGGCACCGTCACCGAAGATCGTGCGCACACTCTTGTCACGCGGATTGACAAGCTTCGTGTAGGTGTCGGCGGTGATGAGCAGCACGCGCGACGCCTGGCCCGACTCGATCAGCCCTTTAGCCTGGCCCAGACCGTACACGTACCCGGAGCAACCGAGATTGATGTCGGCAGCGCCCGCCGAGGAGCGGAGCCCGAGCCCCTCGTGCACGATGCAGGCCGTCGTCGGCAGCAGATAGTCGGGCGTCTGGGTGACCACGAGCACGTAGTCGATCGATTCGGGGTCGATGCCGTCGCGTTCGATCAGTCGGCGGCCAGCAGCTACCGCGAGATCCGAAGAGTACTCGTCAGGCCCGGCGATATGTCGCTGATGAATGCCGGTCTTGGCCGCGATCTTATCGACGCTCCACTCGGGAAACTCCTCGGAGAGGTCTGCATTGGTGAGCACCCGCTCGGGCAAATGATAATCAACGGCGGTGACGCGCGCGTACACTCCGGGCTCCGGCCGAGGATCGGGGCTTATGCGCGCTGCACGAGAGCGAACAGATCCTCCACCGTCTGAGCGTCTGCCAGCTCATCGGCATTGATCTCGATGCCCGCGCGCATGTCGGCTTCCGCGATGAACGACAGGTTCGCCAGCGAGTCCCAGCCCTGATTCTCCAGGTTCTCCGTCTCAGACACGGCATCGACCTCGAGGATCTCCGCGACGAGCTGCAGCAGGCTTTCTTTTTCCATGAGAATGAGACTAGCAAGCCCAGCCCGGGCCACCGAACCACCGTGAATCGCCTCGCGAATCGCCGCTACCATCGACGCATGAGCCACGCCCTCGTCGACGTCATCGTTCCCGTGCACACGCCGACGCGCCCCATCGCGCGCGCGGTCGCCTCAGTGCTCGACCACACGGCGGCCGAGGTGCGCGTGCTCGTGATCGCGCACAACACCCCGGTCGCGGGCATTCGCGAGGCACTCGGGGGCGCGGCTGACGACCCCAGCGTCGAACTGCACGAACTCGGTGACGGCGTCGCCTCGCCGTCGGGGCCCCGCAATCACGGTCTCGGTCTCGTGTCGGCTCCGTGGTTCAGCCTGCTCGACTCCGATGACTGGCTCGCACCCGGCGCTCTCGATTCGTGGCTGCGTCTCGCGTCGTCGAGCATCTCCGACGCGGTGCTCGCACGCATCGAGCGCCAGGGCTCAGACACGCCCGACCCGCTGCCGCCGACACGCCCCGGCCGCACCCAGCGCCTTGATGCGGTGCGGGACCGCCTGCCCTATCGCTCCGAACCCGTGGGGCTGCTCTCTCGCGACCGCTTCGGCGATCTGCGATATACCCCGTCGTTGCGCTCCGGCGAAGACCTCGAGGTCTCGGCGCGCATCGCCTACAGCGGGGCGTCTCTCGCCTACGACCGCACCGGCCCCGCATACGTCTTCGGAGCCGATGCCGGTGACCGCGTCACCGCGGAACGTCGCCCGCTCGCCGACGACTTCGCCTTTCTCGAAGCGATCGTCGCGAGCGACTGGTTCCGCGCACTCTCGCGGAGCCAGCGACTGGTATTCGGGGCGAAAGTGTTTCGTCTGCACTTCTTCGATGCGGTGCTCGCGCGCCTCGACACCGATGGCGGGCTCGCGGCGCACCGCGGCGAGTTCGCGGCTCTGGTGCAGCGCATTCGGCGTACTGCGCCGGGCGCGATCTCAGTCCTCTCGCGCCGCGACCGGGCGGCTATCGACGCCGTACTCGATCCCTCCGGCGACGCCTCGACGGTGCGGCACTTGCTGGATCTGCGCTGGGCCGGCGGCATCGACTCCCAGCTAACGCGCAATCCGCTGCTCTCGCTGCACCGCCAGGGGCCTCGGCGCACCCTGCGCGATATGACGGTCTAGCATCGAAACATGACCGAGCCGCTCGTCGACCTCACCATCGCCGTCCATTCAGCCTCGCGGCCGATCGCCCGGGCTGCGGCCTCAGTGCTCGATCACACACGGGCGGCCGTGCGCGTGAACGTGGTCGCGCACAACATCGACCCCGAGATCATCCGAACGAACCTGGGCGCGTACGCCAATGATCCCCGGCTGCGGCTGCTCGAACTGCGCGACGGCATCAAGTCGCCCGCTGGGCCGATGAACCACGGCTTCGCGAGTTCTACCGCTCCCTACATCTCGGTGATGGGGTCTGATGACGAACTCGCACCGGGCGCCATCGATTCGTGGCTCGCAATCGCGCAGCGCACAGGCGCCGAAGCGGTGCTCGCCAAGATCCAGCTCGACACCGGTCGCACCGATCCGTATCCGCCCGTGCGACTCGGCCGGCGTACCGAGCGCCTGCACCCCCGCAAAGATCGCCTCGCCTACCGCAGCGCTCCCCTGGGTTTGATCAGTCGCGCACGGTTCGGCGAGCTGCGTCTCACCGAGGGACTGCCATCGGGTGAGGATCTCACGTATTCGCTCACCGTCTGGTACACCGCACACGCCCTCGCGTACGATTTGCACGGCCCGGCATACGTGATCAATGCCGACGCCGGTGATCGCGTCACTTTCGCGCCGCGACCGGTCGCCCAGGATTTCGCGTTCCTCGACGAACTCGAATCGCTTCCCTGGTTCGTGAGTGCCGCAGCCGCGGATCGGCTCGCCATCGTCGTGAAGCTCGTGCGCATCCACGTGTTCGACGCGATTCTCGCCCGAGCACGCTCGATCGAAGATGTGCGAGCCAATCGCGCGCCGCTGCTGTCGCTCATCGATCGACTTCTGGGGCTCGCTCCGGGCGCCGCAGAGTACTTGTCGCTGGCGGATCGCGCGGTCTTCGACGGTCTTCGTGACCCGGGGGCCACGCCCGAATCGATCGCCGCGCTGCTCGAGGTGCGTCACCGGTACCTGTCGATACCGACTCTGCTCACACGCAGTCCCCTCCGCGCACTCCACGCCCAGGCGCCGTTCCGCACGCTCTTCGCGGGCTACCGCATCATGCGGGGCTGAGCCCTCTCCAGACCCGCCTCGGCGTCGCCCACACCTGCACCGGGCGAGCTCACGCTCGCTAGCGCGTGGGCAACGTCAGGATCTCAGCGCCGTTCTCCGTGATCGCGACGGTGTGTTCGGAGTGCGCGGTGCGGCTCCCGGTCGCGCTGCGCAGCGTCCACCCGTCGGCGTCGAAGACGAGCTTGTCGGTGTCGGCCATGACCCAGGGCTCGATGGCGAGCAGCAGGCCAGGTCGCAGGCGATACCCGCGACCGGCGCGGCCGCTGTTCGCGATATGCGGATCCTGGTGCATGGTCGACCCGATGCCGTGTCCGCCGAACTCCATGTTCACGGAGTACCCGGCACCCTTGAGCACTTTGCCGATCGCGTTCGAGATATCGCCGATGCGTGCGTCGGCCTTCGCAGCTGCGATGCCCGCGCGCAAAGCCTCCTCGGTCGCGGCGATCAACGCCTCGTCTGCGGGGTCGCGTCGCTCGCCGACGATGAAGCTGATCGCGGCGTCAGCCGCGATCCCGTCCACGGTCACCGCGAGATCGAGGGTCAGCAGGTCGCCGTCGGCGAGTGCGTAGTCGTGCGGCATGCCGTGCAGCACTGCGTCGTTCACCGCGGTGCACACGTAGTGCCCGAAGGGGCCGTTGCCGAACGACGGCGCGTAGTCGACGTAGCACGAGACCCCGCCGCCCTCACGAATGAGCTCACCGGTGAGACGGTCGAGTTCGAGCAGGTTCACCCCGACGGCGGCGCGCTCGCGCAGCGCTTGGAGGATGTTACCGACGAGCGCCCCCGCGCGTCGGGCTCGGCTCAACTGGTCGTCATTCAGGATCTCAATCATCGGGGTCCATCGTACTCTCCGCTGTCGCCCCCGGGATCCTGAGATTCGTCCGATGTTACTAGAGACACAGGCGGCAGCGGCGCTACGGTGAGACAGTGAATGAATCCGCTCCCCGCCGTCGCGGCGGCCCCGCTCGTGTTCTGACCGTCGACCGGACCGAGCGCATCAGCCCGCACCTGGTACGCGTGCACCTCGGAGGCGAGAACTTCGCGGCTTTCCTCGGTGAGGCCGACCCCGAGCGGCTCGCCCAGACCGATAAGTACGTGAAGCTGCTGTTCGCGAAGCCCGAGCTCGGCCTGGAACCGCCCTACGATCTCGAAGAGCTGCGCGAACGCCTCCCGCTCGAAGATCTGCCGGTGCGCCGCACCTACACGATCCGATCGATCGACACGGCGACCGACACCCTCGCGATCGACTTCGTCGTGCACGGCGACGAGGGCATCGCCGGCCCCTGGGCGGCCGCCGCGCAGCCGGGCGACCTGGTCACCTTCTCGGGCCCGGGCGGGCAGTTCGCGCCGACGCTCGATGCACAGGTGCCCCGTCTGTACGTGGGTGACGACTCAGCGATTCCTGCGATCGCGGCGGCGCTCGAAGAAGTGCCGGCGAGCGCACACGGGCTCGTGCTCATCGAGGTGGGGAACGCCGACGACGAGATCGAGCTGCGGCACCCGCACGGCATCGAGGTGCGCTGGCTGTACCGCGAGCAGCCTGACGGGACGCACGCGACGCACGGCACCGTGCTCGTCGCGGCCGCACAGGCTCTGCCGGTGCCCGAGGTACTCCCCGAGGTCTTCGCGCACGGCGAGCGCGGGGCGATGAAGGAGCTCCGCGTGCTGCTGCACAACGGTTGGGGCATCGAGCGCCGCGCGCTCTCGCTCTCCGCATACTGGGCGCTGGGCCGCGCGGAAGACGGGTTCCAAGCGGAGAAGCGCGAGGCGGTCGGCCAGATCTTCGAGGCCGCCGAGTAACGCACCCGATACGTCGAGAGTCGCCCTGCTGCATCACAGGGCGACTCTCGACGTCATCGCCTAGGCGCCGGGGCCTGCGGGTGGTTCGCTATTGCGCAGCAGCGAGCCGAGCCCAGCGAGCGCGACCTGTTCGCCGAACGGCGGGTGCGCTTTCGCGACCTCGGCGAACGTACCCTGCGCCACAATGATGCCCTCATCGAGGTAGCAGATGCGGTCGTAGTCCTTGATCGTCGACAGGCGATGCGCCACCGAGATCAGCGTCACCTCACCCTGCAGGCTGCGAATCGACTTCGTGACCTCGTCTTCGGTCTTCGTGTCGAGTGAGCTGGTCGCTTCGTCGAGCACGAGCACGAGCGGGTCGGTGTACAGCGCGCGAGCGATGCCCAGGCGCTGCTGCTGGCCGCCCGAGAGCGACATACCGCGCTCGCCGATGCGCTCATCGATGCCGCCGGCGCGGTCGGCGATGAGCGAACCGAGCTGCGCGCGCTCCAGCGCGTGGATCACCCGGTCGCGATCGATCTCTTCGCCCCAGGTGAGCGCCACGTTCTGAGCGATGGTGCCGTCGAACAGCGCCACGCGCTGCGGCACGTACCCGACCCGGCCGCGCCACTGCCGCAGCACGGACTGCATGGGGTCGCCGTCGATTTCGATCGCGCCCTGCGAGGGCTGGCTGAGCCCGAGCAGCAGATCGATCAGCGTCGATTTGCCGGCACCCGACGGGCCGACGATGCCGACGGAGCTTCCAAGCGGCACATCGAGCGACATGCCGCGAATCACGTCGGCGTCCGCCGACGGGTAGCGGAACTGCACATCGTCGAGGCGCAGCAAGCGCGGGTTCTCAGCAAGCTCGGCGGTGTCGGCCGGAGTCTGCGAGGTCTGCACGTCGCGCTCCGAGGCGATCAGGTCACCGACCACGTCGCGGGCACCCGGCAGACTCGCGGTCGCCTGAACGATGCCGCCCTGCAGCGCGGTGAGCGCCGGAATCAGTCGGAAGCCCGTCGTGGCGAAGAGCGCGACCGACGAGAGCGCACCCTGCACACCACCCTGGAAGAAGTACGCGCTGACACCGATGAGCGCGATGCCGCCGAGCAGCGCCATCTCGAACGCGAAGCCGGGCAGCACGCCGAGAAACGAGCCGTTCGCGCGCGCACGAGTGCCGTGACGTCGGTTGTCGGTCACGAGGTCGGCGACCTCGCCCAGCCGGTTGCGCAGGCTGAGTTCTTTGAGTGCGTCGATCATCTCGGTCATGAGATTCGCGACGCGGTAGCTGTAGTCGCGGTTCACCTGGCCGGCCTCGAGTGAGCGGTTCGTGACCACGAAGTGCACGAGGAGCATGACGAGCGAGAGGTAGACGAACGCGATGACCGAGGTCGCCGGATCCGAGACCACGAGCACGCCGAGCACCAGGATGAAGGTGAAGAAGGCGCTCGGCACCCGCATGAGCGGCAGCACGAACCCGGCCATCGCGTTCGCGATGCCAGCGTCGGCGATTCTCGTGATCTCCGCGACCGTGCGCTTCGAGCGCTCCTCCCAGCTCGCCCCGATGTACGCGCGGAACAGGCGGTCGCCCACCTCGAGCTCGTACTTCGCGAAGCGGCGCGTGGCGAACCACTGCAGAATGACGTTGAGCAACGACTTCAGCATCATGAGCGCGAGCGCGATGAGCACGAGCAGCGGCGCCGACTCGACGCCGATCTTGCCGAGCACGGGCACGGTGATCGCGTTGCCGGCGAGCATCGGGCCGATGGTCACGGCGAGGATCGCCATGCCGATCGCGTCGAGCGCCGTGATGAGGCTCGTCGCGACGATGTAGCCGACAAAGTAGCGCTGCGCGCCATCCGGCAGCAGCGGCAGCAGTTGACGGAGAGTGGTCCAGATGTGTTTCATGATGCTGTCAGGCGACCCGCGAGCGCGGGCGTACCCGGCTTAGGCTCCGGCTCGCAGTACCGCGGTCACGCCGGCGATGATGCGCTCGAGGTCGCCCTCGGTCAGCGAGGGGTGCACGGGCAGCGAGAGCACCTCGGTGGCGGCGCGCTCGGTCTCGGGCAGGTCGAGACCCGGGGCGAAGTGTGCGAGCGACGGCAGGCGGTGGTTCGGGATCGGGTAGTACACGCCCGAGCCCACCTGATGCTCCTCCTTCAACGCGTCGCGCAGACGGTCGCGCTCGTCGGCATCGACACGGATCGTGTACTGGTGGTAGACGTGCACCGCACCGTCGGCGACGATCGGAGTGGTGACACCGTCGAGGCCCGCAAGACCCGCGTTGAGCGCCGCGGCGTTCGCCTGACGCTGCGCCGTCCAGGCGTCGACCTTGGTCAGCTGCACGCGGCCGATCGCGGCATGCACATCGGTCATGCGCGCGTTGAACCCGATGACCTCGTTCGCGTACTGGGTCTCCATGCCCTGGTTGCGCAGCAGGCGCACTCCACGAGCGAGTTCCTCTGTGGCGCACGTGACCATGCCGCCCTCACCCGAGGTCATGTTCTTCGTCGGGTACAGGCTGAACATGGCGAAGTCGCCGATGGTGCCGACCGGGCGTCCCTTCCAGGAGGCGCCGTGAGCCTGCGCAGCATCTTCGTAGATTGCGAGGCCGTGCTCCTGCGCGATCGCTTCGATCTGGTCGACCAGGAACGGGTGACCGTAGAGGTGCACCGGCATGATGCCCTTGGTACGCGGCGTGATCGCAGCACGCACCGACTCGGGGTCGAGCGTGAACGAGTCGGGCTCGATATCGGCGAAGACCGGGGTGGCCCCGGTCAGCGCGACGGAGTTGCCGGTCGCGGCGAAGGTGAATGACGGCACGATGACTTCGTCGCCCGCACCGACGCCCGCAGCGAGCAGGCCGAGGTGCTGACCGCTCGTACCCGAGTTCACGGCCACCGTGGGGCGGCCCTCGGCAAAGTGCGCACCGAATTCCTGCTCGAATGTCGCGACTTCGGGTCCCTGCGCGATCATTCCGGAACGCAGCACCCGGTCGACCGCCTCGCGCTCCTCGTCACCGATCAGGGGCTTGGCAGCAGGAATGAAGTCAGACATAGAAGTATCACCTTTCGCGCACGGTTATGCGGATCGTCAGCTGCCAGGATACCGGCACCGCCGCGCTGCGCCCTGTTAGCCTGGTCCGATCGACTCCCAGCACGCACCACTGCAGACCACCCCGCGACACGATCCTGCCCCGGCAGCGGCCTCGTCCCAGCGGGGCAAACGGCGCGACATCCAGGGTCTCCGCGCACTCGCTGTTGCGCTCGTCGTCGCTTTCCATCTCTTCCCAGACCGGCTCCCCGGCGGCTACATCGGCGTCGATGTCTTCTTCGTGATCAGCGGCTTCCTCATCACTGGGCACCTGCTGCGTGAAGCAGAGCGCACCGGCCGCGTGCGAGTCGTGGAGTTCTGGGCCCGGCGAGTGCGGCGGCTGCTGCCCGCGGCGCTCCTGGTGCTGGCGGTCTCCGCGATCCTGACCCTGACCGTCATGCCCTCGATCAGCCGGACGCAGAATCTGGGCGACATCGGGTTCGCGGCCGGCTACATCGTGAACTGGCACCTCGCGGCCGACGCGGTCGACTATCTGAACGCCGCGAACCCGCCGTCGCTTGCGCAGCACTACTGGTCGCTCTCGGTCGAAGAGCAGTTCTACCTCGTGATGCCGATTCTCATCGCCATGGCCGCGAGTCTCGCGTTGATCGCGGCGAAGCGCGGCGGCCCGCGCCTGCGCACCATCGTGCTCGCACTCCTGCTCGTCGTATTCGTCGCCTCGCTCGCGTACTCAATGATCGAAACCGCACGTTCGCAGCAGACGGCCTACTTCTTCACCACGACCCGGGCCTGGGAATTCGTGCTCGGCGGGTTGATCGCGCTCATTCCGGCGTCGCGCTGGGCTCCGGGGATGAAGCTCGTCGGCAGTTGGATCGCACTCGTCGTCATCGTCGGGTCGGCGGTCGCGTTCGACGCGGCGACCGCCTTTCCGGGATGGATCGCGCTGCTGCCGGTCGGCGCGACCGCCGCACTCATCTGGCTCGGCGATCGCTCCCCCGGCGAGGCGGCATTCACCGGGAGCCCGCAGCGCTTCATGCATCTGCGACCCGTGCAGTTCATCGGCGACACGTCGTACGCCATCTACCTCTGGCACTGGCCGTTGATCGTCGCCGTGCCGGCGCTGCTCGGTGATACCACCGGCGCGATGGCACACTGGCGGCTCGCAGTCATCGTGCTGCCGATCACGATCGTGCTCGCGTGGCTCACGCAACGCTTCGTCGAAGAACCCGTTCGCCGAGCCCCCGGGCTGCTGCGCACGCGGTGGGCGACATTCGGCGGCATGACGATCGCGGTGCTCGCCATCATCGGCCTCGTGGTCGGGCAGACCGCGGCGATCAACGCTGACGTGGACCATCGGCGCGCGCAGATCCAGGCACTCATCGAAGGCGAGCCGCTCGACGGAACAGGAACGTCGACCTGCGTGGGCGCCTCGGCGTTCATCGACGACTGCGCAAACCCCCATGAGTACACCGCCGCGATCGATCCGGCGTTCGCCGAGCAAGATCTGCCCTGGTACTGGTTCGTCGACGGAGCCGGCAAAGACCATTGCACGTGGCAGACCGTGGGGACGTGGACCGAGCGATCCTGCGACTTCCCCGCACCGTCCGCGCGCGACGGAGCGCCGGGGGTCATCGTCGTTGGCGATTCGCATGCCGAGCAGATCTTCGCACCGCTGCAACGCGTCGCCGCGGCGAACGACTGGTCGCTCCGGCTCGAAAGTCGAGCATCGTGCGGGCTGTTCACCACGCCCGCCGACAGCGATGACGAGAACACTGCCCGCTGCGCGGAGTGGGGCTCCGCCCTGCGATCCGACATCGCGAATGACCCGAACCTCACGACGGTGCTCATCAGCCTGCGCACCAATCTCTATGAGCTCGGCGACGAGGCCCGACTCGGTATGCAGCAGCTCGTCGACGCAGGCAAGCAGGTCATCGTGATCCGCGACCTGCCCTCGGTCGGCGCCCGCGACGTCAACGGCGACGCGTTCACCGGCCCCGCCTGCGTGCTCGCGTTCCCCGCTGCCGACGACATCTGCGCCTGGCAAGACCCCCAATTCGACGACTGGCTGGTCGACGACGCCAATGCCATCGAGGTACCGGTCATCGACACCTATGCCGTCAGTTGCCCCGACGGCACCTGCCATATGATCACCGGCGATCTCATCATGTACACCGACGACAATCACCTCACAGGGATGTACGCGCTCTCGCTCGCGAGATGGTTTGACGCGCAACTCGCACCACTCGTCGCCCCGGGTGCGGCCTGATTGCAGCGCCGGTCTGTCAGAATGGACGCATGACGCTCGACCCCGCGCTCTCAGGCGCGACCGCCAACACCGACACGTGGGTCGTCATCCCACTCTTCAACGAGGCGACGGTGATCGGCGGAGTCGTTTCCGAACTGCTCCCCGTCTTCCCGAACGTCGTCTGCATCGACGACGGCTCGCGCGACGGTTCAGCCGACGTCGCGCGCGATGCCGGAGCCCGCATTGTGACGCACCCCATCAACCTCGGTCAGGGAGCAGCGCTGCAGACCGGCTTCCGCTACGCGCTCGAGCGCGGTGCGCAGTACATCGTGACCTTCGACGCCGACGGCCAGCACCGCGTGGTCGACGCCTCGGCGATGCTGCAGGTGTCGCGCGACGAAGACATGGCGATCGTATTCGGTTCGCGGTTTCTCGACGACCGCACCAACCCTGGAATCCTGAAGAAGATCGTACTCAAAACGGCGGTGTGGGTGACGAACGTCACGACCCGTACGCGCCTCACCGATGCCCACAATGGGTTGCGCGTCATTCGCGCCGATGCGGCATCGCGCATCAAGTTGCGGCAGGATCGCATGGCGCACGGCACCGAGATCGTCGTGCAGCTCGGCAAGACCGGCTTGCCGTACACCGAGTTCCCCGTCGAAGTCATCTATACCGACTACTCGAAGGCCAAGGGGCAGTCGCTGCTCAACTCCGTGAACATCCTCGTGGACCTCATCATTCGTTAGGCGCCCATGTCTATCTTCCAAGTTCTACTCATTGCGGTTGTCGTGGTCGCCGCGTCGCTCGCGGTGCGGTTTCTGCCCGGCGAACGTTCGCTGGCGCTCAAGCGCATCTTCGCAATCCTCTTCGTGCTGGCCGCCGCCGCCGCGATCCTCTTCCCGGGTGTGCTCACCGCGATCGCGATCTTCTTCGGCATCGGCCGCGGTACTGATCTGCTCCTCTATCTCTTCATTGTCGCCATGCTCATCTTCGCCGCGACGGTCGTCCGCGCGAAGGCTCGCAGTGACGCCCGGGTGACGGAGCTCGCTCGGTCAGTTGCGCTGATGGAAGCGCGTATTCTCGAGGATCAGTCGGCTCGGGATGCCGCTGCCTCGACACCCCCAGGGCCCGGAACACCCGGCACGGACGGGGCACCGCGAGCATGACCGCTTGGCTCGCATTCGGCATTCCGATCGCGACTGCGCTCGCGATCATCGCTGTTTTGGGACTGCCGGCAGCGTTTGCGCTGCGCCTGCGCGGCTTCGCGCTCGTCATCGTGGCCATTCCCGCTGCATTTGCGGTCATGGCGCTCGCTTCGATCGCCACCCCGTTCGTCGGGATCCGATGGACACTCCTCCCGCCCCTGATCTTGGCGGTCGTGCTCGCCGCCGTGCTGTTCGTGCTGCGGCGCTGGATCGGGGCAAGACCCGGAGTTCGAGGAACACGGCCGCGCGCGCGACGGGAGCTCTGGGTCGCTCTGGCCGCAGCCGCGATCGGCGGGCTCGTGGTCGCGATCTCGCTCGTGTCGTCGATCAAGCAGCCCGGCGCCATTTCGCAGACCTTCGATGCGAACTTCCACCTCAACGCGGTGCGGTACATTCTCGACGGCGGCTCGGCGTCACCGCTGACCATGGATCTCACCTCACCCGGCAATCCGGTCTTCTACCCCACGCTGTGGCACGCGTTCGTCGCCCTGGTCGTGCAGATCACCGGCGTCGGTATTCCCGTGGCGACGAACGCCGTGCTCTTCGTCGCATCGTGCGTCGTCTGGCCGATCGGGGCGGTCGCGCTCGGCCGCGCTATTGCCGGGCCGAGTATCGCCGCGACGCTGATCTCGGGCGCTGCCGCAGCCGCGTTCCCGAACTTCCCGCTCTTCCTCGCGGGGTACGGCGTGCTGTACCCGAATATCCTCGCGTTGACCCTGATGCCGTTCGCACTGGTCGCAGGTCTGCAGCTCCTCAACCTCGGGCCATCGCGTCGTGCCGATCCGCTGTCTGTCGGCTCACGCTGGCTGCTGTTCGTGGGAGCGCTCGGAGGTGCGGTGCTCGCGCACCCCAACGTCGTGCACGCGATCCTCGTTTGGGCCGCGTTCCCCGTTCTCTTCACCGCGATCCGAGCGATCCGCGGAGGCACCGTGCCCGGCCGCGACGGCCTGCGCGTCGTTCCTAGGGCCTCCCGTGAAGTGCGTGGGGTCCTCGCCCTCATCGGGCTCGGGATCTTCGCTGCGGCCGTCGTGGCGGCATGGGTGGGTGGCCGCACGACCGACAACTCCTGGCAGGGGTTCTTCCTTCCCCATGACGCCGTGCTGCAGTTGCTCGGCGGCACACCGCACATCACCGGGCACGCCTGGGGAGTCTCGCTGCTCATCTTGCTCGGTGCGATCATGGCCTGGCGCTTCCGGTCGATGCGATGGGTGATCGGCAGTGCTGCGGCACTCGCGCTCTTCTACGTGATCGCCGACGGCTTCCCGACCTCGACCTGGCGCACGATGTTCGTGGGCCCCTGGTACAACGATCCGCGTCGTCTTGCCGCTCTGGTGCCGTTCGGTGCGCTGCCGCTCCTCGTGCTCGGGGCGCGTGCCGGATGGGCTCTGCTGCGACCGACGCTGCGTCGAGCAGCTCGTGCGTTCAGCCGTTCGCCGGGGCGCGCGATCCGGGTGCTTTCGGCCATCGCCGTGCTGATGCTCGTCGCGATCGGGCAGTCCGGTGCCTTCCGTTTCCTGCAGATCGTGCAAGAGAGCTACGACCAGAATCGCGGCATGCTGGTGAGCAAAGACGAGGTCGCGCTGCTCGACCGCCTGGACGACGAAGTGCCCGAGGGCGAGGTCATCGCGAACAACCCGTTGAACGGCAGTTCGTTGAGTTACGCCCTCGCCGACCGCCAGGTACTCTTCCCGCACTCCGGAGGAATCTACGACCCCCGCGACTACGCCCTGGTGCAGTCGCTCGTGAAGCACCCGGAACAGGCCTGCCAGGTGTCGCACGAGCTCGACGTGCACTACGTGCTCGATTTCGGAACCAATTTCGTTCTTCCCGACCCCGCAGAGCGAGGCATTCCGTTCAAGGACATGCAGCATCTCGACAAGTCACCGGTACTCACCGAGGTCGATCGGCAGGGCAACGCCGTGCTGTATCGCATCACGGGCTGCTGAACCCCGGACCCTCAGGAGAATCATGAACGACATCAGCCCGCTCGCATTCATCGGCGAGGGCGTCTCACTCGGCACCAACGTCACAGTCGGGCCGGGTGCTGTACTGCTCGGACCCTGCGTCGTCGGCGATAACGTATGGATCGGACCCGGCGCGCAGATCGGTGCACCTCCCGAGATGTCGAGCCTGCCGCAGAACACAGCCTGGAACGGCGATCTGCAGCATGCGGGAGTGCGCATCGAAGACGGCGCCGTCATTCGAGAGGGCGCAGTCGTGCATCAGGGCACCTACCGCGAGACCACTGTCGGGGCGCGCAGCTGGGTGCTGAATCGCGCGTACCTCGCGCACGACGTGCTGCTCGGAGCCGACGCGACGGTGTCGGCGGGGGTCTCGATCGGGGGCCACTGCGTCATCGGAGATCGGGTCAACATCGGCATGAACGCAGTGGTGCACCAGCGACGCGTCATTTCCTCGGGGGCGATGGTCGGTATGGGCACGCCGGTCACCCGCGACGTACCGCCGTTCGCGAAGGTGTACGGCACTCCCCCCAGACTCACGGGCGTGAACGCGGTCGGCATCGAGCGCGCCGGCCACGATGCCGCTCTCGCCGAGGCGCTCATCGCTCACTACTCGAACGGTGAGTTCTTTACCGGCGACGCCGCACTGCCCGAAGATCTCGGGACGCTGCACAGCGCGGTGACCTGGTGGCGCGCACAGGGCGAACTGCGACCGGTGAGCTCGGCGCTCTGAAGCAGGGAGCATGGTGTCGTCCGGCGAACGACCAGTGCCGTGCGCCCGTCCGCGCCACGATGCTTACGGGTGGTAGATACCGCGCAGTGTCTTCCACTCTTCGCGACTGATCATCGCCTCCGTCGACCCGAAGCGGTTCGCGAACTCAGCGGCCTGACGCCCTTTCTCGTCTCCCGTGAAGTGCACGAGAAAGTGCTCATCGAGCTTCCGCTCGAAGTGGAACGGGCGGGCATTGAATGCATCGTAGGGCAGACGTTCGACGAAGCCACGCTTCTGGTACTTCGGATTGGTGTTCAGGTGGTAGACGAACGCGTCCTGATCACCGTGGGTGTAGTACCCAAAGCGCTCGGCATCCCACCACTCGCGGATGCGCTCATCGCGATAGCTCTCAGCCACTGAACGCAGCACCTCGAATGCTTTCGGAGTGTTCCGTACGAAGAAGTTTCCCGAAGAGATCCACGTCTGCTTGCCTGCATTCACCGGGCTCTCGCAGAAGATGAACCCGGCGCGCTCTCGGCGTTCGAGAAACTCAGTGAGCTCGGATTCGGGTCGCGTGAAGAACGCGTCATCGTCGATCCAGAACACCCAGTCGAAATGGGGAAGGAATTTCAGAATCTTCTCAATCTTCGCATTGTGGCGATACGACTCGACCGGCGCGATATCAAAGATGTATGTGTAGTCGTGGCGTCGAGCGTAGGTCTCGTGGTTGAGGTGCGCGTACGTACGAAGATGATCGCAGTAGCTGATGATGGCAATGCGCGGGCGGCGTCGAGTGAGCGGCACGGATTCTCTCATTCTTTCAAGACTGCGGCAGATATGCTTCCTCACGAACGTACCATCAGGTATTCGACCTCGCCCGATCAGGTGCTGATCCATCGCGCTGAGTGCTCGCCGTCAGCTGTTCCAGCACAACGGGCTATTCTTGTCGTTCGTGACTTCTGTGCGACCACGTGCCAATGTTCGGCTCGACATCCAAGGGCTGCGAGCTCTCGCGGTCATCCTCGTGATCGTCAATCATGCTTCGGAATCATGGCTCCCCGGGGGGTTCATCGGTGTCGATGTCTTCTTCGTGATTTCAGGGTTCATCATCACGTCGACGCTCGTTCGGGAGTGGGATGCGACCAAGCGCATTTCCTTCACGAACTTCTACATCCGCAGAATCAAGCGGATTCTCCCCGCCGGCCTGTTGGTGATCGCGGTGACCGTTGCGGTCGCGGCGCTACTGCTGCCGGCTGAGCGCGCGCAATCGACGGCGGTGGACGGGATTTGGGCAGCACTCTTCGCCGGAAACTGGCATCTCATCATCGAGTCCACGGACTATTTCGCCGGAGGGCTGACCCCGTCTCCCCTCCAGCACTACTGGTCGTTGTCGATCGAGGAGCAGTTCTACTTCATCTGGCCCTGGTTGATGCTGGCGGTGCTGCAGATCGCCGGACATCGCACCCGTGCGGCGGAGGAACGCGGCCGCCGTAGCCTGATAGTGATCATCGGTGCCGTCATTTTGCTGTCATTCATCTGGGCGTTGCTGCAGACCGCGACGAACCCTTCAGCGGCATATTTCTCATCCTTTACGCGGTTCTGGGAACTCGGCGCCGGCGCACTCGCCGCCATCGCCTTGAGCCCGATAACGCGAGGGTTGCGGCCAACCGTTGCCGCTGCTTCGACCTTCGCGGGTATTGGGATCATTCTCGGGTCAGCTTTCGCACTTTCAAGTTCAACTCCGTTCCCCGGCTGGGCAGCCCTATTGCCGGTAACCGGCGCCCTTCTCGTCGTCGTCGGTGGACATGCGCAGGGCGAGACGTATGTGAACTCCGTACTCCCGTTGACGAACCGTGTCTCGGTGTACCTCGGCAATATTTCGTACAGCCTGTATCTGTGGCACTTCCCCGTACTCATCTTGCTCTACGCGGTGCTCCCCGTTGGCCGCCGGTATTACGCCCTCGCATTTGGCGCGACCTTGCTCCTCTCCGCGCTGTCGTATCGGTTCGTTGAAACACCATTCCGCCGACTCCCCTGGGGAACGGCCGCTCCGCGGAACGCGAGACCCGTGTGGGAGAAGGGCGCCGTGCTCGCCACAACCGCAGCTCTGGTCGCATGCTGCGTCGCAGCTCCAGTCGCCCTCGCTTCGCGAGCGGCGGGCACGCAGACTGCTGCAACGGGCACGGTCTCAGAAGCCACGCAGGCCATGATTGACCGCTGCAGAGGCGCTGGCTCATTGGACACCGCGAATCAGCCCTGCGACCCCGCCGAGATTCCGCTGGCCCCTTCACTCGATGCGTTTCAGAACGACGTGGGAAGCGACGAAGACCTCGCCTGCAGACGCGGCGAGCACGATGGCCCCGTTGTCTGCAACATCGGTGACCCGGCTGCGGACTACCGCATCGCGATCGTCGGTGACAGCCACATGGGGAACTACCTGGGGATGCTCCGTGCTCTCGCACTCAAGAACGATTGGTCGGTGACGACCTACATCGGCTGGAGCTGTCAGTGGACGCCGCACCCTGCACAAGACTGCGGCACCCAAATCGAACAGGCGAATGCTGACTTCACCGATGGGACGCCGTATGACGTCATCATCAGCACTTCCGCGAGACAGGCGATGGCGAAGGTTTCCGACGCCACACTGCGAGGGAGCCAGGAGATGATGTCGGCAGCGGTTGCCGCTGGAAACCGAGTCGTGCAGATCGAGGACGTGCCCATCCCGTCTGAGGAGTCGCTCCTGTGCCTCCAACGCCCGGGAATCGACCCCCAGAATGCCGAATGCAGCACTCCCCGAGACGCCGCGTTCTCGACTCCGGACGTGCTCACCGATGCCGCGCGTGAGGTCGACGGCGTCGAGATCGTATCTTTCAACGATCTCGTATGCCCGGAGGGCAGCTCATGCCCGGCCATATCCGGGGGTACTGTGGTGTTCCGCGATACCGTGGGGCACCTCACGGTGACGTACACGAACACGCTTGAGTCCGCTTTTGTCTCCCGTATTCTCCCCGACGCCCCGGTTCTCGGCGACTGAGATCGCTCACGCCGGCGGCGCTCCGGTCAGAAGTCCGGCCTAACGACCCGAACCCGTGTATCGGCGCACTGCCTGTTTGAGCAAGCGGGGAGCACGCTTTGCCGCGCGCAGCACGAGCGGATATCGGCGACGAATAATGATTCGCCCCGGGGCGAGTTCGAAGAGCACGGCATCGGTTGGCCGGAATAGCGGCGTCGGCGCCTGAGATGGGAGAGAGGCGATCGTTTTCGCCTGTTGGGCAAACCGCATCCCCGGGGTCCATCGACGGTGACGGGTCAAGTCACTGATTCGGAACTCTGCGGTCCATGACGCACGCTCTCCGCTGGCAGTGTCCCAAGTTACCGAGACGGGCGCGATGACGTCGCTCGTCTCGCCACCGGCAGCATGCAACACCGGCTCGAATCCGGTCACCTCGCCCGTACTCTCGCCATGAACGACGAGACTCGCTCCGCGCTGGAACAGACCGGTGACCCGCGCTGCTGCCTCTGCTTTACGCTGCATCACGTCGCGGAGTTCCGGTTTCGCCGCCCGCGACTCGGGGAGGAACGCGAGCGCCTCGTCGCTCACACGATGCGAGAGGGAGTCCACAAGAGCTTTCCACCCGCGCTGGTGCTCCGGTTCGATCTCGAGTGTCAGCGCGGCAACCAAGAGGTCTGCAATGCGGTGCTGCAAACGTGGTTTCAGGAGTCCGCGCTCATGCAGCACCTCAATCGCATGGCGAGATTCCGCGAGGTCGTGTCCGTCGAGTACTCGTTCACCTGCGGATTCCCAGCGCGTCATCGACCGAGCCGCGCGCAGCTCGCCCAGTCCGGCGAGCCGCACGATCGCGTGTTTCAGGGGGCTCACCCACTTCGGCGGTCGCGGTGTTGCACGCACCAGCTGATCGATCGCCGCGCAGACCGCCTCGTCGGCATCAGTCGGCTCTTCCCATGCTGCGAGGTACTTGACCACTTGCACATAGGTGTCTCGGTCGTACACCAGTGACGCGTACACATTGTTGAGTTGTTGATGGTGCGCAGTCACGATGAGTTGCGCGCACTCTCGCTCCTGCGACAAATAGCTGAGCATTGATGTCGTGCTCGCAGACTGCGAGGTCATTGACGACCCACCTGGTCGCTCGCGATAGACATAGACGACTTCCGGGATGAAGTCGATGCGTCGCGCGAGGAGATACGCCTGCACCATCGGCACGATGTCGTTCGACCGGGGCACATCAGGGAATCTGATGTGCCTGGATTCCCACCAGCCGCGCGAGAACGCTTTATTCCAGCAGGGCCGGCTGTAGAGCAGCGACGGTTCTTTCGTGAGATAGGTGCGCTGCTGGGGGCGGTTGAATGCCGCCATGCGCTCCGTCGGACGCCACGTGTCAACGGGGCGGAACTTGAGATAGTCACCGACCGCAATATCAGATCCACTGTCCTCGAGGCTCTTCACCAGTGCCCGATAGGCGCCGTCCGGGATGATGTCGTCACCATCGCTGAACACGAGATACTTGCCCCTCGCGTGATCGACTCCGACATTGCGCGCCGTGCCCCCTCCACGACTCAGACTCCGAATGAGGGTCACGCGCG
Source organism: Leucobacter japonicus (assembly GCF_001273855.1). Lineage (NCBI taxonomy): Bacteria > Bacillati > Actinomycetota > Actinomycetes > Micrococcales > Microbacteriaceae > Leucobacter > Leucobacter japonicus. The sequence goes on along the minus strand of NZ_JHBX01000105.1, from coordinate 85,119 downwards.
CATCGCGCTGCACGTACTCGGCGACGATATCCGTCGTTCGGTCAGCGGAATGATCATCGACGACGATGACTTCCATTCCTTCGACGTCCTGCACCAGAATGCTGTCGAGTGTTTCGGCGATCCAGGGTTCCACGTTATGCGTGGGAACCACGACCGAAAGCATGACATCCGGCGAGGTCACGAAGGATTCAAGATGCGGCAGATTCAGCCCGAGAACGCGGGCCTCTTCGCGGGTGATGCCTGACTCGATCGGTTCGCTCGAGAGCAGCTGTTGCGCGCGCATCAGTGCATCGACCGAACTGCCGGCTCCCGCCTGGGCAGCAACTCGAGCGAACTCGTCTCGGAGTTGTGCGCTGCGCACCAGCAACTCCGAGTACCGTTTCGCCTTCGGCGGCGTCGACAGCGGCGCCTTCGGCAAGTCCCAGAGGTCCCCCGGGAAAGAGGCTTCCAATACGTCGAGATCGACACGCGCGGGCCTCGTCGCGCCGAGTGCAAGCGCTTCGCCGGCATCGGCAGCGAACGACACCTCAGGCCGACCGGTGCCAGCGTAGTAGTCGAAGTACTTGAAGGAGTGCTCGATGCGGGGAACCACCGGACGCGCGGGCACACCGTAGGCATCGGCAACGATCAGCCCGTGCAACGATGACGCCGCAACGAAGCTCGCACGCGCGATTCGACGTACGATTTCGAGAGGATCGCCGTAGGGATCAACGGTCACGAAGCCGTCGGGCGCAGATGCGTGTTCATCCCATTCATTGAGGTTCGGAATCCAGAGGTGCTCGCCACTCCCCTCCTGCTCGCCGAATTCGGGGAAGAGCCGGGCGAGCAGGAGTGCGGGGTCTCCGTACACTTCAGGAGCATCGATTCCGTACGACATCAGCACCGCGGCGCTCAGCGGCCCCCGAACCGATCGGACATCGAGAGCCTCGGGAACCTCCATCGCTCGCTGTTTGCCGTTGATGCCGCTGCCCCAGACGACGTCTCCGCGTCGCGCGAAATGCATGATGCTCCCCACGGAGAGCAGACGTGTTCCTGAAATCGTCGCTCGCGAGCCTTCGACTCCGCGGCGAGCGAGCATCGCACGGATGATCAGCGGTCCGAGTTCGTCTCCGAAGTTCATACGCTCTTCGCTTTCCGAGTGCGCGGCTGGCCGCCAGCGAAAGCAGGGGACGCCCGATAAGTCAGTCGTAAAGCTCACCAGTCCATCCTAACCGGGGCGACTTGGCCGCTCCCGATCCGGCGCGTGCCCCGGCGCACCCGGCGGAGCACTCGAGCGAGTTGAATCGGTGGACGTTCATTCCCAAGTCATAGGGGTACACTTTCCTGTCGTGACTCAACACCTCGCCCTTTCAGACCCGGAGTTCGATACTCCCGGGAAGAGCAAGGGGCTCTTTGACGTCTTCCGTCATCGATATCTGCTCAGCCTGCTGCTTCGCAAGGGCATCTCGACCCGCTACCACGGCTCGGTGCTCGGGTGGGTCTGGTCGTATGTGCGACCGGGTGCTCAATTCTTGATGTACTACCTGGTCGTCGGCATCGTCATGGGTGTGAACCGCGGATTCGAGTTCTACCCCGTGTATCTGTTCTCCGGGATCGTAGCCGTGAACCTCTTTAGCGAGGCGCTGCGCAACACGACGAGCGCGATCACCGACAACGGTTCGCTGATCAAGAAGATCTTCCTTCCGCGGGAACTCTTCCCCGTATCCGCTCTCGGGGTCGCACTTGTGCATTTTCTGCCGCAGGCTGGGCTTCTGCTCGCCGTCGCGCTCTTTTGCGGTTGGACCGTGGGATGGTTGCAGGTCGTCGGTTTCCTTGTCGGTGTCCTGCTCATTCTCTGCTTCGCGCTCGGGCTGGGCTTGTTCTTCGGATCCATCAACGTTGCCTATCGCGACGCTCGTAACTTCGTCGACCTCATTCTCATGTTTGCAACGTGGGCTTCGCCGGTGCTCTACTCCTGGACAATGGTCCACGATCGCGCCGCGAGCTGGTTCTTCCACCTTTACATGATCAATCCGATGACCGCCGCCGTCGAAATGTTCCACGACGCGTTCTGGTTGCCGCTCGAGCCCGACTCCGCGCGTCCTGGCAATCTGCTCCTCTACATTCTCATCGCCGCCGGCATCGCACTCGTGACCTTGCTCATTGGGCAGATCACCTTCAATCGCCAGGAGAAGACCTTTGCCCAAAACCTCTGATGGAGTGACGGCGAAGCCCGCCATTGTCGTTCACGACGCGCGTAAGACCTTCACCATCAAGCACACTCACTCGTTCAAAGAGACGTTCATCTCTCGTCTGAAGCGTAAAGAGACTTCGACGAAGTTCAATGCGCTCGAAGGGGTGTCCTTCGAGGTCCCCGAGGGTCAGTCGGTTGCGCTCCTCGGGTTGAACGGTTCAGGTAAGTCGACGACCCTCAAGCTGCTGTCAGGCGTGCTGCAACCCGATCAGGGGTGGGTGCGCACGAGAGGCCGCATTGCGGGGCTTCTCGAAGTCGGGGCGGGCTTCCACCCTGACTTGACCGGGCGCGAGAACGTGTATCTGAACGCTGCGATCCTGGGCATGTCCAAAGAGGAAACCGACCAGCGCTTCGATGAGATCGTCGAGTTCTCGGAAATTGGGGAGTTCATCGATACCGAGGTCAAGCGCTATTCGTCCGGCATGTATTCGCGACTGGGATTCTCTGTCGCGGTGCACACGAAAGTGGACACGCTGCTGGTAGACGAGGTTCTGTCGGTCGGAGATGCGCCGTTCCGCGAGAAGTGCAACGCCAAGATGCTCGACATGCGAGCGAGTGGCACCACCATGTTCATTGTGAGCCACAATGCGGCTCAGGTGAAAAAGATTTGCGAGCGCGGCATCGTACTGAACCGTGGAAAGGTCGTATTCGATGGCGATATCAATGAAGCCGTCGATGTCTTGAGCCGCTGACGCCGGCAGGGGCTGAACCCGCATCGACGCAGCAGCGAAAGCGAAAGCGCCTACCGGCGAAGCTTGCGCTTGATGCGGTTCAATGCGCTCTGCTGACGCACTTCGTGGCGCACTCCCGCCTCGACCTCAACGAGACGCTGATCGATGAACTTGGTGAGGTAGAGCACCAATCCGGGTCCGTGCTCCTGCACGTGTTCACGCAGCGCCGCATCACGGATGAGAGCGTCGTATTTGGCGTGATCACCGCTCGCGGAGATCACGCTGTTCCCTGCGCTCCCCGATGCATCGGCGCGCTGATGCCAGTACGCATACGGGATGTCGCCGAGATACTCGAGCGGGCCGCGCGCGAGTACCTTGAGATTGAAATTCCAGTCACCGACGACAGGAAGGCTCTCGTCGTACAGTCCAAGTTCTGCGTGCAGTGCGCGACGGTACAGAAAACCAATCGGCACGAAACGGTTGTACAGCAGCATGTCGCTCAACAGCGGCGCAACGAGGTGCGACTGAAACTGCTCGCGCCCAGTCTCGACAAAGGCTTCACCCTGAGATTCTTCCCAAATGATCTCAATGCGAGAAACCACGGCGCTCCGATCCGCATGGGCGTCGAGATAGTCGACGCCCGCGCGCAGAAACTCCGGGTGCCAAGAATCATCATCATCGTGAAGCACAAGATACGGAGCGCTGGTTTCGAGCACGCCCGCGTTGGCGCTCACCCATCGTCCACGAGATTGTGGTGCGTGGACAGCTCTGACGCGCGGACGAATTGAGTCGGGAAGCTCCGCGAGCAACGACTCCACGACAGCTTCGTCGCCGCCGTCGTTGACAACAGCGACTTCCCAATCGGTAAACGTTTGAGCCGAAATGCTCTCCAGTGCGCGCCGGAGGAAATCCGGGCGATCTTTCGTCCGCACGACGATCGCAACACGAGGGGTTTCAGTCATGCTGTTATCGCCCCATCGAGCGGAAGTTCCAGCCCGCGGCCCGCCATGCCTCTGGTTCGAGCACATTGCGGCCGTCGATGAAATTCTTGGCCGAAACGAGTTCGCCGATCGCAACCGGGTCGAGCGACTTGAATTCTTGCCACTCGGTCGCGAGTACCACGGCTTCGGCCCCGGTTACGGCCGATTCGACCGATTCGGCATACGCCAGATCGTCGAAGCGCCGGCGAGCGTTGGCGTTCGCTTCAGGGTCGTACGCGACCACATCGGCGCCGACCGCGGCAAGCGAGCGAGCGACATCGATGGCCGGAGAATCTCGGATGTCGTCGGAATTGGGCTTGAACGCCAGACCGAGAATCGCGACTCGTTTGCCGGCCGCGCTTCCGCCGACGGCTTCAATCGTGAGCTGCACCGCGCGCTGACGTCGCCGCAGGTTGATCTCATCGACATTGCGCAGGAAATCGAGCGAGCCGCCGGTACCGAGCTCATCAGCGCGGGCGACGAACGCACGAATATCCTTCGGCAAACATCCTCCGCCGAAGCCGAGGCCCGCTCCCAGGAACTTGCGGCCGATGCGATCATCGTGACCAATCGCGTCCGCAAGCTCTACGACGTTGGCGCCGACGATTTCCGATATCTCTGCCATTGCATTGATGAAGCTGATCTTTGTCGCAAGAAACGCGTTAGCCGCGACTTTGACGAGTTCGGCGGTCGCAAAGTCCGTGGTCAGACGCGGGGTTCCCGTCGCGAGCGCCGCGGAATACACCTCGTCGAGGATCGCCCGGTCGCGATCGCGGGATTCGGGGTCCAATCCGTAGACAATACGGTCAGGCGCGATCGTGTCCTGGACCGCGAAGCCTTCCCTGAGGAACTCGGGGTTCCAGGCCAGCGTCGCTCCGCGCTCGCGTACGACGTCTGCAAGGCGGGCCGCCGTCCCCACAGGGACCGTCGACTTTCCGACCACAAGATCACCCGGTTTCAGGATGGGCATCAGATCGGCGATGGCGGAATCGACGAATGCGAGGTCTGCACCGAGTCCATCGGACCGCTGCGGGGTTCCGACAGCGATGAAGTGAACGGTCGCGTCTTTCGCGGCCTCGGTGTCGGTGCTGAAGGAGAGCAGCCCTGAGGCGAGTGACTCGCGCAAGAGATCTCCGAGGCCTGGCTCGAAGAACGGGGTCTCACCTGCCGAAAGTGCGGCGATCTTCTGCACATCCGGATCGATACCGACGACCTCGTGGCCCAACGATGCCATTGCTGCAGCGTGCACCGCACCGAGATATCCGCATCCCTTGACGCTCAGCTTCATGTCATGGACCTCCGATGCCTGCGAACGTGATCGCCGCGAATGCATTCCGCCGCGACTCTCAAAGACTCAATTATCCCATATCTCTCTGGGGAAGTTTGGAATCAGGATGCGAGGGACGCCGTCAGGGCGCCTCCTGAGACCTCATCCAGCAGCTCCCGGTACATGCGTGCCACCCGCCACGGTGAAATCTCACGGGTAAATGCGTCGAAGTCCGCGTCCGTGACTCCGGCGAAGAGATCCGCATCGCTCAGCAACTCCGCAATGGACTCCGCAGGGCGGTCGATGTCGAAGTACGCGATCCAGGGCTGCCCCGCAAACTGCTCACGCAGGTGCGATTCGCCCGGCAGCAGAACCGGTACGTGGAACGTTGCCGCGAGATGCAAGCTGCCTGAGTTCAGAATTGCGCGATACGGGAAGACCGCGATATCCGCAGCCGTGAACCACCGCGCCAGATCGCCATCGGGCACGAAGCCGAACTCCGTGACACGCTTGAGGTCTGGGCGCAGCGTCGCAAGAAACTCCTCAAGTGGAACGTCTTTCACGGCTCCCGCAAGCATCAGTGCCAGCTCGCGCCCGTCGTCGCGGCGAGCCAGACCCGCACCGGCCACCAGGGCGTCGACGCCCTTGTACGGGCGAATCTGACCGAGGAACAACACACCGACGTCGGAGTCTTCGAGCGCAAAACTATTCCGGGCCTGCGCTCGGGTAATGCCACTGTCATACACACCCGCATAGCTCGGATGCGCGATGACGCGTGTTTTTTCCGGACTGAGACGCACAACGTCGGCAACGACCTCGGCCGATTGCGGCGACATCACGTGCACGGCGTCCGACGCCGATTCGAGCACACGATACAGCGCGATCTCGGCTTCGCGGTACGCCAATTCGTGGGGCAGCCGGTTATGAAGTGTCCAGATGACACGCACCCCCCGCGACTTCGCCTCGGTGAGAATGCGTTCGAATTCAGCGACACGTTCCACTGCCTCGTCTTCCGAACCAGCCGCCTGCACGATCGGGGTGGTCCAGTGCACGTGCACGATGTCATTCGGCAGCAATCGGGCAATCTGCTCGATGAGCCCCGAATAGCTTGTGGAGCGGAGAAACTGATAGCCGGCTGCTCGAGCGTTGAGCTCGAGCAGATTGAGAAACGGATTGTCCCGCCATGCGGGGAAGACGAGTACCTGGTGGCCGAGTTTCATAGTGCTTAATTCTCCCATGCAAGCTGACGCACGCTGTGCTGCACTGGTAAAGGCGTGCGTACGAGAGTTCTGGTCTCACTCGTGACGCGAAGTTCCGGTGAGCCCGGCCGGAGAACCATCTGCACTCCGCTCGGGTTCATTGCTTGGCTGCTCGACCTCCGGCGAAATCGCGTCCGCCGTTGCGCTCGCATCCGGTTCGGAGTTCGCAGCATCGGCAGACGTCGAACCTTCTGGGGTCACGTTCTCGTCTGAGTTTCCAGCACCGCTGGCGTCACTCGCTGAAACTTCCGACGCATCGGTATCGGTGAGCTCGGAACGCGGTACCTCCGTTTCAGGGGCGGGAACTGCATGAGCAGAGGTGGAGTAGGTCACTTGTCCTCCGACGCCTGACGTCCAGGTAATGACTCCAAACTGGAACTGCTGCACCGTCTTGCCGCCGCCGAGCTTCTGCTCCGCTCCAAGTGGGCTGCCGAGTCGACCTGTATTTCCGCCTGCCTGCAGATACGTGGCCAGAATGCCACCGCGCACGACTTGCGCACCAGTGGTTGAGGTCCAGAAGATGTCACCGCCAAGGAAGCTCTGACGTTCAACGGTATCGCCCGCTCGTGTTCCCTTGATTCCGTCAGACGTTGGCACCCCCAGTGCTCCGGTGAAATCGCCGAGGCTCGAGTAGGCATCGGCGATCGGTCCGGGCTGAATCGTCGAAGCCCCGTGCTGACGCGACCAGTAAATACTGCCTCGTTCGAACGGCTGCTTGGCGGCACCTGACGCAGATTTCTGCTCCGCCGAGGTCGGCACTCCGAGATAGGCGGCGTCTGCGAGGTCACCCCCGTCGCGATACTTCGCGAGAATCGCGCCGCTCAGAGTCTGCACACCGTGGGATGAACTCCAGAAGAACTGGCCGCCCTCGAACTCGCGATAGGCGACGCCGCTCCTGGGTTTGATCTCGTCGCTTACTGGTACTCCAAATTTTCCAGTGGTCTCGCCCAAACTGATGTATTTAGAAAGCATCGAACCGTTCGTCATCGAGAACGCCCCCTGCTTCGACCAGTAGATCGCTCCCTTCGCGAACTGCTGCTTCGCAGCACCCGTGCGAGGCTTTGTCTCCCAGGATGTGGGAGATCCGAGCGCTCCGCTTGTACCGCCGACGCTCCGATACGCCGTCAGCATCGCTCCGCTCTTCACCACATATGTGCCGATGTTCTTTGTCCAGATCATGACTCCGCCACGGAACTCTTGACGCGCCATGCCCGGGGCACTTGATGAGGAGCCACTCAGCGGCGCGCCGAGATACCCGGCGATTCCGCCCGCGTTCAGGAACACGCTGTGGAACCCAGACTCGATCGCTTGCGCGCCAGCCTCGCGCGACCACGCGAGCGTTCCGTTGCGGAAGCGCTGCCCCACGTCGCCGTTCGCGAGCACGACTGCCTGACCGGTCACCTCACCGAGACTGCCCTGCGGTCCACCCATCTGCTGATAGAGGGCAGTCAGTTTGGCATGCACTGTAAATACCGGCGATCCGAACCACGTCTTGTAGAAATTGTAGAAGTTTCGATTGCCATAGCTCGAGCAGCTGTCGCCCGTTCCCCATCCGGCGTTCAGCGCAGCCTGATTGGGTCGATACGGCGTGTAGATGTAGAGCGCAGCAGTGGCGTTGTTCTCGATGTACACCTGCGAGGTACCGCATCCAGCGTTGGGATGCCATTGGATGGTGTTCGTGCGGTACGCGCGGTAATTGTAGTTACCCGGGTTCGCCCGGTACACGTTGAGTTGCCACGCTGCTCGATACACCTGCGCGGGGAATCCCCCGGCACCGCTATTGCAGTTCGCACTGTTTCCCGGCCCGGAGTCGGGGCAGTCGTAGCCCATGGCGAAGTCGAACTGGCGGATGGTCGGCCAGGTATCCGAGATCAGGCTCTGTTCTTTTTCAAGCATCACCAGGAGCACTCGCGGGCTGATACCGCAGGCCTGAGCAACCTTGACGATGATCGCTGCAGAGGATTCGTTCGAACCTCCGGGATACGTCTTGCAGTAGGCGTTGGCGGGTCGCGATGCCGTCGACCAGATCGCCCCGTTGAGGCACGACCACGCGAGTGTCGTGCTGCCCCATGTCGATCCCGGCGCGCGCCCTGGGTCGCCGATCGTGCAGCGCCCGATCTTCTGGTTCAGGAAGCTTTGCACCTGCGATGTCGACATCGATCCACCGTTGTAGAAGTTCTCATCGGAAACGATGTTGCCCGGTTGGAATCCTTCGACCGGAGCAGCTTCTGCAGCACTCGGGCCGAGCGCGCCGGCCCCCAGTACGAGAAACGCGACAGCGAGACAGGAGAGCAGACGCCGAACACCCTGACGCATCACTCCAGCGTCGGGCGCTGCGTCGTTCGAACGCGTGCGCAATCGGAGCCCCATGACATCCTCATCCCCTGATCGAAAGCTGCGTTCAGCTTACGTGCATGTTCCGGCACCGTCCGAGCGACACGGGCACCGCCGCCACTGATCGGTGCGAGAACCAACGTGCCAAATCCGTCCGGTAAAGTTCCATTCGGTAGACCCCCTCCTTTCGAGAACAGGCCATTCACCCGAATATGCAGCCGCACACAGAGTCGAGCACCGCCGTGCAAGGTGCAGATGCGGTGACCTATCGTCACGATGTCGATGGGTTGCGAGCGGTCGCGGTGCTCCTGGTCGTCATCTACCACGTTTGGTTGGGGCGCGTCTCGGGTGGCGTCGACGCCTTCCTCATGATTTCCGCGTTCCTCCTCACCGGGTCGCTGATGCGTCGGCTCGAAACCCGGTGGCAAGTGGGCGTGTTGTCTCAGTGGGTGCGGAACTTCAAGCGCATGCTTCCAGCGGCCGCAATCACGATCGTCGCCACAGTGCTCGTCGGCCTCGCACTGCTCCCCGCATCTACTCACGCATCCCTCTGGAAAAATGCCTGGGCATCGGTGCTGTACGTGGAGAACTGGTTGCTGGCCGTGGAATCGGTCGATTACTACGCGGACACCTCTCTGGCGAGCCCGATGCAGCATTTCTGGTCGCTGTCGGTCCAAGGTCAGGTCTTCATCCTCTGGCCGCTCCTATTCCTGCTCATCGCTGTGCTGTACCGCGTGTTCGGTGGCGGCCTTCGACCGCGCCGCATCGCATTCGCCCTCTTCGCGCTGATCTTCGCGGTCTCACTCACGTATTCCATCGTGTCGACGGCTTCGGACCAGTCCTTTGCCTATTTCAATACCGGTGCGCGGCTCTGGGAGTTTGCGGCCGGATCCATGCTCGCCCTCGTGGTGCCGAAGCTGCATGTCGGGGTGACGTTTCGCGCGGTCATCGGCTGGATCGGAATGGTGGCACTTGTAGCGTGCGGCATGGTGCTCGACGTCGAAGGTGGTTTTCCGGGATATCTGGCGCTGTGGCCGGTCCTCAGCGTTGCGGCTGTGATCATTTCGGGCAACGGATCGGATCGTCGTGGAGGGCCGGCCATGCTGCTGGAGAAGCCCCCAGTACTCGCCATCGGCAAGAGCTCATACGCGCTCTATCTCGTGCACTGGCCGATTCTCGTCTTCGTGCTGGTCGTACGCAATGGTGAGCCGTTGAACTTCGTCGAGGGACTGATCGTTATCCTGCTGTCTCTCGTGCTCGCGATGCTCGTGACGAAACTCGTCGATGCCCCGCTTCGGCAGAATTCTTGGATCGGACGATCGACATGGCGTGGATTCGGAGTGATCACGGTTTCGATTGCGCTCGTCGCGAGTGTGGTGACGCCGCTGCAAGCGCAGTCCGAGCAGCGAGCAGCGGCCGAGCTCGCAGCGATCGAAGCTTCGTCCGCAAATGTGCTTGACCTCCGTAATCCGGGCGCCGCAGTCCTTTTCGACGAGGGGGTGTCGAGCGAGAGCGAGAGCGGGGCCGATGCGCCGCGCCGCCCGCTCCCCTCTGAAGTGCCTACCCAATGGGGCAGCCTGCGACATGACTGCTCCGATGGCAGTCTCATTGATCTGCCCCGCACCGTCGAGATCTGCTGGGACAACGGCATGAATTCGACAGACGCTCAGAAGACCGTCGTTGTTGTGGGAAACTCGCACGCGCAGCAGTTGCTGGAGCCGATGCAAGTGGTTGCCGATGCGCGAGGTTGGCAGCTCGTGTCATTCCTCTACGCTGCCTGCGCTTTCGGGGTGCGCGAGGTCGATGAGGATCGCGGCGTCTTCTACAGCGAAGAATGCCGCGACTGGAATGAGGATGTCCTCGATCTCATCGAAGAAATTCGACCGGCGGCGGTGATCTCGATCGGGAGCGAAACGGTCGCTGCCGATTCTGACAGCTCGGCGGTCGCCGGTCGCCGAGAACGTGTACTCCCCGGCGTCGCGCAGTCGGTCGAGCGGCTCGAAAGCGACGGCATTCCCGTGGTGCTCGTGCGCGACAATCCTCGATTCGAATTCAATTCCTACCAGTGCACCGAGCGTTCGGATGACCCCGCCCAGGAATGCTCAACGACACAGTCGCAGGCGCTTGCGCCATCGAATCCGATCGAACGGCTGGTGCGTCGTGGCGTCGCCACGATCGATCTCAGCGAGTACTTCTGCCCCGACGAGCAGTGTCTGCCAGTGATCGGAAATGTCAATGTCTACATCGATGACAATCACATCAGTCTGGTCTACGCGAAGTCGCTCGCACCCGTGCTCGGCGAAGCACTCGATGATGTGTTCTTGCGGATGCAACGGGGTCAGTGACTCACGTGCCGACTCGACTACCCGCGCGTTTCCATGCGGTAGAGGAAGGCCGCCATCTCTCCCCGGCTCACCGTTGCTTTCGGCGCGAATAACGTTGTGCCGTTCGACTGTTTGAAGCCGGAAGATATACCCGACGCGTGCATCCAGGATATCTCGCGATAGAACGGATGTGTGGTCGGCACATCGGCGAACGGCGACTGCTTCGGCGGTGTGAAGTTCTGAGGCGCGTCCAGCCGGTACAGGAATGCGGAGAGCTGTTCTCGAGTGACTACCGCATCCTTGGTGAACACGTATCCGTCTGCTGTGCGTGAACCGCTCGCCAGGCCCGCAGTATTCATCCAGGCGATCTCGGTGTAGTACTTCATTGAAGTCGGAACGTCGACGAACGGGCTCTTCGCAGGCGGTGCCTCGCTCTTCACCGCGGCCAGCCGATAGAGGAACAGCGCCGTCTCCCAGCGCGAGACCGCAGCATCGGGCAGGTATTTCGGCTTCCCTGTCGACTGCTTCACGCCCTGCGTCATCCCGGAGGTGAACATCCAGTTGATTTCACGAGAGAACTTGTGCGTCTTGGGTACGTCGGCGAATGGAGGCACCGTCGGCACCACTGGCGCACCTGCGACCTTGATGCTTGCCGAGCTCCGCGACGCGGTCGTGTACCCGGGGGCCGCCCCGGTGACCGTCACCGCGATGCGATGTGCGACATCCCCGGGCTCGAGGCGATACGTGGCTCGTGTCGCTCCGGAGATCGGGTTCCCATTGCGCAACCACTGATAGCTGAGCTTCGTCGATCCCGGAGCCCAAGTTCCCGCGGTCGCCTGCAGTGTTGTGCCCGCCTTCGGCGTACCGGTGATCTTCGGAACCTCTGCGCGAAGTTGCCCAGCTGCCACCACGGTTGCCGCGGAAGTGCGAACCGCGGTTGCGTAGCCCGACTTCGCGCCAGAGACTCGGAATGACACCTGCGTGCCAGCATCTTCTGCCGTCAACGTGTAGGTGGTCGCCGTCGCCCCCGCGATCGCTTTTCCGTTCCGGAGCCACTGGAACGTTTGCGCAACCGGACGGGGCTGCCACGCTGACACACTCGCCGTGAGCTTCTCACCGACGCGCACCTGCCCTGCGACCGTCGGCACCTTGACCGACGAGAGCGACTGAACGCTGACCGAACGCGGGTGAGATTCGACCCTCCAGCCCCCTGCGGAATACCCCATTGTCGCGAGTTGCAACTGAGACGCGTTGAACCGGCTGCCCGAGCTGAGCGCCACACGCACTCCCCCCGTATCGAACGCGACGATATCTGCTTTACCGTCGCCATTCGCATCGGTCACGATGCGTGGTTGGCGATCGGCCCGCCAGGTCGAAGAAGCGAACTCGCTCGACCATCGGGCCCCAGCCGAGAACCCCGATCCGGTACTCATCGCGACGGTCACTCCCGCGTCATCGAAACCGACGACATCGGCCCGACCGTCTCCGTTGATGTCAGCGAGCACTCGCGGGTGCTGTCCGACCTTCCATCCATTCGTGGTACCGAACCCGCCCACCCAACGCTGCATCTGTTGGAACGACGACCCCGTATTCACGGACACATAGACCCCATCGCCGGCGAATCCGACGACGTCGGGCAGACCGTCACCGGTGACGTCAGCGATCATGCGAGGGTGACTTTTCGCGGTCCATCCTCCGGCCAGGCCGAATCCGGTGCCCCATCGTCGCATCGACGAAAAGCTGTTGCCGGTACTCAACGAAACATACAGACCGTCCGACGCGATACCGACCACGTCGTCCTTGCCGTCGCCGTTCACGTCCTCGAGCCAGCGCGGATTCTCTGCAGTACTCCACCCCATGATCGTCCCGTACCCGGTGCTCCACCGCACCGGGTCGCGAAACCCCGACCCCGTATTGACCGCGACGTAGACACCGTCAGACGCGAACCCGACGACATCGGGCAGTCCGTCGCCTGTCACATCGGCGAGCGTGCGCGGATGCGATTGCACGGTCCATCCTGCGTTCTGACTCATGCCGACGAGCCATCGGGAGGCCGTGTTGAACTTCGTGCCGGTGCTCGTCGCGACGTAAACACCGTCATTCGCGAACCCCACAACATCCGCTTTGCCGTCACCGTTGACGTCGATGAGCGAGCGGGGATTCGTGCTCGTCGACCAGCCCAGCGCCGTGCCGAACCCGTTGACCCACGTCTTCGCCGCGCCGAATCCCGTCTTCGACCCGAGCGAGACGGTCACCCCGTTCGCCGCGAACCCTACGGCGTCGGGAAACCCGTCACCATTCACGTCGGAATTCCACGGCAGAAGCTGCTGAGAATCGTCGATTCCGTCGCCGTTGACGTCACTCATCAGTACTGCAGCCGTGGAACTCGAGATCGCCGACGATGCGCGATACTGCGATCGGTTTCCGGTCACCTCGACGGAGATCTTGTTGCCGAGGTCGGCGAGCGTCGGCTGATACGTCGCACTCTTGGCCCCTGCGATCACCGTGCCGTTTCTCATCCAGCGGTAGGTATAGCTGGTCGCTGCCGGCGACCAGCCGGACGCGGAAGCCGTCAGTGTGCCGTTCACCATCGCGACACCGCTGATCGAGGCCGTTCCCGTTTTGGTGAACGGCTTCACGATGTCGGCGATGTGAATGTACCCCTGGAACTGCGAGCGCGACACGGTTCGCGTGCTGTAGGCGCCCGCCCATCCGGCGTTGTACTCCTCGATCACGACGCGGCCGTCGCTCAGTACATCAGCGACCCACCCCACATGACCGAACGCAGAGGCGTCGCCGTAGTACGGTCCGCTCCACGCGACGGCGCCGACCTCGGGCGTCGTATCGACGCGAATGTTCAAACTGCGAGCGGTCGCCGCCCACTGCCCCGCGTCGCCCCAGCGCGTCACCCCGCCGTATTGATTCGAGAACGGAATGCCGTTGGCCGAGTTCAACCGCCACGAGACGAACGAGGTGCACTGACGGTAGGCAAAATTCCACTCATCCCAGATGTTGTTCGTCTGGTACGGCCACGGCAGATTCTTGTACTTCGCGGGGTAGTTGTCACCGATCAGTGCCGTCGTCGCAGCGGCGAACGCGCGCATGCCCTGCTGCTCAGTACCATCGGGCGTCTGCTGATTTTCGGGTCCCGGCGAGTTCGATGCCAGGCCGCCGTTCGGGCCGCGCGGTGCTCCATCGTCGGGTTCATTCTGCGCAGCAGCGTCAGTGCTGGCTTCGGTATCGCTCGGGATCGCTGGGCCCCCACCAGCCGCACCGGCCCCGCTGTCGGCGCCCGCTGATCCCGCATCTGCTGCGCCGGAATCCGCGCCGGTCGCCGCAGCATCGCTCCCGGCCGCAGCAGTCGCATCGACAACGACGCCGTCAGCGGCGCTTGAGGCGTCGCTCGCCGCACCGGCGTTTGCGCTCGCAGTGCCTGCGGCATCAGCAGATGCATCGGCCGCTGGTGTCGTCGGCGTGACCGGGGTCGTCGGGTCGGCGTTGGCGGTCGCGTCTGCCTCGGCACGCACGACACCCGGGCCGACGGCAGCGGCCGGAGCCGCGGAAACCGCGGGGGTCAGCGACGGCAGCGAGAGGGCGAGAGCCGCAGCGATGCCCAGCACGCAGGCGCGACGAAGGTGCACGAAACGTCGTGTACCCCGTGCAGTGCGGCCTGCACTCCCCATCGTCCCTCCTGACGCGAGCGATCCACTCACGGAATCGCTCAGTCGCCGAGCCCCCACCCGGCAGGGCTAATGTAACATCTCAGGTTTCCGCGGCGTACACCGCGCGCCGTGCTACGCCCGGTCGCCCGGCAAACCACCGCTGATGAGTCCTCGGAAGAGCACCCGCTTCACGCCGGCCGGCAGCAGCCGGTACACCCCCTTGATGACGACGTTGCGCAGGTACTGCCCGCGAGTCACGAACCCCATGCGCAGCAGTTCACGCTGCAGGCGCCATTCGGTGCGGGCCTCGGTCCAGCCTCCGCGACGAGCGAATGCGCCCGCGCCGACCCGGTAGCGCAGCAGCGGCTCCGGAATGTTGTCGACCTTTGCCCCTGCGGCGATGAGCCGCACCCCGAGCCAGTAATCTTCCATCTTGCCGAACGGCTGGTAGCGGCCGACCCGATCGAGGGCTGCGACGCGGTACATCATCGTCGGATGGTTGAACGGGTTATGGGTGCGCGCGTGCTCGCGAATGCGCTCGCTGCCCACCGGCGGGGTGCGCACAGAGATGGGGCGATCCGGATCGGACTCGAACTCTGCCATGCCCGTTCCCACCAGGTCGAGGCCGGACTCGATGCGCGCCCACTGCCGTTCGAAGCGCTCGGGAACCGAGACGTCGTCGGCGTCCATGCGCGCCACGACGGGGGTGCTCACAGCGTCAAGCCCCTGGTTCAGCGCCTCGGTGAGGCCGCGATTCTCGGGGAGCTGCACGAGCCTCACCGGGATCGGGCTCTCGATCACGATCCGCGCGAACTCGGCCGCGAGCGCGTCGGACACCGGGCCGTCTTGCACGATCACTGCCTCGGTCGGGCGCAGCGTCTGGCGGTCGACTGAGCTCTCGAACGCGGCGCGCAAGTGTGCCGGATCATCACCCGCGTAGACCGGCAGCAGCAATGAGAATTCGGGGGTCGTCACGGAGCCAGCCTAGCGTTGTGCGCGCACAGCGTTCCCCGTGCTCCACATCTCGATGGCACTCCACAGATCACGTCGTTCGGTCTGGCTCGGGGCTCGGGTACCCGCAGCATGGGACCATGTCTCGCCCGTTCGCCCCACTCCCAGACGTGCTCGGAGCAACGTTCACGGCGGCCGCGGCGCGAGCTGCTGGTGTCAGCTCTCGGCGACTGCAGGCGCCCGACGTGGAGCGCGTGCTGCGCGGGGTGTACCGGCGCGTCGGCGCGCACCGCCCGCCCGCACCCACGACCCACCCCTCCGAGAGGTGGCGTATCGACCAGGTCGCGCGGGCACATGCACTGGCTGCGGGGCTCGGGCCCAGCGAGTACTTGAGCCACCGTACCGCAGCAGCACTCCTCGGTCTCCCGGTGCCAATGCCGGCAGATCGCAACGACGCACTCGACGTAGCGGCAACACCGCCCGCGCGGGTCTCACGACGCAACGGCATTCGCGGCCATCATCTGCGAGCTGGACTTGCCAAGGTGCAGACCCTCAATGGCATTCGCGTTGCATCTGCTGCCAGCGTGTGGGCGATGCTCGCCGGAGATCTCACCCCACCCGATCTGGTAGCCCTCGGAGATGCGGTGATCCACCGCGCCCGGATACCCGGCACCCATCGGCTCACGCACCCACCACTCGCTGCACTCGAAGAGCTCGGAGCGCACGTGGCTCGCGGACAGCGGCACGGCATTGCCGCGTTACGTCGAGCGTTTCGCTTGCTTTCCACAGCGAGCGCTTCGGCTCCAGAAAGCCACCTGCGTCTGAAGGTTGCCGAGTGGGGGTTTCCCCCACCGGCGCTCGACTATGACGTGTACGACCACCACGGCGCTCTGCTCGGCGCGAGCGAGATCGCGTTTCCCGAGTATCGAGTAGCGCTCGAATATGAAGGAGACCATCACCGAATCGAACAACGTCAGTGGAACCGCGACATCGCAAAGTACGAAGCGTACGCACGTGCGGGCTGGCATCCGATCCGCGTCACCGCGTCATTGCTCTATCGGCCGTCTTCGCCACTTCGCAGCACCATCGCCACGACCCTGCGCCAGCGCGGCTGGCGCCCTCGCCCCTAACGCAGATTTGGTGGCAGTTTGGTGTCGCAAAATCGCGAATACAACACCAAACTGCCACCAAATCTTGTCAGGGCACGGGCAGCGCGGCGCGGGCGCTACTTGGCCGCGGCGCGCTCAGCGCGGAGGCGCGCGATCTCGTAGAGCGAGACACTCGCCGCGATACCCGCGTTCAGCGACTCGGTGGCCGAGGAGATCGGGATCGACACGACCGCGTCGCAGGTCTCGGTGACGAGGCGCGAGAGCCCCTTGCCCTCGCTGCCGACCACGACGAGCAGCGGGCGATCCGCGAGGTCGAGCCCGGGCAGCGAGACGTCGCCGTCGCCGTCAAGACCGACCACGAACACGCCCTGCTTCTTGAACTCCTTGAGCGTGCTCGTCAGGTTCGAGGCCATGGCGACGGGGATGCGTGCGGCGGCTCCGGCCGACGTCTTCCAGGCGGCCGAGTTCAGGCCGGCCGAACGACGCTGGGGCACGATGACGGCCTGGCCGCCGAACGCCGCGACCGAGCGAATGATCGCGCCCAGGTTGCGCGGGTCGGTGACGCCGTCAAGGGCCACGATCAGCGGGTTGTCGCCGCGAGCGATGACCTCGTCGAGCACCTCGAGCGGGTGCGCGTATTCCATCGGCGGCACCTTGAGCACGATGCCCTGGTGCACGGTGTCGCGCTCGAGCATGCGGTCCATCTCGGGGCGCATGATCTCGAGCACCGGCACGCGGCGGTTCGTCGCGAGGCGCAGAATCTCGCGCATGCGATCGTCCATCTCGACGCGCGCCGCGATGTAGAGCGTCGTCGCGGGGATCTTCGCACGCAGCGCCTCGAGCACGGCGTTGCGGCCGGTCACGAGCTCCGACTCGTCTTTCTTCGCCGGCCGTCCGCCTGCGGGGCGTCCACCCGTGGGGCGACCGCCGGCGGCACCACCGGTGCGCTCGGCGTATCGAGCCTTCGCAGCGTCGTAGCGCTCGCGGGCCTTCTTCTCCTTGTACTTGGCGTGGTACTCGCGGTCTTCGGCCTTGGGCGTCGGGCCGCGGCCCTCGAGCGCCTGGCGCCCCTGACCGCCCGAGCCGACGGCCTTGCCGAGGCCCTTCTTGCGTACGGCGCCGGTGCGGCTCTTCTTGTTCGTCATGTCAGGCTCCAGCGGGGTCCAGTTGGGGTGTCTTCGAGCGCGATGCCGGCTGCCAGCAGTCGGTCGCGGATCGCGTCGCTCGTAGCGAAGTCTTTGTCTGCGCGCGCTTGGGTGCGCTGCGCGAGGAGGTCGTCGACCAGGGAACCGAGTGCCGCATCCGCAGCACTCGAGTCTGCGCCGCTCGCGGCCCA
This sequence comes from Leucobacter japonicus, assembly GCF_001273855.1. Classification (NCBI taxonomy): domain Bacteria; kingdom Bacillati; phylum Actinomycetota; class Actinomycetes; order Micrococcales; family Microbacteriaceae; genus Leucobacter; species Leucobacter japonicus. The sequence continues at coordinate 66,993 of NZ_JHBX01000105.1, read as the reverse complement.
GTGCGGGTCGCGGGGGTTCAGGCCGAGAACGTCAAGCATCAAGGATACCTCAGCGACGACGCGCGCAGTTTCGAACTCATCGGCACCGGCGTCGAGCAGCGCGTTGCCGGCACGTACGGTGCTGTGCAGCACGGCGAGCGCCTGCGGGATCGCGAAGTCGTCATGCATCGCAGCCACGAAGGCAGCGGGGAGCTGCTGCAGGCGTTCGTGCCAGTCGTACGAGATCACGACCGGCAGCGCACGCTCCCCCGCGCGCTCCAAGAACCCTTCGATCCGCGAGAACGCGGCCTCGGCCTCGGCGAGCGAGGTCTCGGAGAATTCGAGCACGGAGCGATAGTGCGCCGATCCGAGGAAGTAGCGGAGCACGATCGGCCGTGCTTGCGCGAGCAGGTCGTGTGCGAAGAGCGAGTTGCCGAGCGACTTCGACATCTTCTGGCCGCCCGTGTTCACGAGGCCATTGTGGATCCAGTGCCGCGCGAAGGGGTGGCCGGCGGCCTGCGACTGCGCCAGCTCGTTCTCGTGGTGCGGAAAGCGCAGGTCGAGACCGCCGCCGTGGATGTCGAACTCAGTGCCGAGGTAACGCGTGGCCATGGCCGAGCACTCGATGTGCCAGCCGGGGCGGCCGAGGCCCCAGGGCGACGGCCAGGCGGCGGTCGCGGGCTCGCCCGCGCGGTGCGCCTTCCAGAGCGCGAAGTCGCGGGGGTCTCGCTTGCCGACCGGCTCGGAGTCGGTCGCGTCTTCCATCTGGTCGCGCTGCTGACGCGTCAGTGCGCCGTATTCGGGCCAGCTCGCGGTGTCGAAGTACACGCTCGCCGATCCGTCGGCCGCGGGGTACGCGTGTCCGCGCGAAATGAGCAGCTCGATGAGCTCGACCATTTCGCGAATGTTCGCCGTGGCCCGGGGCTCGTAGGTTGGCGCCTGTACGCCGATCGCGTCGTACGCGGCGGTGAAGTCGCGTTCGACCCGATACGCCAGCGCCCACCACTCTTCGGTCGATCCTGCCGACTCGCGAGCGACGCGCGCGTTGTCGAGAATCTTGTCGTCGATGTCGGTGACGTTGCGGATCAGCGTGACGTCGTGCCCGGTCGCTTCGAACCAGCGCCGCATCTGGTCGTAGACCAACGCGCTGCGGAGATGCCCGATGTGGGGAGCCGACTGCACCGTGGGACCGCACACGTAGAGGCCGACCTTGCCCGGTTCGAGGGGACGGAAGTCGACGACCTCTTGCGCGCGCGAGTCGTAGATGCGTTGGTTCACGGGCACCAGCCTACCGTCGGCGGGCGGGGGCGGGCTGGTGAGGTGATCCGCTACGAAATCGAGTGCGAACGGGGTCGGCATTGCACGCAGCACAGCGCCCCGCCTGGCGAGAAGCCGAACGGGGCGCTGTGCGCGACCGAAGCCGCAAGAGATCAGGGACTAGTCGAGCGAGCCGCTGATGAAGTACTGGATCTGGCGGGCGATGCCGACCGCGTGATCGCCGAAACGCTCGTGGTAGCGGCTCGCGAGCGTCGAATCGACGACGTTCGCGGGGGTCTCGGCGAGGTTGTCGCTGAGCACCTTCTCAAACACCTTGGCGTGCAGCTCATCGAGGTCTTCGTCGAGGTCGCGCACCTCGGCGATGATGCGGGGCTCCTGCGTGCGCAGCAGCTCGACGATCTTCTTCGCCATCTCGACGTCGAGTGCACCCATGCGGGCGAACGTCTTGGTGAGACCGGCCGGAATCGCGCTCTCGGGGTAGCGGTAGCGGGCGAGCTGCGCGATGTGCTGCGCCAGGTCGGCCATGCGCTCGAGCGACGCGCTCATGCGCAGCGAACCGACCATCAGGCGGAGGTCGGACGCGACCGGCTGCTGGCGGGCCAGAATGTCGATGGTGAGCTGATCGAGCTCTGCGGCCAGTACTTCGATCTCATCGACGCGGTCGATGACCTTCTCCGCGATCGACACATCCGACGTGCCGAATGCGGTCGTCGCCTCGGTGATGGCCTGCTCGACCAACTCGGCGATCAGTACCAACCGATCCTGCACATCGCGAAGCGACTGCTGAAAGACCTCACGCATGGGGTTTCCTCTCCTCTGTCTGCGCCGACGCGCAACCTCAACCAGTTTGGGCGCGGCCGATGAACCGTGTCGCACCAATAGGTAAACAACAGTTGAACTCTGGGGTCCCGAGTGATGGCGCGGCTCTACGATGAGAGACATGGATCCGACTCTGCTCGTTCTCGCAGCGACAGCACTCGGCATACTCATCGGCGTAGGCACCACGATAGCAATCGTCGGGGCCCGCGCGGCTGGGGTACGCCGCTCGAAAGAGATGCGGCCCGAGCTGCCAGAGGTCGCGACGTCGATTCTCGATGAAGTGGACACCTTTGCGGTGATTCTCGACTCGGCACTCGCTCCGGTCTACGTGAACCCGGTCGCGCGGCATGAGCGCCATCTGAGCGATGAAGAACTGCAAGACACGGATTTTCTCGCTCGCGTGCGCCGCGTGATGTCGTCGGGCATCCCCGATACGCATGAGCCGGATCCTGCCGATCCCACCGACACCGTGCGCATTCACATCGTGCGGCTGCAGCAGCGCTTCGTGGTCATTCTCGCGGAGGATCTGGGCGAGGAGCAGCGCGTGAACGCGATGCGCCGCGACTTCATCGCGAACGTCAGCCACGAGCTCAAGACCCCGATCGCGGCGATCGGGCTGCTTTCGGAGGCCGTGCAGGAGGCCGCCGACGAGCCGACGCTCGTGCGCGACTTCGCGAAGAGCCTGGTCAAGGAGTCGCGTCGCCTCGGTGAGCTCTCTCGCGACATCATCCAGCTCTCGGAGGCGCAGTCGACACTGCGGCCTGAGGATCGCGAATCCGTCTCTCTCCGCGACCTCGTGCGCGCGGAAGTCGAGACGCACCGCGCATTCGCCGAACAGCATCACGTCGACCTGGTCGTCACCACTGACGCCGGCAAGGAGCGGGAGACCACGATTCTGGGTCGACCGACCTCGCTGAGCTCCGCGATCGCGAACCTGCTGAGCAACGCCATTCGGCATTCGCCCGAGGGCGGCCGCGTCGGTGTCGGCATGCAACGCGAGAAGAACCGTTTCGTCGTCACGGTGACCGATCAGGGCGAGGGCATCGCACCCGAACACCTACCGCGCATCTTCGAGCGCTTCTACCGGGTCGACGGCGCGCGTACCCGCGTCGAGGGCGGCACGGGGCTCGGGCTCAGCATCGCCCGCCACACCATGCGCGCCCACGGCGGCGACGTTGACGTGTGGTCGCAGCAGGGCGTCGGTTCGAGCTTCACCCTGACCTTTCCGCTGCAGCTCGAGAACGAGCCCGGCAAGAACGCGAAACGCGTGAAAAAGGCCAAACGCGCGGTGCAGGCCGCCGAGCGCTCGACGCGTGCGTCGCGCTCGCCGATCACCGCGCCCACGAAACTCCCGACGTCGCAGACATCGGACCACCAGAAGGGATCCCACTAGTGGCACAGCACATCCTGCTTGTCGAGGACGAGGAGTCGATCTCCCGGCCGCTGTCGTTCCTGCTCGAGCGCGAAGGCTACCGGGTGACCGTGGTCGACGACGGCGCTGAAGCGGTGACGACGTTCGCTGCCGTGCAGCCCGATCTGGTGCTGCTCGACCTCATGCTGCCGAGCCTGCCGGGCACGGAAGTCTGCCGTGCGATTCGCCAGACCTCGCAGGCCCCCGTCATCATGCTGACCGCGAAAGACAGCGAAATCGACATCGTGGTGGGCCTCGAACTCGGCGCCGACGACTACATCACGAAGCCGTACTCGACGCGCGAACTGCTCGCCCGGGTGCGCGCTGCCCTGCGTCGATCGGGGTCGACCGAAGAGGAGCGCGTCGACGATTTCGATGCGCTCGTGCTCGACGAGCTCGGGATCCGCCTGGACTCCGAGCGCCACGCCGTCGCCGTCCGCGGCGACGAGATCGCCATGCCGCTGCGCGAGTTCGAGCTGCTCGAGATGCTGATGCGTCACGCCGGGCGCGTACTCACCCGCGGCCAGCTCATCGACCGTGTCTGGGGCAGCAATTACTACGGCGACACCAAGACCCTCGACGTGCACATCAAGCGCATCCGTGCGCGCATCGAGGAGGAGCCATCGAAGCCGAAGCTCATCTCGACCGTGCGCGGCGTCGGCTACCGCTTCGGGTAGGCCGAGCGCCTGCGCGACGCACGCGCCGGCGCCGACACCGGCGCTGAACGACGAAGCCCCCGCGATCCTGATCGGATGCGGGGGCTTCGTCGTGTGGCGCTGTGCGCCGAGTGCGCTGCCTACTCGGCTGCCTCCGTGGCTTCGGTATCGGTGACGTCGTCGCCGATCTTCGACTGGTCGGCTGCTTCGTCTTCGGCAGTCGTGGCGTCGCCCGACTTCGAGGTGTCGGCTGACTTGCTGAAGTCTGCGGGGAGCACGTAGTCGCGGTACTCCTTCAGCGTGCCGTCGAGCACGGGAATGTGGTACGGAACTTCGGCTTCACCTGGGATCTGGAAGTACGCGCTCACCGTCGAGCCAACACGGAGGTTCTCGAGCGTCACGAGCACGGGGGTCTCGTCGCCCTCGGGGTTGCCGAAGAGCGTGTTGCCGGTCGGAATGGTGAAGTCGGCCTCTGCGGACTGCGACTCGGTGCCGGTGAACGAGATCGTCAGGTCCTGTTCCTCGCCCGAGCGGTTCGCTGCACCGAAGACAACGTTGAAGTTCTCACCCGACTCGTCGGCCACGAGCATGATGTTGCGCACGTCGATGCTGCCGACGTTCACATCGACGCCGTCGCTGGGAGCGTAGGGCGTCAGCGTAGCCTGCGGAGCGATCAGGGTGCAGCCGGTGGCGCCGAGCGCGAGGGCCGCCGCAAGCGCGACAGACGATGCGATCCGAATCTTCAAGGTGGTCCTCCGAGTCGGTGGGTGATCCGAGAAGCGCGCAGCACCGAAGTGCACGCACATACGTGCCTCCATAATAGCCGCCAGCACAGGGCACTTGCAGCTTAGGCAACCCTAAGTCAGTGCGCGACGCCGTGGTATTCTGGAGGAGATCGCGAAGGAGTCGCTCGATGCAATTTGAGGTCGGAGAAACAGTCGTCTTTCCCCATCACGGTGCGGCGAAGATCATCGAGGTCAAGCAGCGCAAGATCGGTGGAGCAGAGAAGCTCTTCCTGAAGCTGCACGTCACCGATGGCGACCTCGTCATCGAGGTGCCCGCCGAGAATGTCGACCTCGTCGGGGTGCGCGACGTGATCGGGCACGACGGCCTCGAGCAGGTGTTCGACGTGCTGCGCGCCCCGTTCACCGAGGAACCGACGAACTGGTCACGGCGCTACAAAGCCAATCTCGAGAAGCTCGCCTCAGGCGACGTCATCAAGGTCTCCGAGGTCGTGCGCGACCTCTGGCGCCGAGACCAAGAAATCAAGTCGTTGTCTGCCGGCGAGAAGCGCATGCTCGCGAAGGCCCGCCAGGTGCTGATCTCGGAGCTCGCGCTGGCCGAGCAGACCGACGAGGAGCAGGCCGGGTCAATGCTCGATGGAGTGCTCGCCTCTGATGCGCCTCCCTCTGGTGCGAGTAGCCTGACCCCATGAGCAGCTCACCCTTCGTGTCGGGCGCCGTCGACACCGCACCGCACGCCCTCCCCGATATCGGTGTCGTGCTGGTCGGGGCCGGCCGCGGCGAACGTCTTGGCGCCGGCGCACCGAAGGCTTTCGTCGAGCTGCACGGGCGGCCGCTCATCGAGTTCGGCATCGGCGTCGTCACCTCCCTTCCCCACGCCGGGCATCTGGTGCTTGTCGTCCCCGAGGAGCGCGCAGCACAGGCGCTTGACATCGTCGACGCCGTCTTGCCCGAGCGGTCGCGCTGGGAGGTGTCCGTGGTACCTGGCGGGCGCGAACGGCATGAGTCGGTGCGGTTCGGGATCGCTGCGCTCCCCGCCTCGATCGACACCGTACTCGTGCACGACGCCGCCCGCCCGTTCGCGACCATTGACCTCTTCGAGCGCGTGCTCGCCGAGGTGCGTCGCACCGGGGACGGCGTCGTTCCCGCGCTGCGCATCGCAGACACGTTGAAGCGGGTCGATGTCGACGGTCTCGTGCACGAAACCGTCGATCGTGCACCGCTCGTCGGGGTGCAGACCCCGCAAGGATTCCCACGTGAACTGCTCGCAGCCGCCTACGACGACGCGGAGCTCGCCGAGACACCGCCGACCGACGACGCCGAGGTGGTGCAGCGCGCCGGCGGGCGCGTGCGCACCGTCACCGGCGAGCTGCGCGCCCACAAGCTCACGACCCCCGACGACCTGCCGGTGCTCGAGTACTTCCTCGCGGCGAACGCGGCCGGGCTCGAGGCGGCGCAGTGATCCGCATCGGCACCGGCGTCGACGTGCATGCGTACGCGGCTCCCACAGCGCGGTCCACTGATGTGCGGCCCGAAAAGGCACTGCCCGAACGTCCCCTGCGCCTCGCCGGCATCGACTGGCCCGGCGAGCCCACCCTCTCCGGGCACAGCGACGGCGACGCCGTCTGCCACGCGATCGTCGATGCACTGCTCTCGGCGGCCGGGCTGGGCGACATCGGTGAGCTCGTCGGCGTCGACCGCCCCGAGACCGCCGACGCGGCGAGCACCGGGTTCGTGAGTGAGGCGCTCGGGCGCCTCACGGCCGAGGGCTGGGCCCCCGTGAACGTCTCGGTGCAGATCGTGGGCAATCGCCCGCGGTTCTCAACGCGCCGCGACGAGGCTCAGCTGGTCATGTCCGAGCTCGTCGGTGCGCCCGTCTCGCTCGCGGCGACGACCACGGATCACCTCGGCTTCACGGGTCGAGGCGAGGGGCTCGCGGTGATCGCGACGGCGCTGATCGAGCGCACCGCGAGCTGAGGGCGCCTGCACGCGCGAGCCGAAGCCCGCGCCCGCACGCCCGCTCCCCTTAGTTCGCGAACTCGCCGACGAGGCGCACTGCCCCGCCCTGCACGCCCTTGGCGCCCTGCTCGAACCCGGTGAAATCGCGCGCGGTCGACTGCACCGTGCCGGCGACCCACGTGTCGAGCCCTTCCGCGGTCAGCGCTGCAGCGACCTGATGCGCCTGTCCGCCGTCGACCACTGCGAACATGCCGACACCCAGGTTCCAGGCACCCTCGACCGACTCGAGCGAGTGGCCGCCGAGTTCGGCGAGGTGGCGGAACACGGGCAGCGGCGACCAGGTGCTGCGGTCGACCTCGACCCAGGTGCCGACGGGCAGCACGCGGGCGAGGTTCGCGGCGATACCCCCGCCGGTGACGTGCGAGAGCGCGTGGATCGCCCCGTCGAGCGCGGGGTCGTCGATAACGCGCAGCAGCGGCGAGGTGTAGAGCGCGGTCGGCACGAGCAGCGCCTCGCCGTAGCTGGTGCCGAGATCGGCGCTCGCGTCGGTGTACGAGACACCGGCATCGGCGAGGATGCGGCGCACCAGCGAGAAGCCGTTGGAGTGCAGACCCGAAGCGCCGAGCGCGAGCACGACGTCTCCGTCTGAGACGCGCTCCGGCCCGAGCACGCGGTCGGCCTCGACCACGCCCACCGCGGCACCCGCCACGTCGTAGTCGTCGACGCCGAGCAGACCCGGGTGTTCTGCGGTCTCGCCGCCGACCAGCGCGGTACCGGTGGCTTCACAGGCCTCGGCGATCCCGCGCACGATATCGGCGATGCGCTGCGGCACGACCTTGCCGCAGGCGATGTAGTCGGTCATCGCCAGCGGCTTGGCACCGACCACGACGATGTCGTCGACGATCATCGCGACGAGGTCTTGGCCGATCGTGTGGTGAATGTCCATGGCCTGCGCAATCGCGACTTTAGTGCCCACCCCATCGGTGGCGCTCGCGAGCAGCGGGCGGCGGTACTCTTTGAGCGCCGACACGTCGAAGAGCCCGGCGAAGCCACCGACCCCGCCGACCACCTCGGGGCCGTGCGTCCGCGAGACTGCGGACTTCATCAGTTCGACGGCCAGGTCACCGGCTGCGGTGTCGACTCCGGACTGGGCATAGATCGACGCGTTTTCGCTCACCCGATAAGCGTACCTTGCGCATGCGCGCCCTCGGCCACACGGTGATCATCACCCGTTCGCGTGTGGGACACTAGACGGTGCGTCCCTCCGACGCACCACCCACCTCGCAGGGAGTATTCACTACAGCATGTGCGGCATCGTCGGTATCGTCTCGTCCGAACCCGTCAACCAGCAGGTCTATGACAGCCTGCTCCTGCTCCAGCACCGTGGTCAGGATTCCACGGGCATCGCCACGCTCGACGGCGACTTCTTCCACATGGTGAAGGCGAAGGGCCAGGTGCGCGAGGCGTACCGCACCCGCGACATGCGCAGCCTCACCGGCAACGTGGGCCTCGGCCACGTGCGATACGCGACCCGCGGGTCGGCCGCCGCCGAAGACGAAGCGCAGCCCTTCTACGTGGGCGCGCCGTACGGCATCATCCTGGTGCACAACGGCAACCTGACGAATACGCGTGAGCTCACCGCAGATCTCTACAACGTCGATCGCCGTCACCTCAACACCCACTCGGACACCGAGCTGCTGCTCAACGTGCTCGCAAACGAGCTGCAGGCCGGCATCACCAGCCTGTCGCTCACGGCCGAGCAGGTCTTCGCCGCCGTCTCCCGAGTGCACGAGCGCGTTGAGGGCTCGTACGCCACCATCGCGATGATCGCCGGGTACGGCCTGCTGGCCTTCCGCGATCCGTTCGGCATCCGCCCGCTCGTACTCGGTCGTCGCACCAGCGCCGGCGGCAGCGACGAATGGGTCGTCGCCTCCGAATCGCTTGTGCTCGAATCGGGCGGCTACGAGTTCGTGCGCGACGTCGAACCGGGCGAAGCGATCCTCATCTCCCCCGACGGCACGATGCAGTCGCAGCAGTGCGCCGCCGAAACCGAGCTCGTGCCCTGCGCGTTCGAGTACATCTACCTGGCCCGCCCCGACTCCGTGCTCAGCGGCATCTCGGTGTACGAAGCCCGTCTGCGCCTCGGCGATGTACTCGCCGAGCAGGTGCGGGCCGAACTCCCCGACGTCGAGATCGACGTTGTCATGCCGATTCCTGACTCCGGCCGCCCGAGCGCCATGCAGCTCGCCCAGAAGCTCGGCGTGCAGTACCGCGAGGGGTTCTTCAAGAACCACTACGTGGGCCGCACATTCATCATGCCCGGGCAGGCGGTGCGCAAGCGCAGCGTGCGCCAGAAGCTGAACGCGATGAGCTCGGAGTTCAAGGGCAAGAACGTGCTGCTCGTCGACGACTCGATCGTGCGCGGCACGACCTCGCGCGAGATCGTCGAGATGGCCCGGGCCGCCGGCGCGAAGTCGGTGATCTTCGCCTCTGCCGCGCCCCCCGTACTCTTCCCGCACGTCTACGGCATCAACATGCCCTCGCGCAAGGAACTCATCGCGCACGGGCGCACGCCGGCAGAGATCGCGGAAGAGCTCGGGGCCGACCATCTCGTCTACATGAGCGTCGACGGCATGAATCGCGCCATTCTCGCGGGGCAGGATCGCGTCACGTCGCTGGAGCAGAGCTGCTTCACGGGCGAGTACATCGCCGGCAACGTCGATGCCGAGTACCTCGCCTGGGTCGAGGCGACACAGGAGAGCTGAGGATCGGCGGTTCGCCGCCCTCCCCACGCGCATCATGCCGCACACCGCATTCGACCACTACGTCACGCACGCGCTCGCACCGACCGCGCGGGTGACGACCGTCGTACCCGAAGAGCAGAACAGTGACTACGAAGCCGGGCTGGCCGTGATCGACGGGGAGCGCTGGCACATTCGCACCGCGCGCATCACCCCGACGAAGCCGGGCGCGTTCGTGGCGCTCTGGCGCCGCGACGCCGACGGCGATACCGTGCCGCTGCCGCACGACGACGACGCGCAGGGCGCACTGATCTTCGTCATGGAAGGCGAGCGCCGCGGCGTCTTCCGCTTCACCGCGGAGCACCTGCACGGGCTCGGCGTCACCTCATCCGAACGACGACCGGGCAAACGAGGGTTTCGGGTCTATCCGGCCTGGTGCGACGATCTGAATGCGCGAGCCACCGCGAGCCAGACCGCACAGGCCTCGGCCTTCACCGAGCTCGTCTGAGTCGGTCGCCGAGTCGGTCGCCGCGCCTCGACTGCACGCAGAAGCCCCCGAGCGCGACGCGCGTCGGGGGCTTCTGCATGATCGACTGCTTACGCGCCGGGCTTCTCGCTGGCGCCGGGCGCCTGAGGATCAACCGGGCTCTGCGGCACCGCGGGCGGGGCCTGCGGTGTGGCAGGTTCGTCGGGGTGCACGGGGCTCTGCGGCACCGCTGGTGACGCCGGAGCGGGCGCTGCCGGCTCAGCCGGCGACGCGGGAACGGCCGGGGCTGCCGGAGGCGTCGCGGGCTGCTCGGGTGCGACCGGGCTCGCCGGCACCGCAGGCGACTGCGGTTCGGCCGCCTGCGACTGCACGGTGTTCGGCGCTGCCTGAGGCGCTGCCGCATCGGAATCGCCGCTGGAGCTCACTTCCTTGCGCAGAATCTTCATCGACTGGCCCAGGCTCTTCGCCAGAGCTGGCAGCTTCGGCGCACCGAACAACAGCAGCACGATGAACAGGATGACGATCAACGTCGGTCCCGAGAGATTTCCGAGCATTGGGTGGTGTCTCCGTTCGTTACCGCGAAAGAATCAGGACGCGTCGGGTTTCTGCGGCGCGGGCTGCTGCACCTCAGTGGTTGCAGCGGGCGTCGTCGCAGCGGACGTCGTCGCGTCCGAGTCGCCGCTGACCTCCTTGCGGAGAATCTTCATCGACTGGCCCAGGCTCTTGGCGAGCGCGGGAAGCTTCGGCGCACCGAACATGAGAAGAATGACGAAGAGGATGGCGATGAGGTGCCAGCCGCTGAGGTTTCCGAGCATGACTGCTTCTTTCGAATCGTAGGTGTCTGGATTATCGCACGTCGTGCTGGATGGCGACACCGGTGCCCTGCTGGCGCCTCACGATCAGCCCCAGTACCAGCGCGACGATGCCACCGACCCCAGCTCCGATCGCAGCACCGATGAGCGCCATGAAACCGGCCACCTGCGCCAGGGTGTACTCGGCGCCCTCCACGATCGGGAAGAAGAAGCACGCGATCATCGCGACCACCGCTCCGATCACCAGACCCGCGACCAGCAGGCGCGTCACGCGCACCGAGCGCTGCAGCGTGACCTCTTGCTGCACCTCGTGCACGACCGGCTCGTGCACGGTGGGATCGGCAGGTGCGGCCACAGCAGCGGCCTCGTCGTCTGCGGGTGAAGCTGGTGTCGCCGCAGGGGCGGCGGGTTCGACGGGCTGCTGTGCGGCAGGCCCCGACGACGGATCGGACTGACTCATGCCTCCATTGTCTCAGCCCCGGCTGGGTGCGAGCGCACGAGCGGCAGCAGTCCGTGCAGCGCGGCGCGCGATCCCGATGCGATGACGAGCGCCTCGGCGATCGCGGTCTCCCAGTCGAGATCACCACAGGCGAGGCCGATCCAGGTCTGCGCATCAGTTTCGATGACGTTCGGCGGCGTGCCGCGCGTGTGCCTCGGGCCGGCGACGCACTGCGTTGCACCGTAGGGGGGCACGCGCACCTCAACCGAGTTTCCGGGCGCCCGTTCGGCAAGTTCTTCGAGGAGGTATCGCACCGTCGTCGCGAGGTCACTACGCGCCGTGCCACCCGCGCGCACCGCCGCAAGAGCTGCACGCCCGTCTTCGATCGAGATCTTCCGTTTCGCCACGTGAGCAGCCTATCCGCGCTTCGGTAGTCTGGACCGCGTGAAGATCCTCGTCTTGGGCCCCGGCGCCCGCGAACACGCCATCGTCCTCGCCCTGCTCGCCGAGAGCGGCGCACATGAGATCGTCTGCGCTCCGGGCAACGCGGGCATCGCCGCCAGCGGCGTCGAGACGCCCGAGCTCGCCTACTCCGATCCGGCTGCGGTTGCCGAGTTCGTGCAGCAGCGCGGCTTCGACCTCGTGGTCATCGGGCCAGAGGCCCCGCTCGTCGCAGGGGTCGCCGACCCGCTGCGTGCGGCGGGAATTCCCGTGTTCGGCCCCGACCAGGCCGCCGCACAGCTCGAGGGGTCGAAGGCGTTCGCGAAGCGCGTCATGGATGCCGCCGAGGTGCCGACCGGACGCGCCGCGCGGGTCACGTCGGTGGAAGAAGCCGGCGCGGTGCTCGACGAGTTCGGAGCCCCGTACGTCGTGAAGGCCGACGGCCTCGCCGCCGGCAAGGGGGTGCTCGTCACCGAAGATCGGGACGCTGCGATCGCCCACGTCGCCACCTGGGCTCCGCACGGCGAGGTGCTCGTCGAGGAGTTCTTGGACGGCCAGGAGGTCTCGCTCTTCTTCTTCGCCGACGGGCACGACGTGCTGCCGCTCAGCCCGGCGCAAGACTACAAGCGCATCTTCGACGGAGATGCCGGCCCGAACACGGGCGGCATGGGCGCCTACTCGCCGCTCCCCTGGGTGGCCGATGATTTTGTCGACGAGATCACCCGCACCGTCGCGCTGCCGACCGTGCGCCAGCTCGAATCCGAGGGCACGCCGTTCATCGGCCTGCTCTACTGCGGTTTGATCGTCACCTCGAAGGGCGTACGCGTCATCGAGTTCAACGCGCGATTCGGCGACCCCGAGACGCAGGTCGTGCTCGCGCGGCTCGAATCACCGCTCAGCCAGTATCTGCTCGCGGCTGCGAACGGCGAACTCGCGGCGCAGCCCGAGCCCGTGTTCTCGCCCGACCCTGCCGTGATCGTGGTCGTGGCGAGTGAGGGGTACCCCGGCGACGTCGTGACGGGTCGTGAGATCACCGGCATCGCCGACGCCGAAGCGCTCGAGGGTGTGCACGTGGTGCACGCGGCCACGGCGCGCACCGAAGACGGCGGGTGGATCGCCACCGGCGGTCGTGTGCTCGGCGTCGTGGCGCGCGGGGGCGATTTCACCGAGGCCCGCTCACGCGCCTACGCCGGTGTCGCGCAGATCGGGCTCGACGGCGGGCAGTCGCGCACCGACATCGCCGCACGCGTCGCAGAGTAGCTCGGCGCCGGTCGCATCAGCGCCGAAGGCCCCTGAAATCGCCGAACGCCCCTCATCTGCGCGCGCAGGTGAGGGGCGTTCGGCGATTTCAGGGGCGTTCGCGGGGCGGGCGGCCGTGGGCCGGGCGCTGTGCCGGGCCGCCGCGGCCGTGGGTGGGGCCGGGCCGCCCGCGGCTAGTTGCCTCGGATCAGCGCGTCAAAGTCGGGATCGCCCGACGAGTCATCATCATGCTCGTCATCGTTTTCGGCGGCGTCGTTCGCAGTCGCGTCAGCGATCTCGGTCGCGTCCGCAACGTCGGCTACTTCCGCTTCACCTGCGGCGAGCGCCGCATCAAGCTCTGAACGATCGATACGAATCGTCTGGTCGAGATTCACCTCTGCGGTATCCGCCGCATCCGTCTCGACCGCACCGTCGCTCACGACCTCGATCGGGCCGGTCTCGAGCTCGGGGTGATCCCCCACCTGCGGTTCGGCTTCGACCTCGATCTCGGCGACGGACTCGGCGTCGTTCGCGGCGTCGATCTCGCCGTCGATCTCAGGTTCGACAAGCTCCAATTCGGCACCGAGCTCCAGCTCGGCACCGGACTCAAGTTCGGCACCGGGCTGCTCGGAATCGCCGTCACCCTCCGCCTCGAGCGCGGCACCCGCGCCGCTCCCGGCGACAGCGGCAGCGAAGCTCAGCGTCTCTCGCTCGCCGAACGCTCCGGCCGCCTGCGCCGCTTCCAGCGCCACTGTGAGGTCGCGCAACAGCACCTGCCATCCCTCTTGCGACGCCGCCGCCCGCTCGGCCGGAGCCGGCAGCGCGTCGAATCCGGTCTCGGTCACCGTGATACCCGTGTCGAGGCCCTGCGTGCGCAGCGTCACCAGCACGGCCGTGTCGCGCTCGTCGCCGGCCTCGCGCCAGGTGAACCCCACCGCGTGCCCCTCGACCCAGACGTCGACCGTGCCCGAGGCATCACGGCTCACCGCGTCGTCGCCTTCGCCCTCAGACCACCGCTCGGCGACTTCACCGCCGACGCGCGCATCAAGCCGCAGCTCGGGCCACCACTCGGCACGGCGTTCGGGTTCCACGAGATACGACCAGGCTGCAGCTCGGGCGACGCCCACTCGACTTCGCGCCACTACCGGACCCAGCGGGATCATAGCTCTCCTCCGAACTCACGCACCGACCGCCTCGATCGGGCTTCCATTGCAGCGCACAGACGCGCGGCATCGGCCTCTTGAGACGAGCGTAACCGGCTCCCCTGACATCCGGGTTCCCAACACGTGGAATTTCGGAGCTTTTCAGGCATTTCCCCCGTAATGATGCGCGATTCGCAATGTGTGGCATGCCACACACGGGGATGTGCGTAGACACACCCGATGGCCGCCCGAGAGGGTGGAGAGCGAAGGGGAGTAGTTCCTCGCGGCCCAGCCCTCGCGGCTCGGCCCGAGCGGCACGTCGACATACTGGCCATCACGGAGATGCGCCCGGCGTGGCACCTCACTCGATTGAGTTGAGGCGAACGAGACCTTCGGCCGTTTGCCGTGGCCGGAGTCTCTCCGGCGCGGCGTGTTGTCAGGAGCTCACATGCCAGCCGCACTGATTCGCAGACTCGTGCTGTGCCTCACCATTGCCGCCCCAGCCCTCGTGCTTCGATTCAGCGGGATTCATCTTCCCGCCGTGCTCGAACTGCTGGTCTACGGGGCCGCCGTGGTCGCCGCCGCGTTCATCCTTGCGTGGGCCGCTGAGGCCGCGCAGAAAGACATTTCGGGGGCGCTCGCCATCGCGCTGCTCGCTCTCATCGCGGTACTGCCCGAGTACGCCGTCGATCTCTACTACGCGTTCCGTTCGGGATCCGACGCCGAGTACCTCCACTACGCCGCTGCGAACATGACCGGTTCGAACCGATTGCTGCTCGGCTTCGGCTGGCCGCTTGTCGTCATCGTGGCCCTGTTCGTCGCCCGTCGCATCGCGAAGCGCTCGGGCGGTCGTGCGACCGGCTTCCTGACGCTGCCGAAAGAGAATCGCCTCGATATCGGGTTCCTGGCGATCCTCGCCGTGATCGCCTTCGCGATTCCGCTGATGGGGAGCATTCCGATCTGGTTCGGCGCCGTGCTGATCGTCATCTTCGGCCTGTTCCTGTGGCGCGCGGGGCAGACGCACTCCGATGACGCGGAAGAAGAGTTCGTCGGTGCGGCCGCGATCATCGCGGACATGCCGCAGCGCCCCCGCCGCATCACGGTCGTCTCGCTGTTCGTGGTGTCGGCGGCGATCATTCTGCTTTCGGCGGAGCCGTTCGCCGAAGCGCTCGTCGAGTCGGGCACCGCGCTCGGCATCGACAGCTACTTCCTCGTGCAGTGGCTCGCCCCACTCGCTTCGGAGGCCCCGGAGTTCATCATCGCCGTCATGTTCGCGCTGCGCGGCATGGGTGCGGCCGCCATCGGCACGCTGATCGCGTCGAAGGTGAACCAGTGGAGCCTGCTCGTCGGATCGCTGCCGATCGCCCACTTCGCCGGCGGTGGCCCCGCAGCGCTCGCGCTCGATGCGCGTCAGGTCGAGGAGTTCACCCTGACGGCGACGCAGACACTGCTCGGTGTCGCGATCATTCTGGCGTTGCGATTCCACTGGTTCTCGGCGATCGGGCTCGCGGCGCTCTTCGCCTTGCAGTTCTTCGTCACCGACACCTCAGGGCGCTATGTACTGAGCGCGATCCAGGCTGTGCTGGCCATCGCATTCCTCGTGGTGCACCGTCGTGCGATCCTGCCCACGCTTGCGGCCCCGTTCCGCAGAGCACAGCCATCGAATTCTGTGAAGCATGACTCGGACGACGACCCGGTCTCTCGCGAGCCGGTCGGGGCGAACTCCTAGAATGGGGCGCGTGCCCCGCCCCGTCGTCACCCGCATGGTCGAGGATTACCTCACGCTCGTCTGGAAGGCGTACGAGTGGCCCGGCGGCGAGCCGTCGACCACCGACCTCGCCGAACAGCTCGGAGTGACCCCCTCGACTGTCTCAGCGAACCTCAAGAAGCTCGCGCGCGATGGATTCCTCGCCTACGAGCCCTACGGTCGTATCGAGCTCACGGATGCGGGGCGCGAGGTTGCCGTCGCGATCGTGCGTCGGCATCGCCTCATCGAGACCTACCTCGTGCAGCAGCTCGGACTGGGGTGGGACGAGGTGCACGACGAGGCCGACAGCCTGGAGCACGCGGTCTCCGATCTCGTGCTGGCGCGCATGGACGCGGTGCTCGGGCATCCGGTGGCGGATCCGCACGGCGACCCCATCCCCGCACCCGACGGCAGCCTGCCCGCCGACGACACGGTGTCGCTCGTGGATGCGGAGGCCGGTGCCCTCGCGTCGGTCGCGCGGGTGTCGGATCGCTCGCCCGAGCTGCTGCGGCACCTCGAGAGCCGAGGGATCGTCGTCGGCGTTCCCCTGCGCGTCGTGTCCGTGGCGCCGGCCGCGGGCACCGTCGAGGTGCTCGTGTGGGGCGGCACCGATGCGGCCGCATCGGGCGGGGAGCGGGTCGAGCTCAGCCTGGTCGCCGCGGCGGCGATCCGCCTGCGGGCGCGCGAGGCGTGAGCGGCACGGCGATCCCGCACGAAATGCGAGAATGATTGGGTGACCCATCTCCCCGCACCCACGCAGCTCGACGGCTGGACCCACATCTACTCGGGCAAGGTTCGCGACCTGTACACCCCCGCCGACGGCTCGGACGCGACACTGCTCGTCGTCGCGAGCAACCGGGTGAGCGCGTTCGACCACGTGCTCGAGCCGCCGATCCCGGGCAAGGGTGCGCTGCTGACGGCGCTGTCGAACTGGTGGTTCGAACGCATCGAGCTGCCCAACCATCTCGTCTCCGATGAGAGCACCGCCCCCGAGGTTCCCGCGGAAGTGCGCGACCGGGCGATGCTGACGCGCAAGCTCGAGATGTACCCGATCGAGTGCGTGGTGCGCGGCGCGCTCACCGGCTCGGGGTTCGCCGAGTACCAGCGCACGGGCGCCGTGTGCGGCATCGAGCTGCCCGCCGGGCTCAGCGACGGCGACCTGCTCGACGAGCCGATCTACACCCCGGCCTACAAGGCCCCGCTCGGCGAGCACGACGAGAACATCACGTTCGAACGCAGTGTCGAGCTCGTCGGCCTCGAGATCGCGACCGCCCTGCGCGACGCCTCGCTGCAGATCTTCACGGCCGCGCGCGAGCTCGCCGCCGCCCGCGGCGTCGTGCTCGCCGACACCAAGTTCGAGTTCGGCCGCGACCGCGAGACTGGCGAGCTCGTACTCGCCGACGAAGTGCTCACGAGCGACTCCTCGCGGTACTGGGACGCCGCGGTGTACCACGACGAGTCGCTTGCCGCGCAGGATCGCCTCGCCTCCTTCGACAAACAGATCGTGCGCAACTGGCTGTCTGCGAACTGGGACAAGACCGGTGAGCCTCCCGTGCTGCCCGAGGAGATCGTCACACAGACCTACGAGCGGTACCGCGAGCTGTACGTGCGCCTCACCGGCGGCGAGCCGCCCTACGCCCCCGTCGCGGTCTGACGCCGGGCGCCTGGACAGCGTGCCGGGCCCCTGCGCGATCCGTGCGAGAATATTCAGAGCTTCACCACGAGAAATTGGAGACCGGGTGCCCACGATTGTCGTTGATGTCATGCCCAAGGCCGAGCTGCTCGACCCGCAGGGTAAGGCCACCACGGGGGCGCTCGCTCGTCTCGGCCACGAGAAGTTCGAGAACGTGCGCATCGGCAAGCGCTTCGAATTCCAGGTCGCCGATGCCACCGCTGAGGTGCTCGACGAGGTGCGTCAGGTCGCCGCCGATATCCTGTCGAACGACGTGATCGAAGACGTCGTCGCGATCAGCGTCGACGGTGCACCCGTCGACGTGGTCGTCGGCGAGGCTCGCTGATGCCGAAGATCGGGGTCGTCACCTTCCCCGGGTCGCTCGACGACCGCGACGCACAGCGCGCGATCCGCATCGCCGGGGCTGAGCCCGTGGCGCTGTGGCACGCGGATCACGATCTGCAGGGCGTCGACGCGATCGTGCTGCCCGGCGGCTTCAGCTACGGCGACTACCTGCGCCCCGGCGCGATCGCCGCGGTCTCGCCGATCATGACCGAGGTCGTGGCCGCCGCGAACCAGGGGCTGCCCGTGCTCGGCATCTGCAACGGCTTCCAGGTGCTCGTCGAGTCGCACCTGCTGCCCGGCGGACTCATTCGCAACGCGCACCAGCAGTTCATTCGCCGCGATCAGAAGCTGATCGTCGAGAACGCCGACACCGCGTGGACGCACCGCTTCGCCCCCGGTGAAGAGATCGTCATCCCGCTCAAGAACGGCGACGGCGGCTACATCGCGAACGACGAGACGCTCAAGTACCTCGAGGGCGAAGGTCTCGTGGCGTTCCGCTACGCGGAGGTCAACCCGAACGGTTCGCTCAACGACATCGCCGGCCTCACCAACGAGCGCGGCAACGTGGTCGGCCTCATGCCGCACCCCGAGCACGCGGTCGAGGCCGGGTTCGGCCCCGATACGACCGAGGCCATGCGCTCGGGCATCGACGGCCTGCGCTTCTTCGAGAGCGCCGTCGAAGCTCTGGTGGCGCGCGCCGCGTAACCGGCACTGCTGTACTGCAGAGAGTGGCGGGCGACCTTCGGGGTCGCCCGCCACTCATGCGTTCGGGGTGCGGCAGCGGGTGGGTTCAGGCCGCCGCTCCGCCTTCCGCGGGCTGCAGGTCGAGGCCGTACGCGAAGATGCGGCGCGACCCCGTGGGGGTGGGAATGTCGAACTCGCGGTCGGGAATGCGTGTGTATCCGAGGCGCTCGTAGAGGCGCTGCGCCGCGCGCATCTGCTCGCCGGTGTGCAGCACGATTCGACCGAGACCGCGCGACCGCGCGATACCGGCCGAATGCTGCATGATCGCTTCGCCGACGCCGCGACCCCGCGCCGCGTGCGCGACGCCGAGCAGGCGGACGTCGAGTTCTCCGTCGACGGTGTCGTCCATGAGTGCGCGACCGGCGAGTGGAATGGTGATCGTGCCGAGCACGTCTCCGGTCGCGCGGTCGGCGGCGACGAGTACCTCGGAGTCGACATCGCGCGCGGCGACATCTTCGATCTCGGCGAGGTACTCCGGGCTCAGCGTGTAGTCTCCCTCGTACGCCGCCCGCACCAGCGCACCCACGGCGGGGTACTCCTCGGGGCGCACGCGACGGATATCGATCGTTTCATGCACCCCGGAAGCCTACTCCTGGCCGGCGAAGCCCCGACAGTCGGGCGCTCAACCTGCCGTAACAGCCGCGGCGGCGCGGGCCGCATCGGGCAGCGCCTCCACGATGCGGGCGAGCGCCGCGTCGTCGTGCGCGGCCGTCACGAACCACGCCTCGAACGCGCTCGGCGGCAGGTTGACCCCGCGATCGAGCATCGCGTGGAAGAAGGCGCGGTGCGCCGCGACGTTCTGCTGCTGCACCTCCGCGTACCCTCGAGGCGCCTCGGGAAAGTCGCCGAACAGCACGCTGAAGAGGGTGCCGGCGCGCTGCACGCGGTGCGCGACACCGGCATCGGTCAGCGCGGCCGAGACCGCACCCGTGAGCACGTCGGCCGCGTGGCCGAGACGCTCATACGCGGCGGCATCAGCGTGACGCAGGGTGGTGAGCCCGGCCGCAACGGCGAGCGGATTGCCCGACAGCGTGCCGGCCTGGTACACGGGGCCGAGGGGCGCGAGCAGGTCCATGAGTTCGGCGCGGCCACCCAGTGCCGCGAGCGGCAGCCCCCCGCCGACGACCTTGCCGAACGTCAACAGGTCGGGCGTGACGCCCCCTGAGATGCGCGACTGCTCGATGCCCCAGAACCCTGACGGGCCCGCACGGAACCCGGTGAGCACCTCGTCAAGAATGACCAGCGCACCGTGGCGATGCGCGATCTCGATGAGCGCCTCCGTAAAGCCGGGCAGCGGGGGCAGCACGCCCATATTCGCGGCAGCGGCCTCGGCGATCACTGCAGCGATGCGGTCGCCGTGCTCGGCGAACGCGGCCTCGAGCGCGGCCAGGTCGTTGTATGGCAGCACGAGCGTCTGCCCGGCGGTCTCGGCGGTGACGCCGGCCGATCCGGGCATCGCGAGCGTGGCGAGCCCGGAGCCGGCTTCCGCAAGCAACCCGTCGGAGTGGCCGTGGTAGTGCCCGGCGAACTTGATGATCAGCGGGCGCTGGGTGGCGCCGCGGGCGATGCGAATCGCCGTCATCGTCGCCTCGGTACCGGTCGAGACGAGACGCAGGCGCTCGATAAGCGGCACGCGCGCGATGATTTCTTCGGCCAGCTCGGCCTCCTGCGGCACGGAGGCGCCGAAGCCGAGGCCGCGCGCCGCTGCCTCTTGCACCGCTTCCACGACCGCGGGGTGCGCGTGACCGAGCAGCGCGGGCCCCCACGAGGCGACGAGGTCGACGTACTCGTTGCCGTCGACGTCGGTGACAAGCGGGCCTCGACCCGATACGAGGAAGCGGGGGGTGCCGCCGACCGAGCCGTAGGCGCGCACCGGCGAGTTCACGCCGCCGGGAATCACGCGCGAGGCGCGCTCGGAGAGGGCCGCGCTGCCAGCGGCCTCGGGGTGGGGAATCAGCGGTGCGGTCATCGGTTCCATCCTGCGATCTCGGTGGCGAAGTAGGTGAGTACGGCGTCGGCGCCCGCACGCTTGATGCTGACCACCGACTCCTCGATGGCACGCTCGCGGTCGATCCACCCGTTGGCTGCGGCCGCTTCGATCATCGCAGCCTCCCCCGACACCTGGTAAGCCCAGACCGGCACGGGGCTCACGGCGGCGACGTCGGCGAGCACGTCGAGGTAGCTCATGGCCGGCTTCACCATCACGATGTCGGCGCCCTCGGCGAGATCGAGTTCGGCCTCGCGCAGCCCCTCGCGGCGGTTCGCCGGATCTTGCTGGTACGTGCGGCGATCGCCGACGAGCTGCGAGTCGACGGCCTCGCGGAACGGCCCGTAGAACGCCGACGCGTACTTCGCGGAGTAGGCGAGGATCGCGGTGTCTTGGAACCCCTCCGCGTCGAGGGCCTCGCGCACGGAGGCGACCTGGCCGTCCATCATGCCCGAGAGCCCCAGCAGCGCGGAGCCCGCGGAGGCCTGTGCCAACGCCATGGCCCGGTACCGCTCGAGCGTCGCGTCGTTGTCGACCACGAGGTCGTCGCTACGATCGGCGTTCACGCGGAGCACGCCGCAGTGGCCATGATCGGTGAACTCGTCGAGACACAGGTCGGTCTGTAAGACGAGCGCGTCGCCGACCTCGTCGGCCAGCGCACGCGTGGCGACGTTGAGGATGCCCTGCGGATCGTCTGCAGCGCTGCCGACCGCGTCACGCACTTCGGGTACGCCGAACAGCATCACGCCGCCGATGCCGAGTTCCGCGGCCTCGGTTGCGGCGCGTCGCAGCGAGTCGACGGTGTGCTGGTACACGCCGGGCATCGAGGTGATGGCCTGCGGTTCCGAGATGCCCTCGCGCACGAAGAGCGGCAGCACCAGCTCGGCGGGGTGGATGCGGGTCTCTGCGGTCAGCCGGCGCATCGCGGCGCTGGTGCGCAATCGGCGCGGGCGAACAGTGGGGATCATGCGGGGGCACCTCCGAGGTGGGGCAGGGGGAATTCGCGGGCGTGAGCAACGCGGGCGAGCAGATTTGAAACGGTGTGCGGGTCGGCGACGACGTCTGCGGCGAGTCCGTGCTCGGCGAGAGCGCGTGCGGTCGGTCCGCCGATCGCGGCGATGAGCGGCCGGGGCGCCGTCGCGGCTGGACCGGCGGGGTCCGCGAGTTCGGGCACCCGTCGCGCCAGCTCGCGCGCCGCGGCGCCGCTGAGCACGAGCACGACGTCGATCTCTCCGGCGGTGATGAGCTGAGGGATCACCTCGCCGGCGGCAGCGACAACACTGCGGTAGGCCGTCACTCGCGTCACCGAGTGCCCGGCCGCCTCGAGCGCCGACTCGACGGTGCGATCGGCGATCTCCGAGACCGGCAGCAATACGCGTGCACCGCGAGGTGCTGCGGAGCTGGTGTGCGACTCGGCAGCGATGCGATCGATGACGGCGGCCGCGATGCCGGCTCCGGAGTAATCGGTGGTTGGGACGAGCGCGGGATCGAGGCCGTGCGCCGCGAGCGCCTCCGCCGTGGCGGGGCCGACCGCCGCGATCTGGCCGGCGCTGCGTGATGCCGACGCACCGGCCTCCGCGAATGCGTCGGCGGCGTTCGCGCTCGTCACGATCACCCAGTCGTAGTCGCCCCGGTTCCAAGCCGCCGCCGCATCGGTCAGCGCCTCGGGGTCGGATAGCGGCGCGATCTCGGTCAGGGTGGCCGCAATCGCCGCACCGCCGAGCTCCGCGATCGCTTTCGCGTCGCGCTCCCCCGCAGCACCGCCGCGAGTGACCAGAACGCGCGCGCCCGAGAGCGACGCGCGGTACGCGGGCGCGGCCGCGGCCTGCGAGGTTGCGCGGGGGTCGGGGATACCGGCCGCGGTCGCGCCGGGCTCAGTTGCGTCGCGTTCCGTCACGCGGGGCTCCCGAGCGGGGCGAGCCGAGCGGCACCGCTGGCGAGCAGCTCGCCCGCGACCAGTCGCCCGAGTTCCGTCGCGGCGTCGGGGTCGGCAGCGCTCCACGGCAGCTCCGCTTCCGCCGCGAGCTGCTCAGTGCCATCGACGCGGTAAACGACGGCGCGCAATCGAAGGGTCTCGCCCGCGAGTTCAGCACACGCACCGATCGGGGCCGCGCAACCGGCTTCCAGCGTGGCGAGCAGTGCGCGCTCGGCGATGGCCGTGGCCCGCGACTCGGCATGGTCGAGTGCGGAGAGCGCGGCCGCGTAGGGCTCGGAGTGCACGTCGCTTTCTCGCACCTCGATGGCGAGGGCTCCTTGGCCCGGAGCCGCCGGTGCGTCGGTGAGCGGGAAGCGCTCGGTAATCGCTTCGGCACGGCCGATGCGATCGAGGCCGGCGGCGGCGAGCACCACGGCGTCCAGGTCGACGCCGACCCGGCCGAGTCGGGTATCGACGTTGCCACGCAGATCTTGGACCTCGAGGTCGGGCCGGCGCGAGCGGATCTGGGCGACGCGGCGCGGCGATCCGGTGCCGACACGGGCCCCGGCCGGCAGTTCGGCCAGTGTGAGTCCGTCGCGCGCGCAGAAGGCGTCGCGCGCATCGGCGCGCACAGGAACGGCGCCCAGGGCGATGCCGGGGCACGCCCCCGTGGGCAGATCTTTGAGCGAGTGCACCGCGAGATCGCATTCCCCGCCCAGCAGCGCATCGCGCAGCGCGCTGACGAAGACGCCGGTGCCGCCGAGCTGCGACAGCGGTGCGCGACTCACGTCGCCGTGCGTGGTGATGATGACGAGCGCGACGTCGAGGCCGGTCGCCTCGGCAATCTGCTCGGCGACCGTCGTGGTCTGAGACACCGCCAGCGCGCTGCCCCGCGTGCCCACGCGCAGCAGCCCGGGGGCGGCGGCGAGCGGCGCGTCCGAGCGGAAGACTCGGCCGGAGCTGGCGGGAAGGATGGCGTTCATGTCGGTGGACCTTTCGGGGTGATGCGGGTGAAGCTGATGATACGGATGCGGAGGCGGTGGC
The DNA here is from genome assembly GCF_001273855.1 of Leucobacter japonicus. Classification (NCBI taxonomy): domain Bacteria; kingdom Bacillati; phylum Actinomycetota; class Actinomycetes; order Micrococcales; family Microbacteriaceae; genus Leucobacter; species Leucobacter japonicus. The sequence goes on along the minus strand of NZ_JHBX01000105.1, from coordinate 43,393 downwards.
GGTGTGTGTCGAACTACTGCGACGAGCCGGGCGCAGCGGCGAGCGCCTCGGCCGCCGCCGCTCGGGCACCCTGCACGATCGCGGCCAAGCCGGTGCCGCTCACCCAGTCGCCGGCGAGTGTGACCCCTGCGGGCGCGTCGAGGAGGCGGGAATCACGAGACCCGGGCGGGCGACCCATGCGCCAGGTGCATCGGGCCAGGTCGACAATCGCGTCAGCCCGCAGGTCGATGCCGAGAATGCGCGACGCGTCGTATCGAGCGATGCTGCGGACCTCGGCGTCGTCGAGCCCGACGGTCTCAGGCGCCGAGCCCGCGCGGCCGTACGACAGTCTGATGAGATGACGGCCGGGGCCGGCCTCGCGGGCGCGCTCCGGCCACTTCGCGGTGACGTGGGTGAGTGCTTTGGCGAGGATCGGCGCCGCACCGGTCTGGGTGGGTGCGCGGCGCGATCCCGCGCTGGCACCGCCCGACCCCACTGCGTCGCGCGACACGAGCGCACCGGTGCCGCGCGGCGCGGCGTCCAAGCGCGCGTCGTCGATCGCAAGAGCGACGACCTCGACGCGGTCGGTCGGCGTGCCCGTCACGTCGTCAGCAAGGAGTCGTCGCGCCACACCCTCCGGCACCGCGAGAATGACGCCGTCGACCGTCGCGATCGTCGCGCCCTCGGCGTCGAAGATCTGCCAAGCGCTGCCGGCGCCCGCTGCGGCGGTGTCTGCGGGCGCGGGGGCGATCCGGCGCACCTTCTCGCCCGTGCGCACCGCGACACCGAGCCGATCGAGCTCGCGAGCGAGCCCCGCAATGAGCGAGGTCATGCCGCCGCGCAGCCCGGCGACCGCGCCGCCCGCCGCGGCCTGGCTGTCGCGCAGTTGTTTCGCGGCCGTAATCAGTGAGCCGCGCTCGGCGAATGCCGCGGCCAGGCCGGGCACCGAGGCGACACCGAGGCGCGCCGGGTCGGCGGAGTGCACGCCCAGTGATACCGGCCGCACCAGACGATCGAGCACGCGTGAGCCCAGGCGGCTGCGCACCAGCGCGGCGAGCGAGTCGGCGTCGCGCCCGACCGAGCGCGGCAGCGCAGGCTCGATCGCGGCGCGCACGGCGCCGGTGATGCCGAGGGCGCGAACGGTCGCGGCCGAGAGCGGGGTCGCCGGAATACCCAGCGTGCCTGCAGCGGGCAGCGGCAGGGCGCGCGGGCCGTCGATCACCCATGAGCCGAGGCCCGACGGACGCACGATCTCATCGCCCATCCCGATCTCGTGAATCAGTTCGGCGACCGTGCCACCGCGAGTCGCAAACGACTCCGCACCGATGTCGATGGTGACGCCCCCGAGTTCGGCACCGCGGATGCGGCCTCCTAAGTGCGCGGCGCCCTCGATGACTTCTACTCGGGCGCCGGCGAGCGCAAGTTCACGTGCCGCCGTCAGCCCCGAGACCCCGCCGCCGACGACCGCGAAGCGCGGCCGCGGGCGATCAGTAGGCATGGGCGAGCGAAACGATGCGGGTGAGCACCTCAGGATCGGTCTCAGGCGGTACGCCGTGGCCAAGATTGAGCACGTGCGCCGGCGCCTGCTGTCCGCGCTGCAACACGTCGTGCAGGTGCGCTTCGAGCACCTCGGGGGACGCCCCCAGGTAGGCCGGGTCGAGGTTGCCCTGCAGCGGGATCGCGTGATCGAATCGGCGACTCGCATCGTCGAGCGGGGTGCGCCAGTCGACGCCGAGCGTGTCGATCCCAACGTCGACCAGCGCCTCCAGTAGGTGACCCGACCCAACGGCGAAGTGGATGACCGGCACCGAGCGGGTCTCAGACGAGTACCCCTCATCGACGGTGTAGCTCAGGTCGCGCACGCGCTCGAGCGTACGCCGCGACGCGGGCGCCACGTGGGCGCGATAGTCGGCGACTGAGAGGGATCCGGCCCACGAATCGAAGAGCTGCACAGCACTCGCGCCTGCTTCGACCTGGGCTTCCAAGAAGACGCCGCAGAGATCCGCGACCCATTCGAGCAGTGATGCCCACGTTTCAGGGTCGGAGTGCATCAGCGTGCGGGCCCGCAGGTGGTCGCGCGACGGGCCGCCCTCGACCAGGTATGCGGCGAGCGTGAACGGAGCTCCGGTGAACCCAATGAGTGGCGTCGAGCCGAGTGCTTCCGTCGTGAGTCGCACGCCGTCGCGCACCGGGTCGAGCGCGGCATGCAAGCGCTCGGGCGTGAACTCGGCGCGGACGCGAGCCACATCTTCGGCCGTACGCACGGGGTTCGCGAACACCGGCCCGCGGCCGGCGACGAGATCGACATCAATGCCGACCAGCTTCATCGGCACCACGATGTCGCTGAAGAACACCGCCGCGTCGACGCCGTGTCGCCGCACCGGCTGCAGCGTGATCTCGCTCGCGAGCTCGGGGTTCAGGCAGGCGTCGAGCATGCGGTGATCTGCTCGGATCTCGCGGTACTCGGGCAGCGAGCGCCCGGCCTGCCGCATGAACCAAACAGGCGTAAACTGAGGGCGGTCTCCGCGCAGAGCACGGATGAATGGCGAATCGACCGTTCGACCGTCGATCAGCGGATGCGAAGCTGGGAGGAAGTTCATCGGTCGAGATGCTAGCTTATAGATCTGATGTGACACATCTGATGTGTTCAGGTTCGGGCGAAACCCTGCTCGATTTCTCCACAAAATCCCGATCAGAAAACGTATCGAGAAACTATGTTGCTGTGCCTCTCCTTCGACCACCGAGGGTGTTCTTTCCCACTGCTCGAGCGGCTGACCGCTCGCACCACGGAAATCACTGAGGCGTTGACCGAAGATGCAGGTGTTGATGGGGCCGTCGTGCTCTCCACCTGCAACCGATTCGAGGTCTACCTGCAGTCGCCGCACGACATCGCCGACGCGGTCATCGAGCAGATTTCAGAGACTGCCGGCGTACCCGTCTCATCACTCTCGACTGCCGTCGATGTCGAAACCGAGCACCGCGCCGCCGAGCACCTCTTCGCTGTCGCCTCAGGGCTCAAGTCAGCCGTGGTCGGCGAAGAGGAGATCGCGGGCCAGGTGCGCCGGGCTCACAGCGACGCCGTCGAACGCGGCACCATCACGAACGACCTCGAGCGTCTCTTCCAGACCGCGACCCGCACCTCGCGCACCGTCAAGCACCGCACCGAAATCCACTCGCAGGGCCGCTCCCTCGTGCGGCTCGCGCTGCGCCTCGCCGAGCACCGCGTGCCGTCGTGGGAGGGCACCCGCGTGCTCCTCATCGGCACCGGCGCCTACGCGGGCGCGACCGTTGCGGCCCTTCGGTCGCGCGGCGCCGAGCACATCAGCGTCCACTCCCCCTCAGGCCGTGCCGCCGCCTACGCCGCAAGCCACGACCTCACCGCGATCGACCCCACCTCGCTGCGCGACGCACTCGATGCCGCCGACGTCATCATCGCCTGCAGCCGCACGGAAGAGCCGCTGCTCACCGCAGCCGACGTCACCCCGCTCACGGGTATGGCTCCGCGCGGACCCCGACTGCTCATCGACCTCGGCATGCCGCGCAACATCGACCCCGGGGTCACCCAGATCGACGGCATCGAACTGCTCGACCTCGAGACCATCGCGAAGCACGCACCGGTCACCGAACTCGGCGCCGAGCACGAGGCTCTCGAAATCGTGCACGACGCCGCCGTCGAATTCGGCGCCTCCCAAGCCGAACGAGACACGCTGCCGGTGCTGCTCGCGCTGCGCGGTCACGTGAACGCGATCCTCGAAGAGGAGCTTTGCCGCGCGCGCCGCACCGACGGCGAACTCGCAGACGCCGATTCCGTTGCCGACGTCGAAGCCGCCCTGCGTCGCCTCACCGGCCGCCTGCTGCACGCTCCCACCACGCGCATCCGCTCGCTTGGGCGCGAGGGTCGCGCGAACGAGGCCTCTGAGGCGCTGTCAGCGCTCTTCGGGCTCGAATCCGCCGAGCGGGCGTAGTCGGCGCCGCGCAGGCTGACTGCGCACGCTGGGCTCCGCACACGGCACCCGTGCGCCTGCACTCTGGCGCGTCCACGAACCTGTGAGCGGAGATTCACCGGATCGCGGACCTATTTCGAGGTTTCGGTCCGCAATCCGGTGAATCTCCGCTGATTGGGGGGGGTGAGACCCGCCCCGCGCGCAGCGCAGAAACAGTTCTGCCCCGCGACCCTGACGGGAAGCGGGGCAGAACTGCGATCGGACGGCGTTACTGCTGGTGCGGCGGAAGCGGGGCCCCCGGCACCGAGAAATCGGGCTGGCCGTCGGCGCCCGCCGGGATCGGCCGTCCGTCTGCAAAGGTCGGCCACGGGAGCAGCGGCGCCTGGCCCGCAGCGGGCGCCGGTGCCGCGAACGGCTGGGCAGGCTGCTGCTGCTGCGACTGCGGCGCCGGGTGCACTCCGGTCTGCGTCTGCAGCTGCTGCGCACGGTGCTGCGTCGGCTGCGCCTGGCCGCCCTCAGCACGGTAAGCCGCAGCCGCCGCGTGCTGCTCGAGCCGGCGCGCACGTGCCGCGTCGCGCTCATCAGCGCCGTAGAACCAGCGCAGCAGCAGGGTGATCGACAGACCGAGCGCGGTCAAGATGAGGATCGCCGTCGCGATCTTCCAGTACATGTCGGGGATGTGCAGGTCGAAGGCGTCGATGCCCACGGGAGCCGTGAACAGAATGCCCGACAGCACGGCAAGCACGCTCGTCACGAAGGCGAACTTCGTGATCGTGTCGGAGTGGCGGGTGCCGACCCTGAGCAGCAGCTGCGCGCAGAGAATGACCAGGCGCGTCACCAAGATCACGAAGATCGACTTCCAGAAGATCTCCCACAGCAGGGAGAAGGAGTCGTAGGGCGTCATCCAGATCACGATGAGCAGCAGGCCGAGAATGTACGCGTTGGCGATGAGCGCGACCGGTGCGTACCACTCCGACTTCTGCTCGCGGCGCGTATCGAGCGCAGTGAAGAGTACAAACACAGCGAAGAGGGCGAACGTCGAGAAGACCCGCTCGAACTTGCCCTCGAAGTCGCCGATGAACAGCAACGAGATCGACGCGATCGTCAAGCCGGCGAGCAGGATGATGCTGACCTTCAAGAAGGTCGAGAGCTTGCGCTGCGGTGCGGCGGCGTGCGGCGCCGCCTGCTGCGGCAGGGTCGGCGCGGAGACCTGCGCGTGCTGCTGATCCGGCACCGCCCCCGGCACCGATGCAGCGGGGCCGCCGTCTGGCAGCTGCGGATGTGGCGTCGGATCGGCCGGATGCGTATTCGGATCGCTCATGGTTTCAGTCTCCCCTGATCTCCTGACAAACTCCACCCTAGACCGTCACTTCGCGACACCGCCGGGGCCTGAAATTGCGCCGCACAACCGACCCGCAGCACCGGCGTCGAGCGCCGCCGCGAACGCGTAGACTGGGCGGGTACGTTCGGCGTCTTTCTGCCGCCGATTCCGATACCGAACCCCGGAGCACATCGAGCGTGACTGATTTCGACGCCACCCAGAGCGGCCCCCGCCCCGACACCGTCGCAGACGCGATCGCGACGCCCGAGAAGGAGCAGCCCTACGGCGCCCTTGGGTTGAAGCCCGACGAGTACGAGCAGATCCGCGAGATCCTCGGCCGCCGCCCCACCTCGGGCGAGCTGGCGATGTACTCCGTCATGTGGTCGGAGCACTGCTCGTACAAGTCGTCGAAGATCTACCTGCGCCAGTTCGGCAAGAAGGTCAACGACAAGATGAAGGAGCGCCTGCTCGTCGGCATGGGCGAGAACGCGGGAGTCATCGACATCGGCGAGGGCTGGGCCGTGACCTTCAAGGTCGAGAGCCACAACCACCCCTCGTACATCGAGCCGTTCCAGGGCGCCGCGACCGGCGTCGGCGGCATCATCCGCGACATCATCTCGATGGGCGCCCGCCCGGTGGCCGTCATGGACCAGCTGCGCTTCGGCGCGATCGACGACCCCGACACCGCTCGCGTGGTGCACGGCGTCGTCTCGGGCATCTCGTCCTACGCGAACTGCCTCGGTCTGCCGAACCTCGGCGGCGAGACCGTATTCGATGGCGTCTACCAAGCCAACCCACTCGTCAACGCCCTTGGCGTGGGCGTGCTGCGCCACGAAGACCTGCACCTCGCGAACGCCTCGGGCACCGGCAACAAGGTCGTGCTCTTCGGTGCGCGCACCGGTGGCGACGGCATCGGCGGCGCCTCGATTCTCGCCTCCGACAGCTTCAGCGAGGGCGGCCCCACCAAGCGCCCCGCCGTGCAGGTCGGCGACCCGTTCGCCGAGAAGGTGCTCATCGAGTGCTGCCTCGAGCTGTTCCGCGGCGACCTGGTCGAGGGCATCCAAGACCTCGGTGCGGCCGGCATCTCGTGCGCGACCTCCGAGCTCGCGGCCAACGGTGACGGCGGCATGTTCATCGAGCTCGACAGCGTGCTGCTGCGTGACCCCTCGCTCACGGCTGAAGAGATCCTCATGTCCGAGAGCCAGGAGCGCATGATGGCCGTCGTGCACCCCGACAAGCTCGATGCGTTCCTCGCGGTCACCGCGAAGTGGGACGTCGAGACCAGCGTGCTCGGCGAGGTCACCGACACCGGCCGCCTCGTCATCAACTGGCGCGGCGAAGAGATCGTCAACGTCGACCCGTCGACCGTGGCCGTCGACGGGCCCGTGTACGAGCGCCCCGTCGCCTACCCCGCCTGGATCGACGAGCTGCAGGCCTCAGGCGTCAACGCGTCGGGCCTCGAGCGCTCGGCAGCCGGCGACGATCTGCGCGCGCAGATGATCGCCGTCGCGGCGTCACCGAACCAGGCCGACGTGTCGTGGGTCACCAACCAGTACGACAAGTACGTGCTCGGCAACACCGCGCTCGCGTTCCCCGACGGCGCCGGCATGATCCGCGTCGACGAAGAGAGCGGCCTCGGCGTCGCCATCGCCACCGACGCGAACGGCCGCTACTGCCAGCTCGATCCGTTCGTCGGATCGCAGCTCGCCCTCGCCGAGGCGTACCGCAACGTGGCGACTTCGGGTGCCGTGCCCACCGCCGTCACCGACTGCCTGAACTTCGGCAGCCCTGAGAACCCCGAGGTCATGTGGCAGTTCTCGCAGGCCGTCGAGGGCCTCTCTGACGCCTGCCTCGCGCTCGAGGTGCCCGTCACCGGCGGCAACGTGTCGCTGTACAACCAGACGGGCGACACCCCGATCTACCCGACCCCGGTGGTCGGCGTGCTCGGCATCATCGACGACGTCGCGCGTCGCGTGCCGAGCGGCTGGCAAGATCAGGGCGAGCACCTCTACCTCCTCGGCACCACCCGCGACGAGCTCGACGGCTCAGCCTGGGCCGAAACCGTGCACGATCACCTCGGCGGTCGCCCGCCGGTGGCCGTGCTCGACGACGAGCGTGCACTCGCTGAGCTGCTGCACGCCGGCGCACAGGGCGGACTCATCTCGGGTGCCGTCGACCTCTCTGAGGGCGGCCTGGCGCAGGCGCTCACCGACGGTGCGCTGCGCTTCGGTGTCGGTGCCCGCGTGTGGATCGAAGAGATCATCTCGCGCGACGGCGTCGACGCGACCGCGGCGCTCTTCTCGGAGTCGCAGGCCCGCGTGCTCGTCGCCGTGCCGCACGAAGAAGAAGTCAAGTTCCGCGGGCTGTGCTCGGGGCGCGACTTCCCCGTGCTGCGCATCGGCGTGACCGATGGTGCGGGTGCAGATGCGACGATCGAGGTGCAGGATCGCTTCACCCTGCCGCTCTCGGAGCTCGGAGCAGCATCGCGCGCCACGCTCCCCGACCGCTTTGGCGCCGTTATCGGCTAAACGCATCGCGTTTCGCCGGCAACGGCACTACAGCGCCGGCATACACACTCTCCAACCGCCGCTTCGGTAGGAGATTCGGCTTCGGTAGGACGTTTCCTCGGAATTCGTCCTACCGAAGCCGTTTTTACGTCCCAGATTGCGGCATCGGCCAAGTGCGTTGGCGCCGGCTGGCCTCGGCTCCCCGTGGGATGATCTCTCTATGAGCTTCACCCGAGTGGTCACGGAACGGCTGGTGCTGCGCCGCCCCGTCGACGCCGACATCGATGCGCTGCACACGATCAACGCTGACCCCGAGGGGTGGCGGTTCTTTTCGGTGTCCGAGTTCGCGCGTCGCGCGGAGACCGAGGCACAACTAGAACGCTGGGCTGCGAGCTGGCACGAAACCGAACTCGGAACATGGATCGCGGAAACCGTCGATAGCGCGGAAGTCGTCGGTTACGGAGGCTGCACCCGTCTTCTAGGCGACCCCACGGCGAATGAGACGCGGAATCATGCGGGCGACGTATGGAACTTGGGGTATCGCTTTGCGGTCGATCATCGTGGCCGTGGATTCGCTACGGAGATGTCTCGCGCAGCAGTGGCCGCGGCGATCGCTGCTAACCCGACGCTCCCCGTGGTGGCGTTCCTCCTGGAGGGAAATCACGCGTCAGCAACGGTGGCCGAAAAGGTCGGGCTCACACTGCGTCATCGAGCACACGACGCGGGCAACCCTGACCCGGATGCGGTACGTCGGGTGTACGCCGACCGCGCACTGACCTCCAAGCAACTCGCGACGGTGCTCCGCTGAACTTCGCGCACCGGACTACCCTGGGTGCGGCGATTACCCTCTGATCGCCGCAGCGCAGGAAACCGAAACGAGCGGTTACCGAGTCACGAGTGGCGCGAGTCGGGCGATGATCTGCGTGTGGATTTGATCGACCGGCTGCGACGCATCGACGACGAGGTAGCGGTGCGGGTCGGCCTTCGCGAGCGCACGGAAGCCGTCGCGCACCGCGGCGTGGAACTCGATCGCTTCGGCCTCGAGCCGATCGGCTGTCCCCCCACGCGCACGTCGTCGCTCGGCACCGGTCGACGGATCGAGGTCGAGCAGGATCGTCAGATCGGGCCAGAGCCCACCCGCCGCCCACTCGCTGATGCTGCGAATCTCTGAAACATCGAGCACTCGCCCGGCGCCCTGATAAGCAAGCGAAGAGTCGATGTACCGGTCTTGCACCACCGCCGCATCGCGGTCGAGCGCCGGGCGCACGACCTTGGCGACGTGCTGCGCGCGATCCGCTGCGTAGAGCAGGGCCTCGGCGCGGGCGTCGACCTCACCGATCTCGTCACCACCGTGCAGCAGCACGCGTCGCAGCTCGGCTCCGAGACGCGTGCCGCCCGGCTCGCGGGTGCGCACGACCTCTTGGCCGCGCTCCTCGAGCCAGTGGCCAAGCAGTTCGGCTTGGGTGCTCTTCCCCGCGCCGTCTCCTCCTTCGAGGGTGATGAAGATTCCGGTCATGCGCTCTGCAATGGTTGTTCGATCGCGATCACTATTCGGCCTGGGCTGCGGCTTCGGCTGCGGCACGGTTGGCGGCGCGCGTTGCGGCCGCTTTCTTCGCCGCAGCGGAACGAGCCGGGTCGACAGCCGTTTTCGCGGTCGATGTCTTCGCAGCCGTTTTCTTGGCCGCGGGCTTCTTCGCAGTTGCTTTCTTCGCTGCAGGCTTGCGCGCCGGCGCCTTCTTCTTCGCGGGGCCCTTCGCACGTTTGATGGCGAGGAGCTCGACGGCGCGTTCAAAGGTGATGTCTTCGACCGCGTCTCCGCGGGGAATCGTCGCGTTCGTCTCGCCGTCGGTGACGTACGGCCCAAAGCGTCCGTCTTTCACCTTGATCGGCTTGCCGCTCACGGGGTCGGCGTCGAATTCTTTCAACGCACTTGACGCGCGCTTGGCACCGTACTTGGGCTGAGCGAAGAGTTCTTGCGCCCCTGCGAGGTCGATTGAGAAGATCGCATCTTCACTCGGCAGTGAGCGCGTATCCGTGCCTTTCTTGAGGTACGGACCGTAACGACCGTTCTGCGCCGTGATCTCAGCATCGGACTCGGGGTCGATTCCGACGGTGCGCGGCAGGTCGAGGAGTGCCACGGCCGAGTCAAGTTCGATGGTCGCCGGGTCCATGCTCTTGAAGAGCGACGCCGTACGAGGCTTTTGCCCCTTCGGCAGCTCCTCACCCTCGTCCAGCAGCTCCGTGACGTACGGCCCGAATCGGCCGTTCTTCGCCACGATGCGCTTGTTCGTCGTCGGATGGAGCCCGACCACGCGGTCTTCGGCGGGCTCGGCATCGGCCAGTTCGTGCGCCCGCGCGGGGGTCAACTCGTCGGGCGCGAGGCCATCGGGGATATTGACGCTGCGCGGCTTGAGCACGCCGTCTTCGCCGACCTCGCTCTTCTCATCGAAGACTTCGAGGTACGGCCCGTATTTGCCATTGCGCAGCGAGATCTGGTCGTCGATTTTGATCGTGTTGATCGCTCGCGCGTCGATCTCTCCGAGGTTGTCGACGACTCCGCGCAGGCCCGGGTGGGTGTCGGTACCGAAGTAGAACTCGCCGAGCCACTTGCTGCGGTCGGCGTCACCGGCCGCAATGCGGTCGAGATCGTTTTCCATCTCAGCGGTGAAGTCGTAGTCGACAAGCGCCGAGAAGTGTTCTTCGAGCAGGCGCACCACCGAGAACGCGATCCAACTGGGAACGAGCGCCTGGCCCTTCTTCGTGACGTATCCGCGGTCCATGATGGTGCTGATGATCGCCGCGTACGTCGAGGGTCGGCCGATACCCAGCTCTTCGAGACGCTTCGTCAGGCTGGCCTCGGTGTAGCGCGGGGGTGGGCTGGTCTCGTGCCCCTTGGCTTCGGGCTCTTCAACGGTCAGTGGCTGACCTGCGGAGAGCTGCGGCAATGCGACGTTCTGATCGCCCGACTTGTCGCCACGCTTCTCGTCTTTGCCCTCTTCATAGGCGAGGAGGAAGCCGGGGAACGTGATGACCGTGCCGCTCGTCGTGAATTCTGCCGCTGTCGCCTGTGCTGAGCCTGCTTCATTCACCTGAACGGCGAGGGTCACGGTGTCGGTCGAGCCCTTTGCGTCGGCCATCTGGCTGGCGACTGTGCGCTTCCAGATCAGCTCGTACAGCGCGAACTCGCCCTGCGTGAGTTTGCCCTTCAGCGAGCTGGGCCGCTGGAACGTATCGCCGGCCGGACGAATGGCCTCGTGCGCCTCCTGCGCGCCCTTGGCCTTGCCGGTGTAGACGCGCGGCTTCTCGGGCAGGGTCTGCGCGCCGTACAGCTCGGCCGCTTGCGACCGGGCCGCCTGAATCGCCTGCTGCGACAGCGTGGGCGAATCGGTTCGCATATAGGTGATGTAGCCGTTCTCGTAGAGCGACTGCGCGAACGACATCGTCTGACGCGAGCTGTAGCGCAACTTGCGAGACGCTTCTTGCTGCAGCGTCGACGTCGTGAACGGCGCAGCCGGGCGGCGAGTGTGCGGCTTGGTCTCGACCGAGAGCACCTCGGCACGGCTGCCCGCTGCGAGAAGCGTCGCAAGCTGCTCGGCGCGCTGCTGGCCCAGAGAAATCACTCCGGCTTTCGACGCACGTGCGGTCAGCGCGCCGTCGTCACCGAAGTCGCCGCCGGTCGCGATGCGCTGCGCATCCAATCGCACGAGTCGGGCTTCGAACGCTGTGAGGTCGGGTGCGCCGGCATCAGGGCGGAAGGTGGCCGTGAGGTCCCAGTACTCGGCTGAATTGAAGGCCTGCCGCTCGCGCTCGCGGTCGACGACCAGCCGCGTCGCTGCAGACTGCACACGGCCTGCCGAGAGCTTCGGCGCGACCTTGCGCCAGAGGACGGGTGAGATGTCGTACCCGTAGAGTCGGTCAAGAATGCGACGGGTCTCTTGCGCATCGACGAGCGCGATATCGAGGTCTCGAGTGTTGCGCTTGGCCGCTTCAATGGCCTCTTGCGTGATCTCGTGGAACACCATGCGGTGCACCGGAACCTTCGGCTGCAGAACCTCGAGCAGGTGCCACGCGATGGCTTCACCTTCGCGGTCCTCATCAGTGGCGAGCCACAGCTCGTCCGCTCCTTTGAGTGCCCGCTTGAGCTCGGAAACCGTCTTCCGCTTGTTGTCGTTGACAACGTAGTAGGGCTGGAAGTTGTTGTCGACGTCGACGGCGAACTTGCCGAACGCGCCCTTCTTGAGATCCGCAGGCAGGGCCGACGGCTCCGCAAGATCGCGCACGTGGCCGACCGACGCGATGACCTCGTAATCGTCGCCGAGGTATCCGCCGATCGTCTTCGCCTTGGTCGGTGACTCGACGATCACGAGTTTCTTCGTACCCTTCACGGGTCTCCATTCGTTGCTTCACGCAGTGTGCGGGGCGCCCGCTCGCCTTGACGATGGGCTCTGCTCCGACACGATACACAGTCTCTCGTGGGAATCCACCTCCGGAATTCTCCGCGAGTTCACTTCATATTATGTCTGTCACTCGCGGGAACGTTCGCATCGGACTGCGCTCGATCTCAGAAGCTGCGTCGTCACTGCCCGTGTTCCTCGCCTATATAGAGGTATGGATTCACGTCGGGATGCGTGTTCCTGGCCGTTGTCGCGAGTGTGAAATGCGTGTGGGGGCCGGAGGTGCATCCGCTCATACCGGCGAGCGCCACGGCTTGCCCCGCGGTGACGCGCACTCCCGGAGCCAGACCGAGCGCTTCCGATGACCCGGGAGCCACGTGATTGTGCGAGCTGTAGAGCACTTCCCCGCGGTACTCGTGTCGGATGACCACCGCATGATTCGGACCGCGCCACCAGTCGGGCTGCGCCGCACACGCCTCCGGGATCCCACCGCCGTCAGCACCGACTCGAACCACGATGCCCGCGTACGGCGCGTAGAGCGGCGCCCCTTCGGTCGACTGCACATCGATGGCGTACCCGTCGTGAAACCCCTGCGTGACGCCGGGTGCCGAGCTGGGCCACGCCCAGCCGTTTTCGCCAACGGACCCGCCAGGGAGCGTAGAGACCGGCGGCAATCCGGCGTGGGCCGAGGCGATGAGCGCACCGAACGGTCCCGAAACCGCCGCACTGACTCGCACGTCAGCTCGGCCCGGCTCGAGATCGCATCGCGTCATCGAGCCGTGCGCAGCTTCAACGGTCTGCTGCGCGAGCGCGCACGGCTCCTCGACTGCGGCCGCGCCGCCGTACCCTGCGGCCACGTCGGCGGCGGCGAGCGCTGCGGCATCAGCTGCCGCTGCCGCACGGTGCGCGGCCTCGACATGTGCCGAGGCCGCGATCACCGGTACTCCGAGACAGAGTGCGACCACCGCGCACGCGAACGTAGCTGACGAACTCATGCAGTCGCTCCCATTCCGGTGAGAGCCGCACAGGACCGCGCAGTGATCTGCACCACCGCGAGGGGGCCACGGCCTGGACGGTCGCGAGCGGTCAGACATAGGATCTGCCCCGATGTGTCACGTTCGATGCGTGCTCGATCACTGAGCTGCGCGAGTACGCCGGCCGCGGCATCGGTATCGCCGCGAGCCTCCAGCCGTGTTGCATCGGCAACGATCGACACGAGGGCGATACGTTGCGCAGCGATCGATACTGCACCGATCACGAGACCGAGTACGACGAGCACCGCAGGAATGACGATTGCGAACTCGGCGGTGACCGTGCCGCGCTCATCATTCCGCAGCGCCGGCCGCATCAATTCACCGAGCCGAGCGCATTTTGCACCAGCTGCACCAGCATTTCTCGGATCTCGCCTGACCGCATGATCGCGACGAGCAGCCCGGCAAACGCTACCGCCGCCAAAATGACAATCGCATATTCCGCCGTGACCGCTCCTCGCTCGTCGGCGAGGAGTTCGCGGGCCGCGGCCCGGTCGCGCCGGCGGTGCATGCGTCGTCGGTGCACGAGAAACGGCGCCAGACCGATCATTCCTGCGACCGCGGGTTCACGCGTCGTCTCGCGATGGTCGGCGCCGCTCTCGAGCTCGGGGCGCGTCTCATCCGCGGAATGGCATTCCGCGTCAACTGTCTGCGTCGAGCGATCGGACACCAGGTGAAGGGTGGATTGCATGGGATTTCTCCTTGGCCTCGCACGGCCCCGGCGGCTGCCGGTGCGTCAATCCTCGCGCTCTCCGTAATGCCGGTCTGTCCGGTTCGCCATGATTGGGGATATCTCGCTGAAATGCGCCCGGTGTCCGTCTCTGTGTACAACACGCACCAGTTTGGAACCTTCACGGACCAGAATCGCCCCGTGCCCAACTTGCGTTTACACCGCACCGAACATCGAGAGCAGCACCGGCACCACACCGAGCACGATGAATGCCGGCAGAATGCAGACCCCGAGCGGAATCAGGATGCGCACCCCCAGCCGTTCGGCGTCGCGCTCGAGATCAGCGAGTGCCACTGCCCGCACGGCGCTCCCCTGTTCGAGCAGCAACGGTCCGATCGCGATACCGGCTCGCGCAGCGGCCGCAATCGAGGTCGTCAGCGCACCGCCTTCTCGGAAGGCGGCGAACGACACCCACTCGGCCCCGAAACGATCCACCATTCCGATGACCTTGCGACAGGCCTGCTCTGCCGGCGCGCCACCGCCGAGCGCGGTCCAGACCAGCTCGTACTCAAGCCCTGCCACGTGATCGAGCGCGGCGACGCGACGCTGCAGTGCTCGTGACCACGCGATTCCCCCAGCGAGCAGACCGAGCCCCAGACTGCCGAGCAGCGCACCCACCGGGCTCACCAGCACCGGAATCGGATCGAATCCCAGCACCAGGCTGAGCACGAGGGCCAACCCGGGCAGCGCGGTGACCATCTTGACGGTCGCGCGGGGCCCGGCGAGCAGAACGCTGCGTCGTTCGCGCATCCGAGCGAGCTCACGGAGGGCCGACGCCATACGATGCAGCGCGGGTGCGATCGGAGACCCGCTGGCCTCGGCGAGACACCAGGTGACCGCTACGACGCGCCAAGCGGCAGTATCTGCGTGGGCGATCGCTTCACCGCTCGGCGCCCCGGCCGCAGCTTCACCTGCGATCCTCGCCAATCCGGGGTCAACTGCGGCCCCCTCCGCGTCGCACGCATCCGCCATGACGATACCGATGACGCGCGCGGGTGGCACGCCGCCCCCGAGGAGCGCAGCAAGTCGCTCCACGATTGGGGCAGGGTCCGCTGCGGGGGCATCAACCGCACGTCGCAGCATTCGCTGCCACACTGTTCTGACCTGATCAACGACCGATTGCGCACCGGCGTGAGTGCGACCGCTGCTGCTCATGTGGGCAGTCTCTGCATGGTCAAGAGACGGTCGTCATCGAGTGCGAGCGTTCCCAGGGCACGTATCTGCGGCCCCGCGCAGCCTCGCGATATGTGCACGATGAGGTGCAACGCGCCGACGGCCTGGCGCGCCAGCGCCTCGGCGCTCCACCCGGCGAGTGCTCCCAGCGCTTCGAGGCGCATGGGTACATCTTCGAGTCGACTCGCATGCAACGTACCTGCTCCCCCGTCATGGCCGGTGTTCAACGCGGCAAGCAGCGTCGCGATCTCGGCGCCGCGGCACTCCCCCAACACGATGCGATCGGGACGCATGCGCAACGCCTCCCGCAGCAACCGATCGAGCGCGACCTCACCGACGCCCTCTGCGCTCGCCTGCCTCGCCTCCAGCGACACCACATGCGGGTGATTCAAACGGAGCTCCGCGACATCCTCAATCGTCAAGATTCGCTCCTCCGGTGCCGCAAGGTCGAGCAGCGCGGCGAGAAGCGTCGTCTTTCCACTGCCGGTACCCCCGGTGATGAGCAGATTGCGACGTTGCGCGATCGCCTCGCGCAACGTCTGCAGTGCCCGACTCGATGCGAGCCCGTGAGCTGCGAGGTTCTCGAAGCTCACGGGCGTCACTCGCGGCAGGCGGATGGACACCGCCGCCCCGCCCACGGCGATCGGCGGAAGCATCGCATGGACGCGAATGCCATCACCGAGCCGCACATCCGTACACGGGTGCAACTCGTCGATGTGCCTCCCGCCCGCCGCGATCAATGCGGTCGCGAGTCGGTGGACGGCGTCAGGCCCGGCTTCCCATCCCGGTACACGCTGCAACGCGCCCGAGCGGTCGAGCCAGAGTTGTGCTGCGCCGTCGCGCACGTGCACCACGAGATCCCTGAGCTCAGGGTCGTCGAGCAGTGGGAGCAACCCGCCCAGCGCGCGTTTTGCCGCTCGGGTCAGCGCGCCGCTTCGCGGGGCCGCACGATCCGCAGGGTGCACAGCTTCCACGCCCCCAAACACCCCCGGCGGTGCGCCGTTCGGCGCTCGGTGATCCGGCATCTGCACCTCGGTCGACATGCGCCCATCTCAGCAGCGCACGAGCACCTCAACGCCCGCGTGGTTCGGAATTGGGTGCAACTGGTGCGCAACGTCATCATGCCGCGAAGTGTGAGCGGACCATCGCACACGGTATAGCCTGGTGCTGCATTTCCGGAGTGTTTCACCGCGGAAACGAATTGGCACTGTCGCCTGCGGGCGCAGCAATCGATCAAGGATAAGGGCGTCAATGAGCGATCAGCACGGCAATATCGAGACCCATCACCTCCCCGAGGGCGAGCACCCAACGACATACCCACCCACCCCCGAGTTTCGGGCGCAGGCCAACCAGCACGACCCGTCCGTGTACTGGAAAGCGGCAGAGGATCCGGAAGCGTATTGGGCCGAGCAGGCCCGCACCCTGACGTGGACGAAACCGTTCACCGAGACACTGGACTGGTCGAACCCGCCGTTCGCGAAGTGGTTTCACGACGGCGAACTCAACGTTGCTCAGAACTGCCTCGACCGACATGTGTCTGCGGGCAATGGTGACCGTGTCGCGCTCCACTTCGAGGGCGAGCCGGGCGATACCCGGTCGCTGACGTATGCGGAACTCACGCACGAGGTGAAGCGGGCCGCGAACCTGCTCACGAGCCTGGGGGTCGCTCAGGGCGACCGGGTTGCGATCTACATGCCGATGATCCCGGAGACCGTGATCGCGATGCTCGCCGTCGCACGTCTCGGTGCCGCGCACTCGGTCGTGTTCGGTGGGTTCAGCGCGGAAAGCCTGCGCGCCCGCATCGATGACGCCCAGGCCCGCCTCGTGATCACCGCGGATGGCGGATACCGCAAGGGCCGCGTGTCGGCGTTGAAGCCGACCGTGGACGACGCGCTCGCCCTGGGCGACGGCGGCTCGAGCGTGGAACGCGTACTCGTGGTCAAGCGCACCGGCAACGAGGTCGCGTTCGACGCGTCACGGGATCTGTGGTGGCACGACGAGATCACCGCGTTCGACGGCGATCACGAACCGCAGGGCTTCCCGGCGGAGAACCCGCTGTTCATCCTGTACACCTCGGGCACGACCGGGAAGCCCAAGGGCATCCTGCACACTTCCGGCGGATACCTCACGCAGGTGTCGACCACGCACCGCAACGTGTTCGATCTCAAACCCGAGACCGACGTGTACTGGTGCACCGCCGACATCGGGTGGATTACCGGGCACAGTTACGTCGTCTATGGTCCGCTCGCGAACGGTGCGACCCAGGTCATCTACGAGGGCACCCCGGATACCCCTGATTGGGGGCGCTGGTGGTCGTTGATTCAGAAGTACGGGGTCACGATCTTCTACACCGCCCCGACCGCGATCCGGTCGTGCATGAAAGTCGGACGGCAGGTGCCGGAGCAGTACGACCTGTCATCGATTCGGGTGCTCGGTTCGGTCGGTGAACCCATCAACCCCGAGGCCTGGCGCTGGTACCGGGACGTCATCGGTGCGGGGACGGCCCCGATCGTCGACACGTGGTGGCAGACCGAGACGGGCGCGATCATGATCTCCCCGCTGCCCGGGCTCACGAGTCTGAAGCCGGGCAGCGCGCAGGTGCCGCAGCCGGGCATCGCGGCGACAGTCGTGAACGAGGCGGGCGAACCCGTCGACAACGGGGAGGGCGGCCTGCTGGTGATCCAGCGCCCCTGGCCGTCGATGGTGCGCACGATCTGGGGCGACGATGACCGATTCGTGGAAACGTACTGGTCGAAATTCGGGGATCGGTACTTCGCCGGTGACGGGGCGCGCCTCGATGACGACGGCGACGTGTGGCTGCTCGGCCGCGTCGATGACGTAATGAACGTGTCGGGGCACCGGTTGTCGACCGCGGAGATCGAGTCCGCGCTCGTCGAACATCACGCGGTCGCAGAGTCCGCGGTGGTCGGCGCGGATGATGAGACCACGGGTCAGGCGGTTGTGGCGTTCGTGATCCTGAAATCGCAGCAGACACTGCTCACGGTCGAGGATGCCGAGGTCGAACTGAAGAAGCATGTCGCGGGGCAGATCGGTGCGATCGCGCGGCCGCGTCAGATCTTCATCGTGTCGGAGCTGCCGAAGACGCGATCGGGCAAGATCATGCGGCGTCTGTTGAAGGACGCGGCCGAGGGGCGTGAGATCGGGGACACGACCACGCTCGCGGACACTGCGGTGATGCAGACGATCTCGGAACGTGTGCGCAGCGAACGCGGCGCATAGTTTCCCGTGAAACGGCGTGAGGCCGGGATCGCATCAGCGAATCCCGGCCTCACGTATGCGAGCGGTGAACGGTCAGTCTTCGACCTTGAACACGAACTCGATCTCGACCGGAGCGTCGAGCGGCAGCACTGCGACGCCGACCGCCGAACGCACGTGGATGCCGAGGTCGCCGAAGACGCGACCCAGGAACACCGACGCGCCGTTGGCCACGCCGGGCTGACCGGTGAACGAGGGATCAGACGCCACGAACGCAGTGACCTTCACGACCTGGGTGATTTTGTCGAGCGACCCGACGACGCCGCGCACTGCGGCGAGGGCGTTCAACGCGCACAGACGCGCGAGTTCTTCGGCCTGCTCAGCGGAGACGAGACCGTCGCCGTCGCCCACCTTGCCGGTCGCGGGAAGCGCTCCGTTGACAAACGGAAGCTGCCCCGCCGTGTACACGTAGTTGCCGTCGCGCAGCGCCGGCACATACGCGGCCACCGCTGCGGCCACCTCGGGAATCTCGTAGCCGAGTTCGCTCAGTCGATCTTCAATCACCGATGCCATGTCAGGCCTTCCTCTTCATGTATGCGACATTGCCGCCTGCCGGTCCCTCGATGATCTGCACGAGCTCCCACCCCTGCGCACCCCAGTTGTTCAGGATCTGCGCCTCGTTGTGCAGCAGCAGCGGTGTGACGAAGTACTCCCACTGCGTTGCGGTTTCGGCGGATTCACTCACGTGCGGATCTCCCTCGGTTGACGGTCGCCTGCGTCGAGATCACGGGGTATTCCCGCGTGCGCAAGCGGGCGCGTTGCTGTTTTGTCAGCAACGTCGCTTACCCTAGATTCTATGACCCGTCAGACATCACCTTCTTCGCGCGTGCGCTCGCAGAAGCCCCGCACCGCAGGAGGCGCCCTCGGGGGCATCATCGGAGCGGTCGCCATGAGCGTCATCGCCGGTGTGCTCGTCACCGCCGCGGTGACCCCGGTCGTCGCGTTGAGCGGCACCGCCACGAAGTCAGCCGTCACGATCTTCGAGAACCTGCCCGACCACATCGACCCGGGCAAGCTCGCTGAGCCGTCGACGATCTACGCAACCGGCGCGGACACCACGGTGTATAAGATCGCGACCTTCTACGATCAGGATCGCGAGACGGTCAAGTGGGATCAGATCTCGCAGTTCGTGAAAGACGCCGCTGTTGCAGAGGAAGATCCGCGCTTCTACACCCACGGCGGAGTCGACGTGATCGCCACCGCCCGCGCCGTGCTGCAGAACGCGGCCGGCCAGAACCTCTCGGGCGCGTCGACCATCACCATGCAGTACGTGCGCAACGTGCTGATTCAGGACGCAATTGCGATTCCCGACAAGGAAGAGCAAAAGAAGGCGTACGAGAATGCGATGCGGCAAGACACCGACCGCAAGCTCAAGGAGATGAAGTATGCGATCTCGATCGAGAAGAAGTACCCCAAGGACGACATTCTGCTCGGGTACCTCAACATCGCCCTCTACGGTCGGCAGATCTACGGCATCGAGTCTGCCGCGCAGTACTACTACGGGAAGTCGGCATCTGATGTGACGCTTGCCGAGGCCGCCAGCCTCGTCGCGATCGTGAACAATCCGTCGCAGCTGCAGATCGACGTGCCCGAGAACATTCCGGCGAACAAGGAGCGTCGAGACAAGATTCTCGGCAGCATGCTCAATCACGGCAAGATCACTCAGGCGCAATACGACGAAGCCGTTGCTTCAGAGATCGTGACGAAGATCACGCCGAGAATCGCCGGATGCAACATTGCCGAACAAAACTTCGGGCTCGGTCACTTCTGCGACTACGTGCAGCGCTACATCAAGGCCGACCCCAGCTTCGGTGATACGCCGGAAGAGCGGGAATTCAACTTCAGCCGCGGTGGGTACCAGATCTACACCACGATCGATCTCGATATGCAGGCTGCCGGAAACGCGGCGACCCGCGACACGGTGCCAGCGCTGATGGACGGCATCGACGTCGGTTCGGCGTCGAGCAGCGTCGAAGTCGGCACCGGCAAGGTCAGAAGCATGGTGCAGAACAAGCCGTTCAACAACGCGGAGGACTTTCTCTCGTCGAACCCCGACTACACCACGGTGAATTACAACACCGACTACGAGATGGGCGGGTCGAGCGGTTTCCAAGTCGGATCGACGTTCAAGCCGATCACGCTAGCCGAGTGGATCAAAGAAGGTCACTCGGTCAACGAAACCGTGAACGTCAACAGCCGCAAGGGTGTTCCGCTGCAGTCCTTCCCCGCGTCGTGTCTGACCGATGGCGTGTACGGGTACGGCACCTTCGATTTCTCGAACGATAACGAGGGCATCAGGGGCAACCAGTCCGTCATGACGGTCATCGCGAACTCGATCAACGGTGGCATCGTGTCGATGCAGCAGAAGCTTGACCTCTGCGGCACCTTCGAGACCGCACAGGCGCTCGGCATTCACCGTGCTTCCGATCTGCCGAAGGACGAGAATGGGAACTTCAGCGTACCGACGCTGACGGGCAACCCGCGAGACCTGTCGATGGTCCCTTCGAACACCTATGGCGGCGTCGACGAGATTGCACCGATCACGATGGCCGCTGCCTACGCTGCCTTCGCCGGTGACGGAACGGTGTGCACCCCCGTGCCGATCGAGCAGATTCTCGATGACGACGGCAACCAGGTGCCGTTCACGAAGAGCAAGTGCTCCCAGGCGATCGACCCTTCGGTCGCTTCCGGTGTGGCGTACGCACTGCAGAACGCGGTCGAGCGCGGCCTCGCCCGGCACGCAATCTCGGCGTATGGGATTCCGCACCTCGCAAAGACCGGCACGACAGATGACGTCGTTGACAACTGGACCGTGGGCGGAAGCTCGAAGGTCACCACCGCGACTTGGGTAGGCAATGCCGGCCCAGTGCAGCTCGCCGATGGTTCATATGGTCGCGTCTCGACAATGGGCTTCGGCAACCTGATGTATGCCGATCAGACGATCTGGCCCGCCATCATGAATGCGGCGGATGCCCGCTACGGCGGCGACGCGTTCCCCACCCCCGATGCATCGGCAACCCGCGTCACCATGCAGACCGTGCCGGATCTGAAGGGCAAGTCGTTTGACGAGACCAGTTCCGCTCTGAGCCAGCTCGGCTTCAATGTGAGCGACGGCGGCGAGGTCGACTCGTCGGTGGCACAGGGCATGGTTGCGAGCACGGACCCTGCGGGTGGCTCGTCCGTACAGGCAGGCTCGAACGTGACCATCTTCCGCAGCAATGGCAAGGCAGCGAAGATTCCAGACGGCATCGTCGGGGCCTCCGGCAATGATGCTGAGTCCGCATTGAAGTCCGCTGGATTCTCGAATATCGACTTCACCTGTGCAACAGGCGACAAGGTCGACAAGAAGAAGAAGGTGACATCGGTCAGTCCGGACAGCGGCTCCGAGGCGAACACCGGTGGCACCGTCACCGTGGCACTCGAGTGCGCGACCGATAAGAAGAAGGACGACTGACCTTCATGTCACGCTCCACCCGCACGGCGGCTGCTCTCGGAGCAGCCGCCGTCGGCGTAATCACCTGGTCAACGCTCGTTGAGCGACGGCTCTTCACCGTGCGACGCCACACGCTGCCGGTGCTCGCAGCGGGTCACGCGCCGATTCGCGTGCTGCAGTTGTCCGATCTGCACCTCGCACCCTGGCAGGCACGCAAGATCGACTGGATACGGTCACTCGCTGATCTACGCCCTGATCTCGTCGTGCTCACCGGCGACCTCATGGGACATCTCGACGCTCGACCCGGCCTCCTGCACGCACTGCGGCCGCTGACCGAGACCGCCCAGACTGTCTTCGTGCACGGCTCAAACGACTACTACGGCCCCAAATTCAAGAACCCGGTCAAGTACCTCCTCGAGCCCAGTCGCAAGAGCACGCGGGAACCCGACGTTGACAATGTCGCACTCACGCAGGGCCTCGAAGCGCTGGGGGCCATCAATCTCAACAATGCGGCCACCCGCGTCGAGTTGCGCGGTACCACGGTCGAACTGCTCGGTTTGAACGACCCCCACATTCGCTACGACGACATCGACCGCATGCGAGCGGCCGCGACAACCCTGCGGGGTGCGGCGCACGACCTCAGCGATGAGGAACGTGCAGCAGACGATGTGCTTCGCCTTGGCGTCGTACATGCGCCCTACCAGGAGCCACTCGGCGCGCTGCTGCGCGAAGGGGCCGACGTGTTGCTCGCCGGGCACACCCACGGCGGCCAGGTGCGCGTGCCGGGCGTTGGAGCGCTCACCTCGAATTGCGACCTGCCGGTCGGGCAAGCCCGTGGCCTGAGCGTCTGGTACGACGCGCACCATGCCGCGTTCTTGAACGTCAGTGCCGGTCTCGGCAACTCGATCTACGCGCCGGTGCGATTCGCCTGTCGCCCCGAGGCTTCACTGCTGACGCTCGAAGCGGTCTGAGATACATCGAAGACAGCGTCACGGGCGGCGGAGTCACGCAGAACGCCCCGGGTTCCATGAGGAGCCCGGGGCGTTCTGCGTGGTGCGAAGAAGTGCTTACGCTGAACGCTTCGCAGCGATGAGTTCAGCGATCTGCACCGCGTTGAGTGCAGCACCCTTGCGGAGGTTGTCGTTCGAGATGAAGAGCGACAGGCCGCGGCCGGCGGGAGCCGACTGGTCGGCGCGAATACGGCCGACGAACGACGGATCTTTGCCGGCGGCTTCGAGCGGCGTCGGAACATCGCTCAGCTCGACGCCAGGAGCCTCGGCAAGCACCTCGCGTGCACGGTCGGCGGAGATCTCACGAGCAAATTCCGCGTTGATCGAGAGCGAGTGCCCCGTGAACACGGGAACACGCACGCAGGTGCCGGCGACGAGCAGCTCGGGCAGTTCCAGAATCTTGCGGCTCTCGTTGCGGAGCTTCTTCTCTTCGTCGGTCTCGCCCTCACCGTCGTCGACGATGGAACCTGCCAGCGGCAGCACGTCAAACGCGATGGTCTTGGTGTAGACCTCGGGTGCGGGAAAGTCGACCGCGGTGCCGTCGTGCACGAGCTGCTCAAGGCTGCCCGATTCGACGGCCGCAGCTGCCTGGCCCGCGAGTTCACGCGCGCCGACAAGGCCCGAGCCCGAGACCGCTTGGAAGGTGGTCACGATGAGTCGCTCCAGGCCGGCTTCGGCGTCGAGCGCCTTCATCACGGGCATGGCCGCCATCGTGGTGCAGTTCGGGTTCGCGATGATGCCCTTGCGCGCCTCATCGATCGCGTGCGGGTTCACCTCGCTGACGACCAGCGGTACGTCGGGGTCGAGGCGCCACGCACTGGAGTTGTCGATGACGATGGCCCCGGCGGCCGCGAATTCGGGCGAGTACTGCTTCGAGGCGGTGCCGCCGGCGGAGAAGAGCGCGATGTCGATGCCGCTCTTGTCAGCGGTCGCGACGTCTTCGACGACGACGTCTGCACCGCGGAACTCGAGGGTGGAGCCTGCCGAGCGGGCGCTCGAGAAGAAGCGGATGCTGGAAATCGGGAAATCGCGCTCGTCGAGCAGTCGGCGCATCACTGCGCCGACCTGGCCGGTGGCGCCGACGACGGCGACCGAGAGTCCCTGCTGTGCAGCCATGTGTTTCGAAATCCTGTCTGTCAAACGGTGTCGGAAAAGTTGGAGTTAGCGGCCAGTGCCCGCGTAGACCGTCGCCTCGGTATCGGCGTCGAGGCCGAACGCCGTGTGCAGTACACGCACGGCCTTGTCGAGCAGGTCGGCGCGCGTCACGACGGAGATGCGAATCTCTGAGGTCGAGATCATTTCGATGTTGATGTCTGCCTCGTACAGGGCACGGAAGAGCTGCGCAGAGACGCCCGTGCTCGTGCGCATGCCTGCGCCGACGACCGCGAGCTTCGCGATCTGATCGTCGTACTGCAGGTTCTCGAACCCGAGCGCCTCGCGCTCCGCTTCGAGCGCCTCGATGACCCGACGGCCTTCGCCGAGCGGCACGGTGAACGAGATATCGGTGCGGTTGGTCTGCGCCGCCGAGACGTTCTGCACGATCATGTCGATGTTGGCATTGGCCTTGGCCACGATCTCGAAGATCTGCGCGGCTTTGCCGGGAATGTCTGGCACTCCCCCGACGGTGACCTTTGCTTCGCTCTTCTCTGCAGCGATACCAGTGATGATCGGCTCTTCCACCTGATCTCCCTTCGGATGCCCCTGCTCGGGGTTGTAAACGATGGTGCCCGGCGCATCGGAGAACGATGAGCGGACGTGCAGCACGACGCCGTGCCGGCGGGCGTACTCGACGGCACGCAGGTGCAGCACCTTGGCGCCGGATGCCGCGAGCTCGAGCATTTCTTCCGCGGTAATCGCGTCGATCTTGCGCGCGAGCGGCACGACGCGAGGGTCCATGGTGAAGATGCCGTCAACGTCGGTGTAGATCTCGCAGACGTCGGCGCCGAGGGCGGCGGCGAGGGCAACTGCGGTCGTGTCGGATCCACCGCGACCCAGTGTGGTGATGTCACGGGAGTCACGGCTGAAGCCCTGGAAACCAGCGACGATGGCGACCGCACCCTGGTCGAGTGCCTCACGTACGCGGCCCGGGGTCACGTCGACAATCTTCGCCGAACCGTGCTCGGCGGTGGTGATCATGCCCGCCTGGCTGCCGGTGAACGACAGCGCTTCGATACCCATGCCCTTGATGGTCATGGCGAGCAGCGCCATCGAGATGCGCTCACCCGCGGTGAGGAGCATGTCGAGCTCGCGCGGCGCAGGGATCGGCGTGCACTCGGCGGCGAGATCAAGCAGTTCATCGGTGGTGTCGCCCATCGCGCTCACGGCGACGACGACCTCGTTACCCGCGCGACGCGCTTCGACGATGCGCTTCGCAACACGCTTGATGCTCTCGGCATCAGCAACTGACGAGCCCCCGAACTTCTGCACAATCAATGCCACGCGGGTTCCTCCTGAATATCCGAGCCGAATGCTCAGTCTACCGGAACCGCCCGGCGTGTTGCGCGTGTGGCCCCTCCGCTACTCGACGGTACGGCGGCCCTCGAATGCGCGGCCGAGCGTGACCTCATCGGCGAATTCGAGGTCGCCGCCGACCGGAAGCCCCGATGCGAGGCGCGAGACCGGCACCTCGATGCTCTTGAGCAGGCGTGACAGGTAGGCGGCCGTCGCCTCCCCCTCGAGGTTCGGATCGGTCGCGATGATGACCTCGTGCACGTCGCCCTCGCCCAGGCGTCGCATGAGCGACGGAATGCTGAGATCGTCAGGGCCGACGCCATCGATCGGGCTGATGGCACCACCGAGCACGTGGTAGAGCCCACGGTACTGACGGGTGCGTTCGATCGCGACGACGTCTTTGGGCTCTTCGACCACACAAATGAGTGATGCATCGCGACGCGGGTCGCGGCAGATCGAACACTGCTCTTGCTCGCTGATGTTGCCGCAGATGTCGCAGAAGCGCACCTTCTCACGAATATCGGAGAGCAGTTCGGCAAGCCGTGTGACATCAAAATTCTGCGTCTGCAGAATGTGGAAGGCGATGCGCTGGGCCGACTTCGGGCCGATGCCGGGGAGACGCCCGAACTCGTCGATCAGATCTTGAACGATGCCGTCGTACACGGTGCTGCCTCCTCATGATGCGGCGACGCGAACGCCGCTCTGCACACACCCTAGTCGTGATCAGGGCGAGTGGGTGGGTATGGGGTGAGTCGTCGACTACCGCGGGGGCAGCGGACGCTCCTCGACGAATCGTGCCCCGAGCACTTCGCGCACCACCGCTTCGCCGTACCGGGTGAAAGCGGGCTTCGCGGCCTTCGGCGCATCTGGCGTCCCCGCGGGTGCCGCGGAAGTAGCGATCGCAGCGGACTCAGTCGTCACCGCAGCGGCGCCGGTCGGCTCCCCAGACGCCACCCCGTCTGACGCAACGGACGGTGCCGGTGCGGTGCGGGGAGCGGCCGGTCGCGAAACCACGGATCGCGGCGCGGCATACGGGTCGCCCTCGTCATCGTCTGGAGCTTCACCCGCATCGTCGGCGTACGGATCACCGAAGTCTGCCGGGTCGGCATACGGCGTCGCCGAAGCTTCGGGTTCGCGAGTGGTCGCGGCAGAAGGTGCGGGATCACCGCTCGCCGGGGGCTCGGAGCTTGACGCCGAATTCGCCTCTGTGGTGGCAGCTGCGCTTTCGGCCATCACCTCTGCCGCCGATGGAACCGGGCCCGCGCTGACCGCTGCGGCCTGCGCCGGAGTGCCAGGCTGCGGGTCGGCCCAGGCCGGTGCGGCGAGCGCCGGCCCGAGCCCACTCAATCGGGCCGCGGCGCGGGCCATCGGGTCGTCGGCCTCTGGTTCGGAGGGTGCAGCGGGAGCATTCGGGAGGTCGGTTGACCCCGCCCGATGAGGCTCCTCTGCGTCAGCGGCGGAGCCGGGTTCCCGTGCCCCACCCTGCGCGCCCGGAGCCGACCCGGCGGGCATGCGCTTCGGCTGGTACTTCACGCTGATGCCGACCGACGAAAGGATCGCTTCTCGAAGCGGACCCGCACCCGACGTTTTGAACGCCGCAAGATCGGATTCCGACGCAAGCCCCACAGTGAGCACGTCATCGACGAGGTCGAGCGGCGCGATGACCCGCACGGCATTCCAGGCATCTCGATCGCGCTCGAGAATCTCTTCGAGCAGGTCGGGCCAGAGCTCGAGCAGATCATCGTATCCGCCGGACTCGGCAACCGGCGCCCCTGGTTCGGCACCATCGGTGTCTGCCGCTTCGGACTCGGCAGTGACCGACTTGGCGGACCCGGCGGCGGGAGCGGAAACGGACTCCGCAGGGTGCTGCACGACCGATGCGTTTGAGGCGTCGGTCGCAGCCAACTCTGCAGGTGCCGCGGGCTGCGCGACCGGCTGGGTCGGTGCAGACGATGCGGCGGGCGGCGCCGTCGGCTCCGAACCGATGCTGGCAATCTGAGCGGCGCTCAGCACCGCAGAAATCGGCCGACCGAATGTCGCTGCGGCCTCGTTCGGGTGCGGTGCATCCCCGTCGGCGTTGCCGGGCACGGATGCCGGCGTACCAGGTGCCGGTGCCGTCGCCGCAGGAGCCGGCGCCGCGGGTGTCTGTTCCTGTTCCGGCGCAGCAGCGGGTGCGGGCGCAGCAGCGGGTGCCGGCGCAGCAATCGGCTCAGCAGCGGGCGCTGCCGCTGGAGCGTCGTCGGACTCGTTCAAGAACTCGCGAATCGATGCCGCCGTCTGCGCTGCATTCGGTGCGGGCGCCGCAGCGGGTACCGGCGCAGCCTGGGCAGCTTGCGGCGTACGAGCGGGCACTTCCGGTGCAGTTGCCGCGCTGCGCGCCGCGGCGAGAGCCGCCAACGGGTCGGGCTTCGGCTCGGGCGGCGTCTGCGGCGCAACCGATCGTGGTGCCGATGCGCCTGGGCGTTGACCGTTGCCCTGAGCCACGGGCTGCTGACCGAACTGCTGCTGCGTCTGCGGGGCGCCTGCCGACGGTGCACCAGCTACGGGCACCGACTGCTGAGGCTGGGCAGCACTCTGCACGAGCGCGCGCGCGATCATCAGTTCGAGTTGCAGCCGGGGCGCGGTCGCTCCGGCCATCTTGTCGAGTGCGGCGCTCACCACGTCGGCGATGCGCGAGACCTCGCCGGGGCCGAACGACTGGGCCTGCGCGAACATGCGGGTGAGTTGATCTTGGGGCACTCCGCGGAACACTGCCGCGGCGCCGTCGACGGTGGTCGCGTTGACCACGATGAGGTCGCGGAGTCGCTCGAGCAGGTCTTCGACGAAGCGGCGCGGATCTTGGCCCGTCTGCACCACTCGGTCGGTGGCGCGGAACGCGGCCGCGGGGTCATGTGCACCGAAGGCGGCCACCACGTCGTCGAGCAGTTCGGCGTGGGTGAAGCCGAGCAGCCCTGCGGCGCGCTCTGCCGTCACGAGATCGCCCTCGGAGCCGGCGATGAGCTGGTCGAGGATCGACAGGGTGTCGCGAGCCGACCCGCCACCGGCACGCACGACGAGCGGCAATACGCCCGGCTCGACCTTGACTCCCTCGCTGTCGCAGAGCGACTGCACGTAATCGATGAGCGTGCCCGGCGCGATGAGGCGGAACGGGTAGTGATGGGTGCGCGAGCGGATCGTGCCGATGACCTTGTCGGGCTCCGTGGTGGCGAACACGAACTTCACGTGCGGCGGCGGTTCTTCGACGATCTTGAGCAGTGCGTTGAACCCGCCGGGCGTCACCATGTGCGCCTCGTCGATGATGAAGATCTTGAAACGATCGCGGGCAGGGGCGAACACTGCGCGCTCCCGCAGGTCGCGTGCGTCGTCAACGCCGCCGTGGCTCGCGGCGTCGATCTCGACGACGTCCAGTGATCCGCCGCCGTCTCGACTCAGTTCGATGCAGCTCGGGCACACCCCGCACGGAGTGTCAGTGGGGCCCTCGGCGCAGTTCAGGCAGCGCGCCAGAATACGGGCCGAGGTCGTCTTGCCGCAGCCGCGCGGGCCGCTGAACAAATAGGCGTGACCGATGCGACCGGTGCGCAGGGCCGTCATCAGGGGTTCGGTCACCTGCGACTGCCCGATCATCTCGGAAAAAGCGTCTGGCCGATAACGGCGATAAAGAGCGGCAACCACGGGTCCATGCTACCCGCGGACCACCGACATTTCGCCGTCTCCGTCTTCCATCACGAGGTTAGACTGACTTCATGGACGTGGCCGCCGGAGGAGATGACCAGCTGCTTGATGACGCGGATCGCGACATCATCGATCAGCTCCGCGTCGACGGCCGAATGTCGTTTTCCGAGATTGGTCGGCGTCTCGGCTACTCCGAGCCGACGATCCGTCAGCGCTACAATCGGCTGGTCTCACTGGGCATCATCTACGTTGCCGGGATGTACGACGAGACGAAGATCGGCGGCATCGCGGCGCACGTCGGTTTGCGCGTCGCCGAAGTACCCGTTGCGCGCGTGGCCGAGCAGCTGGCGGATCACCCGCAGATCAAGTACGTCGCCTGCGCGCTCGGGTACTACGACATCATTCTGGATGTGGTCGCGGAGGATGCCCAGGCGCTCGGGCGCATCGTGCTGCAAGATCTCCGCCGCATCCGGGGCATCTCAGAGGTCGAAACCCTGACGGTGCTCGAGGTGCAGAAAGACACCTACCTCTGGCAAGGATTCCGTGAGCCGTCCCCGCGCAGCGCCGCACGAGGCGTTGCCGGCTGAGTTTCCACGAACCGCTCAGCCGTTCGGATCGCTGATGCTTTGCCCGGCGGTGCCGCGCAGGCCCTCCCAGGTGTAATCCTTCGCCAGCGAGGTCACGATGATGGGCTGGATCGAGGCGACTCCCGGGTGCCGGCGAATCTCGTCCATCAGGTCGATCAGTCGCGGTTGGTCGCGACACGTCGCCTCGAGGTAGATGTCGTGCGAGCCGGCGACCAGCGCGATGTGATTGATCTGGTTGATGCCCGACAGGCTGTCGGCGACCGAACGCGGAGTCAGATTGCGGACGCGCAGGAGCAGACGCACGACCTGATGCCCGAGCAGCAGCGCGTTGCAGAGCGCCACGATCGTGATGACGTCATCGTCCTCGAGCTTCGCGAGGCGCGTGCGCACCGTGGACTGCGCGATCCCGAGCTCCTCGGAGAGTGATGCGAATGAGCGTCGCCCGTCGCGTGCAAGCAGCTCGATCAGTCGCCGATCCAGATCATCTACCACGCGCGCACCTCCGGGTTCCTCTTCGAGGGTAGCGCGCCACCCTCTCCGCACACGGCGAACGTCCCGAGAAGCTCTCCCGGGACGTTCGTCTGGAGCGGCGGAGCGCTCGAGCACGCGAAGACGCGTCAGGCCGCTTCGAGGGCCCGCACCGCGCGCACGAGCTCCGCGTTGTCGATGGGCGCCGACCCGTCGGGGAGCGTCACACCGTCTTCGAACCCGATGCGGGTCTCGCACCCGTCGGCGATCGCCGCTTCCACGACTGGCCAGACGGTGTCGTCATAGCCGTGATAGAGAATCGGCGCCGTGACGCCGGCCTCGCGCAGCACCTCAGAGATCTCGCGGCACTGGGCCACCGCGAGCTCCGGGTCTTCGGTCTCGGGTTCGATCAGCACGCGAACGTTGCGGTGCAGCGTCGACGAAGCAAGCAGCGCGGGCACGTCATCCATCGACCACACGGCTGACTCGAGAATCATGCCGCGTTCGAGCACGAGCTCGGCGGCCTCGGCCGCACCCTCCTCGCAGAACGCCACAGAAGCGAAATCGGGCAGCGCATCGGCCGGCCATGCCGCAACATGCGCCATGCGCTCGGCGTGGGACTCGACGGTCCAGAGCCCAGTCGTCGTGCCGATGACGAGCTCGGGGCGTGCGGCGCGCACCGCGCGCACCCACTCGCCGATAGCATCGGGGTGGATGGTCTGCCCACCCTCGGCCGTGATGACGTGCGCGTGCACGACGTCGGCACCGGCGTCGACAGCGGCAATCGATGCCGCGACGATCTCTGCGGTGGTCTGGGGCACCGCGGGGTGCTCGGTGCGGGGTCGCCCGCCGTTGATCGCTGCTTTCAGGAGCATGGAAGAAGTGCCTTTCGTTGAGATTTTGGGCGCGCTCGACCACGCCGACGGGGATCGCCGGCAAGGTCGAGCGCGAGTGACGAGCCCGGGGGCTACTGCGGGGTGTCGCTCGCGAGCAGTGCGGCGGCCGTCTCGCTCGCGCCGGTCAGGTCGCCGAGGCGCTTCCCTCCGCGCAGATCATCGACGAGCTCGGGCTCCTCCGCGTCGTCGGCGAGCGCGATGTCCACGATGCGTTCGAGTGTCTCGAGCGGCACCACGAGCACGCCGTTGGCATCGGCGAGCACGACATCGCCGGGGTGCACCACGGCACCTCCGCAGGTGACGGGCAGGTTGACGCCGCCGGCGTCGATCCCGTGCAACTTGGTCGTGAGCATGCTCGTGCCCCGCGCGTGCACCGCGAGCCCCAGCTCGGCGATCTCGTCAGTATCGGTGACGACACCATCGACGACGGCGCCCGCCGCGCCGCGCACCACGAGCTGCGCGGCGACGATCTCGCCGAGCGGCGCGTGGCGAGCGTCGCCACCGGTGTCGAGCACGAGCACGTGCCCGGGCTCGACCAGACCTGCCGCGTGGTGCAGCGCGGTCGAGTCGGTTGCGGTGGTGCGCACGGTGAACGCGGTGCCGATGGTGCGGGAGCCGGAATCGACGATGCGGCGCACAGCGGGCTCGACAAAGCCCTCCTCAAGGTAGTGGCCGAGCGTCGGGAAGCTCAGACGTTCGAGCTTCTCGCGCAGCTCTGCGCTCAGTACGGGGGGCACCTGACCGGTCTGGAAGAACATGGATTCTCTCTCTAGCTGATGGCGTATTCGAGGACGATGCGACGGTTGTCGAGCGCGGGGAGCATCTGACGGGCGCGCGCGAGGCGCACCGCGTCGATGTCAGCGATGAGCAGCGACTCGTCATGGGCATTGGATTCGGCGACGACGACGCCGAGGGGATCGATCACCCGGCTGAGCCCCACGGAGTCGTCGCCGACCGTTCCGGCCGCGAGGAACCAGCTCACGTTCTCAATTGCGCGTGCCTGGGTGAGCACCGACCAGTGCTGTTCCTTGCCCTTGCCCGAGACCCAGGCCGCCGACAGCGAGATGATGTCGACACCGCGATCGGCGAAGCTGCGGAAGAGTTCGGGAAAACGCACGTCATAACAGTTCGCGATGCCCACCCGCAGCCCGTCGACCTCGATGATCGGCGGCAGCAGCGATCCGCGGGTCACGTACGCGCTCTCCTGATATGCGAAGGCGTCGTACGTGTGCACCTTGTGGTAGCGAGCAAGTTCGGATCCCTCAGAGCTCACCGCGAGGATCGTGTTGTAGGGCAGCGCCGACCCGTTCGGCTCATAGCCCCCCGCGATCACCGTGACGCCGTGCTCACGGGCGAGGTCAGCCAACAGGGCCTCGAACTTCGGCCAGATCTCGCTGAGGAGTTCCGGGAAACGGGGCTTGATCGCGTCATCCGCGAGCAGCATCGCCTCTTCCGGGAAGACGATGAGCCGGGCCCCGGCTGCGGCGGCCTGCGCGGTGTAAGTCGAGATGGTCTCGAAGTTGACGGCGGGGTCGATGCCCGGTGAGGTCTGCGCGACGGCGACTTTCATGTGCGGTTCCTTGTCTCGCGACGAGCGGTGTTCAGCGGATGACGATCCGGGCATCCTGCGGACGCCAGGAGATACGGAGGGTCTCACCGGTGGTGAGGCCGGGGAGGTCGCGCTCACGGGCGAGGCTCGGAATCGAGACTTTGACGACGTGGTCGCCCACGCGCAGATGCGCCTGCCACTCCTCACCCAGGAAGGTGAGGGTCTCGAGCACTCCGCTGATGCCGTCACCGTCACGGCGAACCTCGACGCGCTCGGGGCGCAGGAGGAGGGTGCCGGCGCGCGCGCTCGGCACTTCCTCTGCCAGCACGCCCGACACGGCGCCGACACCGGGCACCTCCACCGAGGCCACGGCACCCGCGGCTCCCGCCGGAACCGTGACGTCGATGAGGTTGCAACTGCCGATGAACCCCGCGACGAAGCGGGTCTCGGGCTCGTTGTAGATCGCTTCGGGCGGCGCCACCTGCTGCACCACGCCCTCCGACATCACGGCGATGCGATCCGACATCGTCAGCGCTTCCTCCTGATCATGCGTCACGTAGATGAACGTGATGCCGATCTCGCGCTGCATGCGCTTGAGCTCGAACTGCATCTCCTTGCGCAACTGCTGATCCAGCGCTCCCAGCGGTTCGTCGAGCAGCACGACCTTCGGACCGGAGACGACGGCGCGGGCGAGGGCGACGCGCTGGCGCTGGCCCCCCGAGAGCTGATCGGGTTTGCGGTCGCCGAGATGCGCGAGCTTCACGAGCTCGAGCGCCTCCTGCGCGCGGCGGTTGGCTTCCGCCTTGGGTGTGCGACGCACACGCAACTCGAACACCACGTTGTCGAACACCGTGAGGTGCGGAAACAGCGCGTAGCTCTGGAAGAGCATGTTCAGGTCGCGATTGCGCGTCGGCACACCCGTGACGTCGGCACCGTCGAGCAGCACCCGACCGTCGGTCGGCGTCTCGAAGCCCGTGATCATGCGCATGAGCGTCGTCTTGCCGCATCCCGAAGGGCCGAGGATCGAGAAGAACTCGTTGTCCCCGATCGACAGGTCAAGCGGGTGCACCGCGAGGTTGCCGTTGAAGCTCTTCGTGAGCCCCCGGATCTCGACGGCGGGATGGACTGCGGTGTGGTCGTTCATGCTCGTGATCTCGCTTGTCGTTCGTGTCGGGCCGGGGGTCAGGAAGCCTTCACCCGCGTCCAGCCGTCCTGGTAGAACGACATGGCGGATCCGGGGTCGACGATGAAGTCGGCGTTCGCGACCTGCTCGTCTGAGGCGTAGACGGCCGCGTTGGAGAGCAAGCCCTGATCATCGACGTGCTCCTGCGCATCGGCGTTGGCGCTCGCGAGACCGCCGTCGTTCGTCGCCATGGCCGCGATGTCGGGGCGCAGCAGGAAGTTGATGAAGGCGTACGCGGCGTCGCTGTGCGGAGCACCCTTGGCGATCGACAGGCCGTCGACCCAGAGGCTGCCGCCCTCCTCGGGAAGCACGTAGTGCACATCGTCGTTCTCGGCGACGATCTTCGCAGTGCTCGTGCCACCCCATGCTTCGGAGATGCACACGTCGCCGTTCGCGACCAGCTCGCCGTAGTTCGTCGAGTTGTATCCGGCGAGCAGCGGCTTCTGCGCGATGAGCGAATCCGTCGCCTCGCCGATCTCGGCCTCATCGGTGCTGTCGGCGTCGAAACCGTTCACCTGCAGACCGGCAATGTAGGAGGCCAGCATGTTGTCGAGCATGTTGATCTTGCCCGACCACTTCTTGTCGAACAGCGACTTCCAGCTAGTGATCTCTTCGCCGCCGGTGCAGGTCGAGTTGTAGAGCAGGCCCGTGGTACCCCAGACCCACGGCACGGAGTAGGCGTTGTCGGGGTCGTAGCTCGGGTTCACGAACTTGTCGGCGATACCGTCGAAGCCTTCGATCTGGTCGTGGTCGAGGGGCTCCAGCAGCTCCTGGCCGACGAGCTGTTGCACGGCGTACTGACTCGGCTCGACGATGTCGTACCCCGAGTTGCCTGCGGCCAGCTTCGAGATCATCGTCTCGTTGCTGTCGAAGTTGTCGACGTTGACCTTGATACCGGTCTCCTCGGTGAAGGCGTCGAAGACCGACTGAGGAATCTCGTCGGCCCACGCGTAGACGTTGAGCTCGGTGGAAGGGCCGTCGTTGCCGGATGCGCTGCAGGAGGTGAGTGCGAGTGCGGCAACAATGCCGACCGCGGCGAGGGTGATCTTCTTCGTCATGGAAGGATCCTTTCGATGTGGGGAACTGCGAATGTGAGGTGGGATCGCGCCGGCGTTCAGCCGCGCGACTCCACGAGGATGCGTCGCATCTGGGTGACGCCGACGGCGAGCACGATGACGAGCGTGAGCAGGATCAGCAGCGCGCCGAGGGCGTTGATGCTGGGGGTCAAGCCGGTCTTCAGGCTCGAGTAGATCTTCAGCGGGAGCGTGGTCGACCCCACACCGCTCAAGAACGTCGACATCACGATGTTGCTGAAGGAGGTGGTGAAGCTCAGCAGCCAGGCCGCGACGACTGCGGGCCGGAGCAGCGGGAGATACACGCGGGTGAAGGTCTGCCACGGGTTGCACCCGAGGTCGGTGGCGGCTTCGGGGAGGCTCGGGTCGAGCATCGCCGCCGAGCTCATGATCACGAGCGTGGCCAGGGGCAGGGACACGATGAGGTGCCCGAGCACGAGGGTGACGATGCCGAGCGGCAGGTGCGTCGCGCTGAATACGCTGAGCAGAGCAACGCCGAGCACGATCTCGGGGACGATGAGGGGCAGCGCGATCATGCCGATCAGCGCCGTCTTTCCGCGGCCGCGGTAGCGGGAGATCCCGAGTGAGAACAGGATGCCGATGATCGCGGCGACGGTTGCCGTGATGACCGCGACGATGGCACTGGTGCGAAGCGTCTGCATGAGCGCCGCGTCCTGGAACAGGTCGATGTACCACTGGAGGGTGAGCCCCTCGAAACGGGTGTTGGTGCCCGCTGCATTGAACGAGTACACGATCACCGCGATGATCGGGATGTAGAGGAAGACGAACACCGCTCGGGCGATGTTGTTCACGAGCCGATCCATGAGATCACGCCCCCTTCGGCTTGCTCGGGCGACGGCGCATCGCGAGTCCGACGAGCGCCATGGAGATCAGCATCAGCACGAGCAGCACCATCGAGACTGCCGCACCCATCGGCTGATTGCGGAACTCGGTGTACAGCGTCACGATCAAGTTGCCGACGAGCGGATCCTTGCCGCCGCCGAGCAGCACCGGGATCACGAATACACCCATCGTGGGAATGAAGGTGAGCAGTGCGGCGCCCAGGATGCCCGGGCTGCTCAGAGGCAGGATCACCCGACGGTGCACGCCCCACCAGCTGCAGCCGAGGTCCGTCGCGGCCTCTTTGAGCGAACCGTCGATCGAACGCATAGAGGCGTAGATCGGGAAGATCGCGGTGGGCAGGAACGAGTAGAGGAGACCGAGCACCACCGCCACGTTGCTGGGGATCATCGAGAATCCGGCGATCCCGAATATGCCGAGGATGCCGGCGATCGGGCCGCCAGAACTCAGGATCGTGATCCAGGCGAACGTGCGCACGAGGAAATCCGTCCAGAACGGGATGATGATCAACAGCAGCAGCAGGCCTTGACGCCCCTCCGGACGCGACACGATGTAGTACGACGTGAGATACCCGATGATGAGGCAGACGACCGTGTTCAGGAGCCCCAACCCAATGGAGTAGAGCATCGTCTTGGAGTAGACGGGGTCGAACAGCTTGATGTAGTTGTCGAACGTGAACCCGCCGACGATACCGCCGTAGTTGTCAGCGAGCGCGAAGCTGTTTCGCGCCACGATGAAGAGCGGCAGAATGCCGAGCAGCACCACGGTCGCAATTCCGGGTACGAGCAGCAGTAGCGCGCCCCGCTTGGGCCGCTCCTTGCGGCCGGTGTGGATCACCCGTGTCGTCGATGTCACGTCGCTCCTTCGCAATCGCCTCTGGCTGGTGTCTGCATTCATCTTCGCCTTCCCCGATCGTCGAGATCGGTGCTCGCGCCGCCGAATCCGTCGTGCTCCGAACCAATACCCACGCACATCGCAGAGGGTCATCGGTGCGCGGGCGAATGCTCCCGGAATCTCCACGGTGCAATCGGCATGCGCGGGCGAAGCGCGACCGAGCCACCCTACCGACGAGAGGTTTCGCGGACGTGTCGTGTACGGGGAAACCCGCGCAGGGTCAGCCGTGCAGCCCGAGCTCGGGCGCGGGCAGGCCGAATTCGTGGCGCAGCGCCGACTGCGCCGCGTACCAGCCCGACAGACCGTGGACGCCGGGGCCGGGTGGCGCCGAAGACGAGGCGAGGTAGATTCCCCGCGACGGGGTGCGCCACGGATCGGTCGAGAGCGTCGGGCGCGCCACGAGCTGCGGCAGCGTGATGGCTCCGGCGCTGAAGTCGCCGCCGTGGTAATTGCGGTTGTAGCGCGACAGCTCTTCGGCGGTGGTGACGCGCACCGCGCGGATGCGATCACGGAACCCGGGGGCGAAGCGCTCGATCTGCGCGATCACCTGCCGCGACACATCGACCGTCGAGCCGCTCGGCACGTGCGTGTAGCTCCAGATCGCGTGCACGCCAGGGGCGTTGCGACTCGGATCGAACTCAGTGGTCTGCGCGAGCAGCACGTAGGGGCACTCGGGGTGCAGACCGCGCGAGACCTCGCGCTCCGATGCCGCGACCTCGCGCCGGCTCCCGCCCACGTGCACCGTCGGCGCCTGGGCCACGCGCGGGTCGCGCCACGGGATCGGGCCATCGAGCACGAAATCGACCTTGGTGGCGGCGTCGCCGTACGAGAACCGGCGCAGCGCGCGACGGTAGCGCGCGGGCAGCACGGAGCCGGCGATGCGCTCAAGACCGCGGGCCGACGTGTCGAAGAGCTTCACCCGGTGCTCGGCGAGCTCGCGCACGTCGTCGATCGCGTGTGACGTCTCGATGCGCCCGCCGTGCGCGAGCAGGTCGGCCGCGAGCGCATCGGTGATGGCGCGGGATCCTCCCACCGGTACCGGCCACCCGGCTGCGTGGGCGAGCGCGCCGAGCACCACGCCGACGCCCGCCGTCGCAAGGTTCGGCAGCGTGCCGATGCTGTGGGCCGCAACTCCACCGAGGAGTGCCGGGGCAGCAGCCTCGCGGAATCTCAGATTCCAGAGCGGCGTGCCCTGTTCGAGCACGCGCAGCCCGGTGACGAGCGCCGCGAGCGGATCACCCGGCCACCGCAGCATCCCTCCCCCGAGCGAGAAATCGACGACACCGTCGAGGCGCTGCAGCAACGGCCGGAAATAGCGCCCGTAGGCGGTGCCGTCGCGGCCGAGTTCGGAGACCGTGCGCTCGAGGTCGCGGTAGGCGATGGCCGCGCGATCCGGCGCAGCACCGCGCCCCAGTGACGCGGCGGCACCGTCGAGCGGATTCGCATACGACGCCTCGGGAATCACGAACTCCATGCGACGCTCGATCTCGAACGCCCGGAAGAACCCGGTCGCGAGCGCCATGGGGTGAATCGCGGAGCACACATCGTGCAGCACGCCCGGCTCGACGAGTTCGGTCGTGCGCGTGCCGCCGCCGATCGTCTCTGCGGCCTCGTAGACCGTGACCGGCACACCGGCGCGCGCCAGCGTCACCGCTGCGGCAAGCCCGTTGGGCCCCGCTCCGATGACCGCTGCACCGTCGGAAGACTGCATACTGCGATGGTAGCGGCGAAGCCCGCTCCCCCGCTCGGGCATGAAAATACTCCCCACGCACCCGCTAGAGCCCGAGTACCCTTGCTTCGTTTCCGACCTGGGGGAGTTCCTCGAGATAGCGCCACGTGGGGAGCCAGACCAGCCTACCGGACGTTTGCACCCGCTGCGACCACGGCCGCGTCGGCGCACCAGCCGTCGAGTCGCTGCTGCCCCTCGGTGCGCCCCAGCTCCCAGCGCGCCTCGGGGTGCGCGCAGTACCAGCGCAGCGCGGAGTACAGCGCCGACGTCGGCACCGTGTACCGCTCGGCGGGAATGATCTGCAGGCGATTCGATGCCCCGCTCTGCGGGACGAGTTGGATGAGGATCACCGCGACGTGCTCGCGCCGCCCCAACCGAGAGACCTGCGCGCGCACGCTCACCACGTCGTTCCACGCGAACTCCGCGTCGCGACCCGGCACGCGCACGCTGAGCGTCTCCGGGCCGAACACCACACCACTCGGCCGCGCCCCGAACCTGCCGTTGCGCACGCTGCGCCAGACCAGGAGCCATGCGACCCCGGCCGTCACCAGGCCGAGGGCGCCCATCGCGAGCATGCCGAGAAAGAGGCCGCCATCGCTCGCAGTTGCACTCACAATCGGCACTGCGCCGAACGCCTGCAGACCCGCAAACACCGACATGCTGAGGAAGCCGATCGCGGCGATGACCGTTGCCGAGACGAACTGCCAGCGGTATGCCCGCGTCGGCGCCACGTGCACCCACGAATCGATCGGCGCGCGCTCGGCGCGGGTCATCACCACGTGGTTCAGCAGGCGGAAGCGCGCACGCGGCGGGGCCTGCGGCGCCAAGCCGAAGCAGGTGAGCGCCAGCACCCCGCCGAACAACACGGTGAGCACCGCCTGCAGCGTCTCCCCCGCGCGAGCATTCGAGACGCCCACGTACAGCGCGGCGAGGGCGATAAGCGAACCCGACGCGATCGCGCCGGCCCGGCTCATGCCCCCGCGGACTCCCTTGGGGAACGGGTAGGGTTCGAACCCCGCGCTGCTCACGCGGTCGGCGGTGCTTCCGGCTGCCCGCCAGACCCGGCCGCGGCGTCGCCCGCGGCCGCACCGGGCAGGGTCACCGCACCGGTTTCGGCAGGAGCTCCCCCGGCGAAGATCTCTTCGGCGTGCGCCTCCGCATCCTCGCCGGCGAACTGCGCCTGGTAGAGCGTGTAATAGGCACCCCGACGAGCCAACAACGCTTCGTGCGAGCCCTGCTCGACGATACGGCCGCTCTCCATCATCAAGATGGTGTCGGCGTCGCGGATCGTCGAGAGCCGGTGCGCAATCACGAACGACGTGCGGTCGGAGCGCAGCGCGCGCATGGCCTGCTGCACGAGCACCTCGGTGCGGGTATCGACCGAGGAGGTCGCTTCGTCGAGAATCAGCAGCGACGGATTCGCGATGAACGCGCGCGCGATCGTCAGCAGCTGTCGCTCGCCGGCGGAGAGCGACGAGCCGTTCTCGCTGATGACTGTGTCGTACCCCTCGGGCAGCTGGCGCACGAAGCGATCGACCATCGTCGCCTCGGCGGCCGCGATCACTTCCTCATCGGTCGCGTCGAGGCGGCCGTACCGAATGTTCTCGCGGATCGATCCGTCGAAGAGCCAGGCGTCTTGCAACACCATGCCGACCTGGCTGCGGAGTTCAGCTCGCGTCAGGTGCGTGATGTCGACATCATCGAGCAGAATACGTCCACCGCTCAGCTCGTAGAACCGCATGACGAGGTTCACGAGCGTCGTCTTGCCGGCGCCCGTCGGCCCGACGATCGCGACCGTGTGCCCGGGGCGAGCTTCGAGCGAGAGGTCCGCGATGAGCGGCTGATCCGGATCGTAACTGAACGACACGTTATCGAACTCGACGTGGCCGTTCGTGCGCGCGGGGAGCTGCTCCGTGGCCGAATCGGCCTGCTGCTCTTCGGCGTCGAGCAGCTCGAACGTACGCTCGGCAGACGCGACACCCGACTGCAGCATGTTGGCCATGCCCGCCATCTGCCCGATCGGCTGCGAGAACTCGCGCGAGTACTGGATGAACGCGGTGACATCGCCGAGGGTCATCTGGCCCGCGGTAACGCGCAGCGCGCCCGCGACAGCGATGAGCACGTAGCTGAGGTACTGCACGAACTGCATCGCCGGCATGATGGTGCCCGAGAGCGCCTGCGCGCGGTAAGAGGCGTCGAAGAGTCCCTCGTTGCGGCGGTCGAACTCCTCGACCATTTCGGCGTCGCGGTTGAAGATGCGCACCAGCTCGTGGCCGGTGAACGACTCCTCGATGTGCCCGTTGAGATCGCCCGTGTTCTTCCACTGCGCGACGAACAGCTTCTGCGCACGCGAACCCACCACGCCCGCGATGATGCCCGAGAGCGGCAGTGCAATGAGCGCGATCAGGGCGAGCTGCCACGACACGATGAACATCATCGCGGCGATGCCAATCACCGTGAGGAGCGATTGCACGAGTTGCGAAAGCGCCTGCTGCAGTGCCTGCTGAATGTTGTCGACATCATTCGTGACGCGCGACAGCACGTCGCCGCGCTGCCGGCCATCGAAGTAGCTCAGCGGTAGACGGTTGATCTTCGCCTCGATGTCGGCGCGCAAATCGAAGACCACGTCCATGACGAGCCGGTTCAAGATGAATCCCTGCAGCCACATGAGCACAGAGGCCACGAGGTAGAGGGAGAGCACGATGAGGATCAGCCGACCGAGCAGACCGAAGTCGATCCCTTCACCCGGAACGATCTTCGAGCCCGAGAGCACATCGGCGAACTGGTCATTGCCCGAGTCGCGGGCCGCCTGCACGGCCTGCTCGAGCGTCACGCCCTTGGGCAGCTGCTGGCCGAGGATGCCGTTGAAGATGACATCCATCGCCTGGCCGAGAATCTTCGGCGCGATGACCGTGAGCACCACGGACGCCACCACGAGCACCACGACGAACGAGAACTGCCACTTGTGCGGCGCGAGCAGGCCCACCAGTCGCTTCGCCGAGGGCCAGAAGTGCTTGGCCTTCTTCGTCGCCTGACCGCCGAACCAGTCGTCGCCGTCGGGCTGGTAGTCATCGGGCAGCTCGAACTCCGCCGTGTCGGTCGAAGCCACGGCCCCGCGCTTTCCGCGCTGTTTCTCGCGTGCCATTACGCCGCCTCCGCCTCTTCGAGCTGCGACCGCACGATCTCGCGGTACACCTCGCTCGTTTCCAGCAATGTGTCATGGGTGCCGCGGTCGACGATCTCGCCGTCTTCCACGACCAGAATCTGATCAGCCTCAGTAATCGTCGAGACGCGTTGCGCAACGATGATGGTGGTCGCGCCCGCCGTCGCGCTCGGCAACGCCGCACGCAGTCGAGCGTCGGTCGCCACGTCGAGTGCCGAGAACGAGTCGTCGAACAGGTAGACGCGCGGCTTCGCCACGAGGGCGCGCGCGATCGAGAGCCGCTGTCGCTGACCGCCCGACACGCTCGTGCCGCCCTGGGAAACGGGCTCGTCGAGTCCCTTCTCCTTCTCGCGCACGAAGTCCTCGCCCTGGGCGACGCGGAGCGCCTCCCACAGTTCCGCTTCGGTGGCGTCGGATCGGCCGAACCGCAGATTCGAACCGATCGTGCCCGAGAACAGGTACGGGCGCTGCGGCACCAGGCTCAGCGTCTCGGAGAGCTGCTCGCGCGTCAGGTGCGACACTTCCGCGCCGTCGACCGTGATGGAGCCCGACTGCGGGTCGTACAGACGCAGCATCAGATTGAGGAGTACGGTCTTGCCGGCGCCGGTCGATCCGATAATTGCCGTCGTCTTGCCGGGCTCGGCGACAAAACTCGCGTCGCGAATGACGGGCTTCTCAGCACCCGGGAATCCGAAGGTGACCCCCGAGAACTCGACGCGGCCCGCGTGCGGGGTCGGAGCCGACGCCTGCTCCGGGAACGCCAGCGTCGACTCCGTATCGAGCAGCTCGCGGATGCGCTCCGCGCACACCACGGCGCGCGGAATCATCATGGTCATGAAGACGCCCATCATCACGGCCATCAGAATCTGCAGCAGGTACTGCAGGAAGGCGGTGAGCGATCCGACCTCGACAAGCCCCTCGTCGACGCGGTGCCCGCCGAACCACAGCACGGCGGCGGTCGCGAAGTGCAGCACCATCATGATGACGGGGAACATGAGCACGAAGACCTGGCCGACCTTGACCGAAACCTCGGTGATGTTGCGGTTGGCGACCTCATAGCGATCGCTCTCGAAGTCTTCGCGCACGAATGCGCGCACGACACGGATGCCCATGATCTGCTCACGCAGCACACTGTTGATCGCATCCACGCGGGTCTGCATCGTGCGGAAGAGCGGGAGCAGGAACCACACGAGGAAGCTCACGATGACGGCGAGCACCGCGACCGACGCCCACACGAGCCATGACATTCCGGCGTCTTCGCGCAGCGCCATGATGATGCCGCCGATCGCCATGATGGGAGCGGTGACCATGAAGTTTAGGGTCATGAGCACGAGCATCTGGATCTGCTGCACGTCGTTCGTGCCGCGCGTGATCAGCGTGCCCGCGCCGAACTTCGTCGCTTCGAGCGTGCTCAGCGAGTCGACCTTGCGGTACACCTCGCGACGCAGGTCACGGCCGATGCCCATCGACGTGCGCGCCCCGAAGTACACGGCGGCGATCGCCGTGATGACCTGGCCGAGCGACACGATCAGCATCATGCCGCCGGTGCTCCAGATGAATGCGGTATCGCCCTGGGCGATACCTTGATCGATGATCTGCGCGTTCAGGCTCGGAAGCGCGAGCGCGGCGATGGTCGACAGCAACTGCAACACCAGCACCGCGGCGACGAACGGCCAGTACCGTTTCGCGTGTCGGAGTGTCAGAGCGATGAGGGCCACGAGGATCCTTTCTCCACTTTGCACCGAATTTCCGGGCACGCGGAGCATGCTCGACGGAACGGCGCAGCCGAAACACAGTACCAAGCGCAGTGCAGAAGCGCTAGTATACCGACCCTAACTTCGGTCTGCTGACCTCGCATTTGGGGTCAGCAGCACCCGCGCGCCCACCAGCGCCCCCTCCCAGGAACTCTCGCGGCACCCCCGAACACATCCTTTGACGTCGAACGCACCCCCTCGCTTCGAGCGCACCAGAGAATCACACGCGATCTCGCGCTAAACCGGTGCACTCGGGGGGGGGGGGGTGGCGGCTGAGCTGGGGGGCGGGGGCGGGGAGGGGGCGGGCGCACAAAA